>NZ_JAIUIM010000060.1:0-1338 GCF_020165615.1 Mesorhizobium sp. BH1-1-5
TGTCGGTAGCTAATCAAGTTGTCCGGTTTGGTAGCACATCATTTGTCCGCTTCAGTTTTGCGTCGAAGCGGTTCACGCAGCCCTGCCGATTGAGCATCCCTCTAGGATTGGATCGCCTCCTGAGCTGTATGTCGCAATGCGGCGGGGTCCGTGGAAGATTGCGAGTGTGCCATCAGGGTATTGCCTGATCTTGACCGTAGCCTTGACGAAGTGGTGTCGGATCGGACTTTGCGGCAGTTGCAATCTGAGCCGTGCGAAGGCGACGGTGTTGTCGCGGGCAACGACGCGCTCTTCCTGGAGGCACAGGATCTCGGCCAGAACGGCCGGATCGGCGGCGACGAAGGCGCTGTCCTGGACCGCGGCCGGCTTGGCGAAGCGGGCGTTGTGAGCTGGCAGATAGGTCTGCGCGATGAAGCGGTTGGCGGCCTCGATATCGGCAATGCCGGCCAGCGCCAGTTCCTTTGGCAGCCGATCCTGCAAGGTGGAGAACATCCGCTCCGAGCGGCCCCTAGCTTCAGGCGAATAAGCCGGGATATGCTCGATGCCCAGTTGCCGCAGCGCCCGCCCGACCTGCGTCAGCCGGCTCTTGTCGACCGCCTCGCCGGCCCTGAGTGTCACGAAGTAATGGCTGCCGCGATCGGTGTAGAGGCTCGAGGGCAGGCCTTTGGCGGCAAAGGTCTCCATAAGCCCCTGAAAGCTCGACGCCGTGCCTTCCTCGGCAACCAGAAAGGCCGAATAGAGCGTGCTCGTGGCGTCGTCCATCGTCACGATCAGGTCCAGCATCGGCTGGCCAGCCAGCCAGGCATGCCGGCTGCCGTCCTGGTGCAGCATCATCCCCTCGCACGGCTTTCTCTCGCGCTTGCGTCGATGCGCCCCGCGCCGCTTGGCCCGCTCAACAAGCCCAGCCGCGTGCAACTGCGTCTTGATGAAGGTGTAGCCCCAGCTGAAATCGTGATCGCGTATCAGGTGCTCGTGGAAATGCTTCACATTCCAGCCAACGTAACGATTCCGGTAAAGCTCCAGCATCTCCTCGATCGCTTCCGCAGGCACCCGCCGTGTCGAAAGCTTGCCCAAACGCCGGTCCCGCAAGCCATCCTCCCCAGCCTCTTCGTAGCGATCACGGTACCGGCGGAACTGGCGTTCCGACATCCCTAGCAGCTCACCAGCCTCCATCATCGAAAGATCGCCACCATTCCAGCGGCTCAAAACGTCCCGAAACTTCTGCATCCTCCGGTCCTGTAGCCACACTGTCCGTCCCATCCCCAGCCTCCATGCGCTGGCGATAAAACCGGACAACTCATGTGCTACCTAACCCGGACAACTCATGTGCTTACGACA
>NZ_JAIUIM010000061.1:0-1246 GCF_020165615.1 Mesorhizobium sp. BH1-1-5
TGGTGCCGATATCGCCGGGGTTGAGCGCGCCATTGTCGAGCACGCTGACATCGCCGCCGATCGTGCCGATGCCGCCGAGCACGCCGCCGTCCTCCACCGTGGTCGCCCCGGTCGCCGCCCACTGGTCGCCGTCGACGATGAGCGTGCCCTTGCGCACGTTGGTCGCGCCGGCATAGCTGTTGTCGGCGGTGAGGACGGTGACGCCGCTGCCGATCTGGTCGAGGCCGCCGCTGCCGGAGATCAGCCCGGCGAAGGTATAGGTGTTGTTGCGGTCGAAGGCGAGCGTGCCGTCGTCGAGCACGTCGCCGGTGATCGAGCCGGTCGCGCCGCCATTGCCGAGCTGCAAGGTGCCGGCCGCGATCGTGGTGCCGCCGGCATAGGTGGTGTCGGCGGTGAGCACCAGCGTGCCGGCGCCGTCCTTGGTCAGCGCGCCTGCCCCGCCGACCGCGCCGGTCAGCGTCAGTACCGTCGAATTGTCGGTGTCGAAGGTACCGCCGCCGGCATTGAGCGTCGCGCTTCGCGCCGCGGTGAATGTGCCGGTCGTGTGCAGGGTGCCGTTGTCGAAGGTGAGCGCCCCGGCCGCATTGCCGAGATTGGCATCAGCCGAGACCTCGACCGTCCCGCCATTGATGGCCGTGCCGCCCTGATAGCTGTTGGCGCCGGTCAGCACCAGCGTGCCGCCGCCCTTCTTTGTGAGGGTCCCTGCCCCTGTAACGATGCCGTTCAGCGCCAGGCTGGTCGCACTGTCGGTGTCGAAAGTGCCGCCGCCGGCGTTGAGCGTCACGGCACGCGCGGAATTGATGTCGGCCGTCGTGTGCAGCCTGCCGCCGTTCAGCGAAAGTCCACCGGAAGCGTTGCCGAGATTGCCGTCCGCCGAAATCTGAACCGTGCCGCCGTTGACGGCCGTGCCGCCAGAGTAGCTGTTGGTCCCAGACAGCACCAGCGTGCCGGCATCGGTCTTCACCAGTTGGCTGCTGCCCGTCAGGTTGGACGCAATGGTCGCGACATAGCCAGCGCCGGCCAGCGTGCCGTCGCCGACGCGAATGATCGACTGCGGGCCGACCAGCCCGATAGCTGCTCCCTGGATGAGGTAGCCATCGGTGACGAACTGCATGCCCGCGGCCTGCACCGCGCCATTTGTGTTGTCGACCGTAACTGTGCCCGGAGCACTCTGGAAAATGGCGAAGCTGGCATTGGCGAAGGGCGCGGCGAACAGGCCGCTGCTGTCGGTCCAGTTCTGGTCGCC
>NZ_JAIUIM010000062.1:0-1161 GCF_020165615.1 Mesorhizobium sp. BH1-1-5
CGGATGAGCGACTATCTGAGGTGTCAAGTTGCATTTGCGAACTCGATGCGCGCGTCGCGTGCTTTTGCATTGAGAATGACGAGCAGCTTGCGTGCGAGCGCGATGCGGATGACCATTTTCTCCTTGCCGGCGGTCTGCAACCGCTGATGGAAGGCGGCCAGATGCGGATCGTATTTGGCAACGATGCGGGCAATGAGGAAGAGGAGCGAGCGGGGTCCGGCACGTCCGCCCCGCACCGGCCGGCGACCGCTGCGCTTGCCGCTGTCGTTGGCGATTGGCGCCAGGCCTGCCAGCTTGACGATGGCCTTGTTGGACAGAATGCCTATCTCGGGCAACTCGGCCATCAGGCGCGCGACGCTGCGGGAGGCGACCCCCTTGAGCGAGCGGAAGGCCCGGTCAAGGCATGCCCACAGCGGATCGTCATCGATCAGCGAGGCGATCTCGCCCTCGAGCCTGCGGCTCTGGCGCACGAGCAGCGCGATGACCTCATCGAGGCTGGCGACGGTCTCGGCGTCGGCGGCAGCGCTCTTGCGCTGCTTCTGGACGGTGAGATCGCCGGTGACCTGACCGAGCCGCGCCACCAAGGCCTTGAGCCGCTGCTGGGCCGCGCTCGGCGGCGGCGACGGTTGTGCCCGCTTGGCCTGTGCGTAGCGGGCGATCATGGCGGCATCGATCCTGTCGGTCTTTTCCAAGCAGCCCATCGCCTCGGCAAAGCGGCGTACGCTGCGCGCATTGACGAGAGCGCAAGGCAGGCTCAACTCCCACAGCAGCAGGAATGCCAGACGCTCGCAGCCGCCGCTGGCCTCCATGACGACCAGTTCGACGCCATGACCCTGACACCAGCTGGCCAGGTCGGCTATGCCTGCCGCATCGTTGCGGAAGCGGCCGGCCGCCCCGCTCGGCTCGACATGGGCGTCGAGCCATTCTTTCGAAACATCCACTCCACATATGATCTTGTTCACGGTAACCTGCCTTGTGCGTGCGATTGGAGCCAAGCGACTATTCGGTCGTACGTGACGAAGGCGAAGATCCCAGGCTCATCCACGGTTGTAACCGGAGGGGTGTCGGGCGACTTCGCCAAGCCTCGAATCGGATGGCCATCCGGTTCGAGGCTCAGTCGCTCTTCTCGCACAAAGTCTCCTCCGTGCAGATACAAGGGGT
>NZ_JAIUIM010000063.1:0-1077 GCF_020165615.1 Mesorhizobium sp. BH1-1-5
GCCAGGCACGCTGACGATCAACGGAAGCCTCTCGCTCGCCGCCAATGCGACGCTCAACTACAATTTCGGCCAGGCTGGCGTGGTCGGCGGCGCCTACAACGACCTCACCGTCGTGCATGGCGGCCTGTCGCTCGACGGCGCCGTGAACGTCGCGCAGACGCCGGGCGGCGATTTCGGGCCGGGCATCTACCGCATCATCAGCTATGACGGGCCGCTGACCGACAACGGGCTGGTCAGCAACTCGCCCGACCACATCGTGCAGACCTCGATCGCCAAGCAGGTCAACCTGGTCAATACAGCCGGCGTCACGCTCAACTACTGGGACGGCGATGCCGGGCCCAAGGGCAACGACCTGGTCGATGGCGGCGACGGCACCTGGCTGGCTGCCGGCGGCGACAACTGGACGAACGATACCGGGCATATCAACGCGCCGTTCTCCGATGGCAGCTTCGCCATCTTCGCCGGCCAGGCCGGCATCGTCGACGTCGACAGCACGACGAATGGCCAGGTGCAGGCCTCGGGCATGCAGTTTGCTACCGATGGCTACCTGATCCAGGGGCAGAGCATCGACCTGGTCGGACCGCAATCGATCATCCGGGTCGGCGACGGCAGCTTGGTTGGCGCGGGCTATATCGCGACCATCGCTTCGGTGCTCCAGGGCAGCTCGCAACTGGTCAAGACCGATCTCGGCACGCTGGTGCTTGGCGGCGCCAATACTTATAGCGGCGGCACCGCCATCGCGGGCGGCACGCTGCAGGTCTCGGCCGACGCCAATCTCGGCGATGCGGCAGGCGCGCTGTCTCTCGACAATGGCGCCACGCTGCAAAACACCACCGCCTTCGGTTCGGCCCGCGATATCACGCTCAATGCGGGCGGCGGCGCCTTCCAGACCGACGCCGACCTCACGCTGTCGGGCCTGATCGGCGGCGCCGGCGGCTTCACCAAGACGGGCAGCGCGTCCCTGACGCTGACCGGCACCAACACCTATTCGGGAGCAACCACGGTTGCGGCGGGCGGCCTCTATGTCGACGGCGACCAGAGTGCGGCCACCGGGCTGACCTCGGTGCAGCTCGGCGC
>NZ_JAIUIM010000007.1:0-296946 GCF_020165615.1 Mesorhizobium sp. BH1-1-5
GGGCCCGCCGCTGGCGGTGCCTTTTCTGCATTCCTGCTTATGCGCGGCTATGTCTCTGCATGGCACGGCGGAGGTGCTGTCTGATCCCACCCGCCATTCGGTGAGCTATCCCTCTAAAGCGATTCATCGGGATAGACGCCCCACAAGTCGGTCTGTTTGACGAAGCCGGACGTTTCCCCTAACGCGACAGCGCACCACTTTCCGTCACACCGTGTCAGTTTGACTCGGACGCGAGGCTCGAGCCAGGCAGTGATGCGACCATTGATGGTCGGTTTGTTGCGCAGCGCGACATTGTTTTTCGTCCAGGGAGCGACAATCCCAGTTCGGTGCCCCGACAGGAGCGGTCCAAAGATCCAGCCGGTGGTTCCCTCCCAATCTCTTACGCGGCGCCAATTGCCATACTGTTGGTAGATTTCCAGCGGGATGCCCGGGCGTGTCATGACCCATTGGATGTCGTACCCGGTGCCCGGCCCGACGCGCAGGTTGGCGGATGAGGCTTTCAGCGAGACGAAGCGAGGTAGAGGAAGAGTTTTGACCTCCGCCCGCAGCCCGGCCATAGGTGCGGGTATCGAGACCAGCGCTGTTGTTAGAATGAAATGGGCGAGGACGAGTTGTAACCGGCGCCCGACCAGCCGGCGGACTGTCAGGAAGTCGAGCGGCACTTCGGAACTCATGGCCGTTCACCTGCGAATACGGAAGGGATCGATCGTCATCAGACGCCCGTCAGAGGCGCCGCTTGCTGGTCGGGACCAGGCCTACTCGACGAGCATGCGCGCCTCTCGAACCGCATCGACCACTGCGTTCCTGGCGACGTCAGCCGCCATGCCGCCGTTCATGGCTTGGCGGCAGGCGCGTAGTGCCGCCAAATGCTTCTGACTTCCTGCGCTGCGCCAGTGCTTGGTAAGCAAGTCGACCGCCTGATTGGCGTTGGCAAGGTTCTTGATCTCGCCCGAAATGCCGGTCGCCACCGGTACCGGCCTTGAAAACGATGCTTCATACATGGCCTCACCTCCATCGCGATGAATGCCCGGCAAACGCACGCGCGCTGCCGGGCGAAAGCTGAAGTGGCGGTCAGCTTTTGGTGTTGTCCTGAGCCACGCTATTGGTCGGGATCGTGTCCATCGCTGCCAACTTGTCAGCACACAGGTCCGCGGCGCCCGGGGCATCGTTCTTGATCCCGGCCAGTTTCACCCACCCGCCGTCGCTGATGAAACTATCTCTCTGGTACGAGGACGTTCCCTTCAGCTTGGTCAGGTTTTCGCTCGCGTTTGACGCGGTGATGAATTTTTGGACGCAAAGATTGGCGACCAGTTCAGCTCGCGCCTTGATGGCGGATGCCTTCGCCATTTCCGCTGCTGTTCCCGCCAGGGTCCAGCCGCCAGCCGTGAAGCCGACTATCATTGTCAGCACCACGGCGCCGACGACCGACCAGAACCATAATGTCTTAGAGGGCTGATATTCGTCGAGGCGCTGCGAAATCGTTTGATTGGCTGCCATGGTTTCCTCCGTTTGAGACACTCTTTTTGCTTCACGTTGATTTCCGCAATCCGGCCGACAATGGCCAGAAATCGCCCTGTTGATCGACATGATGAGGCGTCTCCGCAGAGGCGACCCAGCTTGGGAGATGGGGCAGGGGGATACCGGGTCCGACCGGCAGAATTTTCGGTCGCGGGCAGGTCCGCGCAGATACTGTTGCGCTCACACTTGTCTCGCGCGCTCCAGCGGCTGAGACGCTGTGCTTGAGCAACCGGAAATTCTCCAAAATGGCGAGCGCGGACAAACTTCACCTCGATGCCGCATATACCGAGCCCGGCCGGAAACTATTCCACGCCGGTAGCAATCATGTGAGGATGCGACAGGCTCGGGTAGCGGAATCGATGGCAACGCCTTGAGGCGTTAAGATCTCCGGCGGCTTCTGAAGCAGGGTGTTGACGCGGCGCCGGCCTTGTGGCCGACGCTGGCGGTGCTGCGCGTGGCGGCTATTTCTCCCGCAATGGCCCGGCGGAAGTTCTGCGTGATCGGCTCGGCGAGGTAGGAAAGTACGGTGCGGGCGCCTGTCCGGATCATGGCTTCGCTCGACATGCCGGGCAGAAGCTTGCGGCCATCGAGCTTGGCGAGTTCGTTCTTCTCGATCAATACGGTCGCTGCGCGCTTATTTGTGGAATTTTCAAATCGGACTATTGCCTTTTAACAAAAAGTGTGAAGCAGGAAAAGGTCTCCTCATGCGAGGGACTTTTGTCCATCCCTTCCGAACTCTTTGAAATCAAACAAGAATATGATAGGTCGCGCCAAAGGAATTGACTGTGATACCCGCGGCAGCGATGAAATAGGCCTATGAGGAAGATAATCGCCGTGGCGCCGATGATGGATTGGGCAGATAGATAAGTAATATCAGATAGTTGCGGGAGGCGGTGTGCAAAAATCGCACACGAAAGTTCTGCTTCTCTTCTTTTTTCGTTCCCACGACGGAGCCGCCGACAGCCCTATCCGGACGCTCTTTTACCGACGATATTCGCCGCTCCATCGCGGATATGCGCCGGGATATCCGTGAACTTCATTGTCCGCCTCGGCGGCGGAGGAGGTGACCTTGCTGACGTGCTCCAGGTAACTCCAGAAAACCGACACAACGGGAGAAGTCGTAGAAGTCCAGAGCTTGAAGCATGCTTTGCGGCTGACTGAGAAGCTAGCGGCAAACGCGGCGGGCATGGTCGCATTAACCCGGAAGGGGACCTTGGCACCGGAGAGTTCGAGGATGCTGTTATTCTCTGCGCTAATGGCACGGTTCCCGTACCTAGTTTAGGCTGCCTTGGCAATTGCCTGCTAATCATCCGACCGCTTACGGCGTCATCCTCTCGACCGGAAACTCTTGCGCACGACTGGCTCCGAACCGTGCAGCATAACCCGGTTGCGGCCGGTTTCCTTCGCTAGATAGAGTGCCTCATCCGCTTGACGCTGTAGTTGCTCCGGCGAGCCGGTCTCCCCAGGAGTCTGAAGGGCTACTCCGATGCTGATGGTAACGCGGCGCGAAACGGGGGATCCAGGGTTGCGAAGCGCGGCAGCCTCGACACCTTCACGAATTCTCTCAGCTACGGAGACCGCTTTTTCCTCGTCCACCTCGGGCAGGAGCACGAGGAACTCTTCGCCACCATATCGGGCCACGTGATCCAGATCGCGCCTGACGTTGTCCTGGATGATCCTGGCCACCTCGACCAGACATCGGTCGCCGTCGGCATGCCCGAGGTGATCATTCAGCTTCTTGAAGTGGTCGATGTCGCACATCAGCATCGCGAAACCGTCAGGGCGACCGTTTCCGTTTCCCCATAGGTGGTTGAGCGTTTCCGTCATCCAGCGCCTATTAGCTATGCCGGTGAGCGGATCGGTTCTCGCCAGGAGTAACAGTCGATCGTTCGCTTCCGCCAGTTCGGCGACCCTGCGCCGGTCGCGAAGCTCAAAAAGGAAAGTCTTTTGAGCGAGAATTGTCATGATGCGCCGAGCGGCGACCGTTGCGAAGATACCGCTCGCAAAAAATAGCGTTGCGGCGACGGCGCTCCCAAACTCAATAGCCGGATTCTGCAGTTGAAAAACGAGATAGAGACCGAGCGCCAGCGCGGCAATGGTGGCAGTCCAGGCGAGAGGGATACCGAAGATGATGATAGCTGTTATGGCCACGAACAGCATGATGTTCAAATGCCGCTCGTAGAATTCGCCGCCCGCGTTGACGCCGACTAACGCGACCGACAACAAAATGAAGAACACGCCAGCGATCAGTGAAGCCGCTTGAAACCAAGCCGCCCGCGGCTGTCGCCAGACAAAAACTGTGGCGATGGCCACTGGCGGGATGATGGCGCCGGGCAGCAGCATGGACAGCGCGACCGGCTCTGGCAGGATCAGCATGTTAATCGCCAGAGTCAGCACATCTAGCAAAGCCACCCAGATCATCCAGGCTCGGATGATCTTCGCCGTTTGCGACCAGACTCGTGCTCGAAACAGCCGTTCAATCTCGCCCTTCAGGCGGATATCGCGCGTGCGGCGCGCCAGAAGTCGGTCAACTTCGGCGGTTAAGACACGGTCTTCCTTCCCGTCGCTTTGCATCAGTTCGGACACAGTCGATAGGCCTTAAGCTGCTTTCTCCTGAAAATTCATCCGGCGCATTCCCTCGTCGGGGCGATGGGCAAGCCTGCCGGATCAATCTGAAGATTTGCTTTCGAGGCGAAAGGATTTCGCGGGCAGGACCAATTTCTTCGGGTGAGGGATCCCGGATCGTCAGGCCTATTTTTGGAGAGCGCTTCACGCATCTGTCGTATACCGCAATTTGAGCGACGCCGAGATAAATCCCAGAGCGGAAGCTGTGAGATGGCTCCCGCAGACCCAGACTGCATCTAATTCGCCTGGGGTTCTTGGAAGCTTTTCGAACTTTCTGGATCGCGCCGCAGCCCGAGTTGCAGTTGCTTATGGACAAGGTGGGTCAGTAGATTCGACTTTCGGGTAAGAGGCGTCGACCTCTGGCACGTGTGCCTTGCTGATAGCGCGCGTGAGCACGAGCGATTAAGCATTCCCAACGACAGCTTTGCGCCCATGCAGGCAGCGGCATACGTCAAAACAACGCTTAAAGCGTGTCGTCTGAATCCGTTTCGACGTGACGCTTGGCTCTGCCGCCCCATTCCTCGGGCGCGACATCGGCGATCGTTTGCGAGAAGGTCCAGGCGTGACCGGCGAGATCGCGGCAGGAATATTGCCGTTCGCCATAGGGGTAGCTCGTCGGCGCGGTCAGCGCCATGGCGCCGCGGCGCATCGCGCGACGGTGGTGCGCATCGACATCCTCGACACGCACCATGACCGAGAATTCCTCGGGCGGCGGCGCGGATCCGCCGCTCTTCAGGGTCGTGACCACGACGGCGCCGTCACGGAAGCCGAGTTGGGCGCGATGATTGCCGATCGTCAGCCGCAATTCGAACCCGAAGGCCTCGCAAAGCCAACGGCTGGCCGCTTCCACGTCTGGGTAGGCAAGCACCGGTATGACCGTATTGGCAGGCATGGAGCGGTTCTGCATGGGCGAGCCTCCTTCCGGCGTCGATGACGGCAGCGCCGAGTTTCAATTATAGGGCGACCGGCATTGCTGCCGCGGGCCGTCATAGGGTTGGTAGCTGCTATCCCAGGCGCGGTAGGAGCGGTAGTTGTCAAAGCACCAGCGCACATGGGCGGCCGCCAGGCGCGCCGCGGGGGGCGGGGGTGGCGCGACCGTGGCGGCCGCCACGCCGGCCGCGAAGGCGGCGGCCGGGAACCAGTAGCCATTGTAGTAGCGATAGCCGGGCCGCATGCGCCAATAACCCCGGTAACCATTGTAGTAATAGGCGCCGCCGACGACGTAGAAGCCGCGCCGGTACCAGATCGGCGTTGCCTGGCTCGTCACGGACGTCGGCGCTGCCGGCGCCGCAAGCGGCATGGCCGCTGCGGGCGAGGCAAGGGCCGCAGCGCTGAGCATCACGCCGCACAAAGCATTGATCGTTCTGTTCATCGATTGTCTCCTCTGGTCTGATGTAGTCACTGGCGCCGCAGCGCCCGCAACTCGGTGACCGACAATGCTTTGTCGCCGTCGGTGTCCGCCTGCAGCAGCCTGTCGGGGACGGCAGCCGTAAATTCGTCGCGCGAGATCTTTCCGTCGCCGTTGCGGTCCATGTGGTTTGCTTCGGCCTGCAGGCCGGTGAACCGTGCAGCCTGCACATCGCGCTTCGACTTGATCTCTTCGATTGCCGCCCGTACCTCGCCAGGCTCGAGCACCCCATTGTGATTGACGTCCAACCGGTCGAACATCCGCGCTCGCGCTGCCTGGATTTCGCTGAACTCGAGCTTCCGGTCGCCATTGGTGTCGATGCGTCGGAACGCTGCCCTGGCGCTCTGGTCGGCAGCGAACGCGCTGCAGCCGCACAGAAGCAGCCCCGCAAGGGCGGTTACGATCTTGGTCATCTGGGTCTCCACTGTAATCGACGGCCCGCCGCGGACCGTCCCTGCAGCGTCTCCTACGCGGAAGTTCGACGGCTCCTACGCGCCGCCCGCAATTTTTTTGAGAACTCGATGCCCGGGACTGACGCTATGGCGGCCAACGAAAAAAATCCGGCCGCGGGCGTAGGAGCACGGACCGGGCGGCGTATTGATCGACAGTCGCTCCCCCGCGACGTCACAATCGAAAGGAACCACCCATGATACGCTCAGCGATCCTTGCGGGCCTGCTTCTAGGCCTCACGCCGATCTGCGCCACCGCGGCGCACGACATGCCCGGCCAGCGCATCCTCCAGCGCCTCGACACCAATGGCGACGGGGCGATCTCGAAGGACGAGATCCTCGCCGCCCGCGAACGTATGTTCAAAAGGCTCGACCGCAACGGGGACGGAATCATCGACGAGAAGGAGATCGAAACTGCCCGGCAAGCCATCGAGGACCGCGCCGAGGCGGCCGAGGCCCGCCTCGGCAATCGTTTGCGGCGCATGGACAGGAATGGTGACGGCAAGGTCACCGAGAACGAGTTTCAGGCGAGCACGCCGCTCTTCGATCTCGCCGACCGCAACGGCGACGGCAGGCTCTCCGCCGACGAGATCGCGACCATTCGCAACATCGTCTCCGCTCACGCCAACTGAACCGACGCACGACCTGGAAGGAAAAACGTGACATGATTTCCAAAGCCAAACTTGCACTGCTAAGCCTCGGCGCAATGGTGGTCTGGTCGGCCGCTTCCCCTGCGTCGGCGGAAGACTGGACACGCAAGACCGCGCATGGCGGCGAGTTGAGCCGCAGTGTCAGCCGGGACGGCAACGTCTATACGGGCTCGACGACGCGAACCGGACCGAACGGCGGCACTTACACGTCCGGTTCCACCTGCAAGGCCGGCGTTGTTGACCGCTGCTCCAGGAGCTATTCTGCCACGGGGCCGAACGGCAAGACCGTTTCGGGCCAGCGCTATTCCGCGGCCGGGCCGTTTCGCGGCCGTTCGGTCGGCAGCTTCACAGGCCCGAACGGCAACACGGTTCACGGCTTTCGCCGCTGGCGCCGCTGACATCTGGTGAGGGACTTGACGTCGGAATTCGCCCTTCTGCCGAGCCGGACCGTCGCGGATTTCGTCCTCGCCGTCGATGCTTCGTCAACCGGTGCCGGCCGCCGTGCCGGGTGAAGCGTCCCGCGGCGACGACGAGCTTCTGGCTCGCATCGCCGCGGGCAGTCAGGCGGCTTTGTCCGAGCTCATGGCACGTTATGGCCGTGGGCTGCGGACTTTCGCCACGCGCTATCTCGGCCATGCCGCCGACGCCGAGGACGTGGTGCAGGAGGTGTTCGTGACCGTCTGGAAGCAGGCCGCGCGCTTCGACCCCGGCAGGGGACGCGCCTCGACGTGGCTCTACCGGATCACGGCCAACCGCTGCATCGACCAGCGCCGGCGCCGCGCGCTGCGCAATTTCTTCGGCCTGGACGACATCGGCGAGGAGCCCGCGGCGCCGGAAGCAAATGCCGAGACCGCGACGGCGGCCAGGCAGGAACTGGCGATCGTGCGCGAAGGCCTGTCCAGCCTGCCGGAGCGTCAGCGGATGGCGCTGCTTCTGAGGGCCGTGGCCGAGCTTGACATCGGCGGCATAGCCGACGTGATGGGCACCAGCACGGGTTCGGTCGAGCAGTTGCTCGTGCGAGGGCGCCGTACACTCAGGGATCTTTTGGCAGATGCGGCCCAGGGCCGCGAAAGGAAGTCCTCATGACACGCGAGGAATTCGAGAAGAACCGGCGCCGCTTCGGCGACGATATCGATGCCTGGCCGGTGCCCTTGAGAGGGCCGGCCCTGGCGTTCATGGCGCTTGACGGCGATGCCGGCGCGGATGGCGCGCTCGACAGGCTGGTGCGGCATGCAGCGCTGGTCGAGGGCGACGATCGCGCCCTGGCGCGCGAGGTGATGGCACGGATCGAGCGCGGCGCGGCGCGGCCGTCCCGGCTGCCGCGCTTCCTTGTTGCGCCGGCGGGCCTCGCGGCTTGCACGGCAGCCGTCCTCGTCGCCGCGACGCTCGCCGGCTACCAGGTAGCAGGCCTTCAGGACCAGCCCCAGGATTCCGAACTTCTGGCGCTGGCTGCGGGCGCCAGGCTTGCAGATGATGGAGGGTCGGCGATCGCGGCAGATCCGGGCGAGGGGGATCCGCTATGACCAGGCGTTCATGGATATGGGCGGCCGTGCTGGTTGTGCTCGCGCTGTCGCTTGCCCTCAACTTCTTTTTCATTGGCTATGCCGCGCATGGCCTGCGCCAGGCGGCCGTTGCGCGCGGGCTGCTGGCGGAGGTCGCGGGCGCCTATTCGCCTGAGGTGCGCAAGGAGTTCCGCGCGGTCATGCGCGACAACCGCGCCCGCACGTTCGAAGCGCTGCGGCAGCTGCGCGCGGCGCGCGCCGATCTGAAAGCGGTCGAGAAGGCGCGACCCTTCAACGAAGCGGCGGTCAGCCAGGCGATGGCCGCAGTGCGCGCCGCCACGACCAATCTTCAGGCAACGGTGCAGGATTATCTGCTTGCCGCCATGAAGAACGTCAATGCGAAGCCGGCCGGCGGCGGATGAGCGGATCGCCGCACTCGCGGCACAATTGCGGTGACTTATTTCAACATCGGAAACATGATGACGGTCCAATGCGGCACGACGGGCTTGTCCTGATATTGCTGTGGCGCGAGCTGGTCGCCGGCCTGCGTGCGATGCGGCGCTGCGATCTTGCCTGGATCGCGTTCGGCGGCAGTGGTCTTCTGGCCTATGCGGTCGCCGATACCGTGATCGCCTTGGATACTGCGGCGCCGAAACTCCGCCACGACCAACTTCTATGGACTGTCGGCCTGCCACTTGCCTTGGCGGTGCTCGGAGTGCTCGCCGGCAACGCGGTGTCCGAGCTCTGCCTTCAACGCGCCTTCGCGCCCTTCCTCGGGGCGCTGCCGCTTGCGCCCGGCAGCGCTGCCATATGGCCGGCGTGGCGACGCTCGTGCTCGCAGCACCGCTCGTGCTGTTGGTTGCCGTTTCGGCCGGCCTTGCCTGCGCTGTGATTGGCAAGCCGTTGGCGCTCGCCGCGGGCTTGGGCGCTGCGATCATGTTTGTCGCTGAGATCAAGAAGGGCAAATACGTCTACTATCACTGCACGGGGCATACCAACAAAGGCCGGGGCGGATACGGTGATTGCCGCCGGAAATATGTCCGCGAGGAAGTGCTCGATCAGGCATTCGCAAACCTGCTTGACCGGTTGCATTTCGACGAAGAGATACGGGAATGGGTCAAGGCAGCCCTCATGGCCAGCCATGCCGACGAGCACCGCGAGCATGAGCAGGCGATCCATCGATGCCAGGTCGAGTACAAACGGCTCGAGGATCGGCTGCACGCCATGTACCTCGACAAGCTCGATGGCCGCATCGACAACGCCTTCTACGACCGGATGTCAGCACAGTGGCGAATCGAACAGACGCGGCTGCTATGCGAGATAGAGCGCCATGGTAGCGCCGAAGAATCATACATGGAGGATGGCATCCGGCTGCTGGAATTGTCGCGCAACGCCCGCCGACTGCTTGCGAAACAGCCTGTGCATGAGAAAAAGCGGCTTTTGAATCTCGTGCTGTCGAACTGCCAATGGAACCAAGGCGAGGTTCACGCCATCTTCAGGCAACCGTTTGATCCACTTGCGGAAACGGTCGCAGCCGGAGCAGCGATAGGCGCACAGCGGGGAGCTTTATCGACAGGGAGTCCAGTTTGGCTGGGATTCCTAGAAGCTTTTCGAACTTTCTGGGTCGGACCTCACCCGGAATTACGTGCACTTATCGGGCAATTTGGGACATTAGATCCGGTATTCGAAAAAATCTGACGCGACATCGACTTTCTGACGTAAGATCCCCGGATAGTTTCTCCCGGCCGAAACGGCGGCAACCGTCGTGATCGAGATGGCCCTAAGGCGCCACGCAAGCATTCAGACCCAACGAAAAGCGCGCCTGAGTTCCTTCACCCCGTCTTTCTCGTACCAGCGGCCATGGGCGAAAATAATGCGCTCTGGCGCCCAGACAATCATCTGCCGAACCGCCTTTCGCAGAGCCTGGCTTGAGCGGAAGAAAGTCAATTGCATATCGATCGGAGCCTTGCCGTCGGGATCGGCGGCCCCAGAAAGATGCACAAGCAGGCGGAGGAACCAGCTGTGGATGCGGTTCAGTTCGAAGTTCTCAATGAGATCCGTCAGGATCAGCGTCCGCGACACGCGATGGAAGAACACGGCTTCTGTCAGCACGTCGCCTTTGACCACCAGAAGATCGATTTCGTTCGGCCAGGGAGACTGTCTGTCCATCAACAGTTGGTCGACCTGGATCGGCCTTTTGGCGCGCTTTTCAAGGCCGGGGACGGCATAGACCGGGACGTCCCGCAATTGCGCCTTCCAGTCCGGTATCCACCAGTAGTGCAGCGAATTCGGCGCTACGAGGAAACGGATGGGTCCCAATTTATCGAGGGCCGAATGAAGTCCGGGCGAAAACTCAACGGGCGAGTGAAGGATCAGGTCTCCATTGCTCATTCTGATCACCGTCATCCGGGTGGTGAAGGGCAGTTTCAGCCCGATCCGGTTCAAGGTGATTTCAGGGCCATCGACGATCCATAAGTCAGGGGCGACCGGCTTGAGGACATTGAGCGGCACGTAGGACACCAGCGTCGGTTCCTTCCGAAGGGTCACTGTTCATGGCGTCATCGGCTCAGATGCCTCAGCCGCCGCAGCGATTCCGCCAGCAATGGCTCCTGCCGCAGCATTTCGCGCAGGTGATCCGCGGCAAGCTTCTCCAGCAGGTGGCTGCCTTCGACAGTCATCGTCACAAGGACGCTGCGACGGTCGCTGGGAGCTTGCTTGCGCTCGACCAAACCGGCGCTGACCAGACGGTCGACCAGTTGCACCGCGCCGTTCGGCTGCAGCAGCATGTCGCGGGCGAGGTCCCGGATCATGATTGCCCGGTCCGGATGCACCCTGATTGCCAGCATCGCCTGATATTGCTGGGAGGTGACGCCGGCGGCGGTCAGCGTGGCCTCGCTGAAGGCGAGAAAGCGTCGCATCGCCCCGCGAAAACCGGCCAGTCCTTCATAGACGCTGTCGTCAAGAGCCGTGGATTCGACGGGATCGAAAGTGTCATCCGCGGGATCGATCGTTTGCGAGGCCACAACGTCCGTCCAGCCGCGACGGCGCGCCACACGGTTTTCGTGTGCTGAATCGCCGAGTGCCGGTCGTTCGCGCTCTGCCACTCTTCTCAATCCCGCCATTTTATGTCATGGCATGACATATTCGATTGTAGCTGAAAATGCCAGCAGATTTGGCTGACGTTTGTCGGCTGCAAGAGACGCGGCCCAGTTGCCGGCCGTCCATCGGCTTCGGGCGGGCGAACCCAATGACAAGGAGCGGCATGTCTGCGCCAAGCAATTCGGAAAGTCCGATCAGGAAGCTTGAGACTCTCTATCCCGTCGAGACGGTACCAGCCGACGAGCAAAGTCGGCGGCTGAACCTGCTTTCTCTTTCGCTGCTCGCTTTGGGACTCGGCATCGTCACCGGACTGGGCGCGGTAGTCTTTCGGGATCTGATCGGGCTGCTGCACAATCTGTTCTTCAACGGCACGCTGGCCATTGCCTACGACGCCAACGTTTTCACTGCGCCGAGTCGCTGGGGACCGTTCGTTATCCTGGCGCCCGTGGTTGGTGCGGTGATCGTCACCTTCCTCGTGTCCAACTTCGCACCGGAGGCAAAGGGCCACGGCGTACCCGAAGTGATGGACGCCATCTATTATAAGGAAGGGAAAATCCGGCCGATCGTGGCTCTGGTAAAATCGCTCGCCTCGGCCGTCGCCATTGGCTCGGGGTCGTCGGTCGGGCGCGAGGGGCCGATTATCCAGATCGGCTCGGCGCTGGGCTCGACGCTCGGCCAGATCATAAATATGCCGGTCGGTCAGCGCATTGCCATGGTCGCCTCCGGCGCCGGCGCCGGCATTGCAGCCACTTTTAACACGCCAATCGGCGGCGTGATGTTCGCCATCGAGCTGATGATGCCGGAAGTGAGCGTCAGCACGTTTCTGCCAGTGGCTATCGCGACCGGCACGGCAACCTTCGTCGGTCGCTGGTTCTTCGGCCAGCAGCCGGCCTTTCTCGTACCTCCTCTGCAGGCGCTGCCCGCCGATGCCAACGCCGTCATCCTACTGGTTCTCTATGCGGCTTTGGGTGCGATTGTGGGCGTGGCGGCAGCGGGCTTCATCCGCGGCCTGCATCTGGCCGAGGACTGGTTCGACAAGATTCCCGGCCGCTATACTCGCCATGTGATCGGCATGCTGGCGCTTGGTGTGCTGATGTACGTGCTCTTCGTCACGCTCGGGCAGTACTATGTCGACGGCGTCGGTTATGCCACGATCGAAAGCATCCTGACGGGCCACACATCCATCGTCTGGCTGCTGGTCTTGCTGTTCGTCTGTAAGATGGTGGCCACTTCCATCAGCCTTGGCGGGGGCTCGTCCGGCGGTATCTTCTCGCCTTCGCTGTTCATGGGTGCGACCCTTGGCGGCGGGTTCGCGGCGCTGCTGCAGGCGGTCGGTGTTCCCGTTCAGGTCAGCATTCCGGCCTTCGCCATGGTCGGCATGGGCGCCATGGTTGGCGGCGGTACGGGGGCGGTGATGACCGCCGTCACCATGACCTTCGAGATGACGCGCGAATACGACATCGTCATGCCGATGATCCTCGCGGTTGCCACCAGCGTCGGTGTGCGACGGCTGCTGTCCCGCGAGAACATCTACACGCTCAAGTTGGTGCGGCGTGGTCGCGCCATCCCCAAAGCGCTGCATGCTAACATGTTCCTTGTGCGTCACGCCCACGAGGTCATGGACGCCGACATCATGGTTCTGCCGGCGGAGCAGGGCTTCGACGAGTTCCTGCGCGAGCATGAGACGGAGGGGCGCCTTCGCCATGTTGTGATCACCCGAGGCGATCAGATCTTTGGCGTCTTGCGCGTCAATACGGGGCTGCGGCGCGGTCTGGGAGGCGCCCGCACCGGCGTGACCCTCGGCGACATCGCCAGCCGGGACTTCACCGTCGTGGGCGAGGACACGGTCGCCTCCGATGTCATCGAGCGAATTTGGCGCAGGAATGCCTTCATGGCGGTGGTCGTGAGCGGACGCGGCATCCCGCGGGCTTCCGATGTCGTCGGCGTCATCACACGCGAACATGTCGCCAATTCAGTGGCCGAGGGCATCCGGATCTATCCGCGATAACAGTAGGCCCGAACGAGCAAGCGATCTTGAGCACCCTCGACACGACGGGCGGTGGAAGAAAGAGAAGGGACATTCCATGACCGAAGAAACGCCGCCGGCGGACGAGGAAAAGCCGTTGGCGGAAGAGAACTACTGGGAAACCGCCGCATGGGGACCGTGGCCGACACGCAAGAACAACCAACGAAGGCTCTTTCCTACTGTACAACAGCTCGATGCGCCCCAGCGCCTTAGCAAGATCGTGCCTTCCTGAATCTGATTGCCAGTTCGACCAACTCCGCAACCGGAAGAAATTTCCCACGGCGATGGAATAGTTTCCGGAATAGATCGGTAGATGCAGCGTTGAGGGTGAGCTTCGACTGTGGCGGGTTGCCTCCAGAGGCCGCTGTCGGAACCAGGACCGAAGCAGGCATTGATGACACATGGCTATTCGACGCCTGCACTTCGCGAGGAAAGCGCTCCCATCTGGCCCAGCGGTTGCGTCCCTGACCGCTGGGCCGATCCCAAGCCGAGGCTATGCAGAATGGTATGAGCGCGAACTTCGACGTCACACCTTATCTGGAAGATTTATGGCGTTATGCGCGGGTGCTCACGCGTGATGACTCGGATGCTGACGACCTAGTCCAGGAGGCGCTCGTCCGCGCCTTGTCTTTGGCCAAGTCCTACGATACTTCGCGTCCGCTGTTACCCTGGCTGATCGCTATCGTCCGGAATACTTTTTTGTCCAGCGCAAGCCGCATGGCGGCCGACCGTCAGCGCCTTGCCTCTTACGCTGACCTGTCCGATAGAACGTCGCCGCCAACGCAGGAGCATTGTGCCGAACTTGCCGACGTGGAAAAGGCGCTCTCTGGCATGCCGGCGGAACAGGCGGAAGTTCTTCATCTGGTTGGCGTGTTGGGTTTCACTTATTCGGAAGCTGCCGAGTTGCTGGGAGTGCCCGCTGGGACGGTCATGTCGCGCTTGAGCCGAGCCCGCTCCGCGCTGAAACACAGCGTGGAGAAAGCAAGCGGCCAGGCATCGGGTCCGTTGAGAGTTGTGGGAGGCCGTGATGTGGCCCAATAGCCGGATTTCAGACGAGGAGATCAACCGGTTCCTCGACGGCGAGCTCTCGCCGTCGCAGCGATCCGACCTGCAAGCGCGGCTTGCGCTGGAGCCGGAACGTGCGGCCGAGGTGTTTGCACATGCGCAGCGCATGGAGGCTTTGCGCAATGCTCAACCGCAGCGAACTTTTCCGCCGCGCGCGAGTCTGGAAAAGGCAAGGCAGTTGGAGCGGGTGTTCCGTCGAAAGAAGCTGGTAGCTGTCCTCAAACTGCAGGTCGCCGCTGCCGCTCTCATTGCAGTCGGGTGGTCGGCAAACTCACTGACCGTACCGCTTCGCCAGGGCGGCAAGACGGCTGATGAAAGCTTCATCCTGGCCGCGAGAGACGCCTTGAAAGTTGCGCAGCTCAATGCAGGCCCTGACAGGGGCAACGAGCCGAAGCAGGACAAAATTGAACGGCTGGTCGGTGCAGTCAACGTCAGCATGCCGACCTTGCCGTCGGTGTGGGTGGTGAAGGACGTCCAGGTGCAGCCCTGGAACGGGCAGCAGAGCCTTGTCGTGACAGCCGACACCCCCAGCGTTGGCCGGATCACGCTCGTCGCGGCTCCGATGAACGGCGAGGATGCTGTTCCTCCAACCCCCGCCACTGACGGTCGGGTGCCGACGGTCTACTGGCAATCGGGGGGCACGGCTTACGCTTTGATGGGGTCCGCCGCGCCCGATCGGCTCGAAGTCGAAGCAAAGCAAATCGAAGTCGCCACCCGCAGAAACGTTGCGCCAAAGACAAGAGGCTAGCCAGTCGGTAATGCCATCAGAAGGGAACCGAATGCACTCACTCTGTGACCATTGGCAGTCGGCGTCACTAGCGTATCGTCGGAGCGGCTTTGGTTGGCCCTGTGGCCGACCGACTGCTGCCCTCCCGCAGACAGGGAGACCAGCGCCATGAACGTGCTGTCGTTCGAAAGGCGGTACTTTCCGTCCACCTGCCCGGTCTGTGCCGGGATGGCCCTGGAGGCCGAGCTCACGTCTCGCAAGGTCGAATTCCAATGTGCATCTTGCGGGGCGTTTGAGATTACTTCCGCGGCGCGCTCCGCGATGAGAGGGCTGTCGCAGGAAAACCGTGCTGTGTGGTTGTCGCGAGCTAGGCAGGCGGGTTCCACGATTCCTCTGGTCGACTGCGCAAACGAAACGCTGCACCGAGACGACCGCTCCGGTGCGCACAGCTAGGTTCAAGGAAGTGCGGCTGCGCGGGCACTTCCTAACGGCCCGGCATCAGGCTGGGGTGGTGTCGGGCCGTTTTCATTCACCACCAGCTCAGCCCCAATATCGCAGCGTTCATATCCAGGCGATCACGATGCGCAGATTGGAAGAGTACGAAGAAATAGGCCTGATCGGTTATCCAGGCGACGAAGATTATACCGCAGTCCTCGGCGGTCGAGATAACCAGAACTGGCTGCTTGGTGGTGAGCTTTGCAGGCTGGATGGGACTGTCGTTGCCGACCAAGCCGCAGGCCTGCCCAGATACTACCCGCAGGGATCGCGTCTTGTCCTGGTGGCGATCAGGGACAACTGGATCGTCGCGCTGAGGGACTACGACACGGCTGGGATCAGCCAAAAACCCGACTGATGATCGCGAGGAGCACTTTGGCTGCAGGGGAAAGGGATTCAAGCGAGAACCAGCGGCTGGCCGATCTCCAGGCCGCGGCGATGCTGCGCATGTCTGGCTCCGTGTCGTTTGATGCCGATACTGAGAGCGATCTCTCGGCGATCGCTGCCGAGATGAATCTGGATCGATTGGAGCTCATTCGGCTGGCGGTTGGGCAATGGCTCGCGTTGCGCAAAGGCGGGCGCTTTCCGACCGACGACAGCGCGCCAGTGGTGGCTGTCCGCTCGGACATCTGTGACTAGATTTTCAACGAGAGCTGAGCCAGGCCATGCTTCACAGACACGCCAACGGTAGGTCCGCTTTGGACTTGTACGAGCCAATCAACGTTCTCAAGCCGGTGGCGTCCGACCTCTGGATTGTCGATGGATCTGAAATCAGGTTCGGTTTGGGTTGGCTGAAATTCCCCTTCTCAACGCGCATGACGATCGTTCGGCTGCGAAGTGGGGAATTGGTCCTCCATTCGCCGGTGGCGTATTCCCCCGCGCTTCGGTCAGCCATCGAGATATTGGGACCAATTCGTTATCTGGTTGCGCCGAATTCGCTGCACTATTGGTGGGTGCCCGACTGGAAAGCCGCGGTCCCCGCTGCAAAGGTTCTGGCTGTACGAGGTCTCACGCGTCGGGCGAAGCGTCATATCGATGTTGATACACTGCTGGTGGGGCGTCATTCGCCCTGGCCCGACGACGTGGACCTTCTGGTGGTGCGCGGCGATATGCTAACGGAGGCTGTATTGTTTCACCGGAGTTCCAGAACATTAATCCTGACTGACCTGATCGAGAACTTTGAGCCAAGTCGGATTCATAGCTGGTTTCTCAGAATTCTCGTGAAGGTTGCTGGCGCTGCGGATCCGGACGGCAAAGCTCCTATCGACATGCGAATGAGCTTCTTTGGGCGCCGCACCGCGCTACGCATGGCCGTTCGCCAGATGCTCGACTGGGATCCGGAACGCGTCATCGTCTCGCATGGACGATGGTATGAGAAAGACGGTCTTTCCGAGCTGCAGCGGGCGTTTCGTTGGGCGTTGTGAGCACCCTGCTCAAAAGCTTAACGCCCTTTTGGTTAGTCTCTCTAATCGGAGCGTCTAGACTGGGCTCCAGCCATGAGCAAATCGCTGAAAATCGCACTCTTGATCGCGTTGCCGGCGGCTGTTGCCATCATCTTGTCCGTGTGGCTTTTCGAGCCACCCGATTGGGAGGGCGGCTCTGAGGCCCCTAAACAGCCTAGACGGCATCTCCCGATACCGCCCGCCGCCTCCTGATTGCCTCGGCAATGAACACCCGGGACATCGCATGATAGAGTGGCTCGTGCGAAATGAGGCGGGCAGTCCCGTAAACCCAGCATCGCCGCGCACATCAGCGCAATGAGGTTGTCGTGGTCGCCGGTCATCTCCAGGACGATAACGAAGGCGGTCATCGGCGCCTGCACGACGCCGGCGCAATAGCCGGCCATACCAAGCAGGGCGGCTAGGCCGGTGCCGGTGCCGAGGATCAGGCCGAGCGTGCTCCGAAAGCCGGCGCTGACAGCAAGGGACGGCGCGAAGATACCCCTGGGATGCCTGACACCATCGACAGCAGGCCGGCCGCGAACTTCTCCACGAAAAAGAACCTTCGGAACGGGCTATATCCAGGCGCGCGGTGCAATCGGAGGCACTCCGCTGCCGCCGTTCTGCTCGGATGACTGCTGCACGGTTTGCGCCAATGCATTAGGTGCCACGGCAGGCTTCAGATAAGTTGGGGCCCGTCGCGCAATTGTACGTTTCTACCAGGGAAGCATCTCCTCCGCACACTTCCCAATGCGTGGCAGGGCCAGTACGCCAGAACCGAAGGTGGAGGAGATTCTCGCCCAGGCGCAGGTCCGTTAAGGTCATCTCCGGCATCCAATCGGGCAGCTTCGGGTCGATGTATAACTTGCCGTTGGGCGCGTCTGCTCGCATCCCAACGATCGCCTGCAAAAAGGAAAAGCATGAGCCCGCGGCCCATGCCTGCGGAACGTTTGCCCGCTTGTACTGCACTGGAAAAGTCGTAGGCGTCCGCGCCGACCCGGCGTAGAGTTCGGGCATGCGATGCTGCATGAAGTAGCTCGCCGCACCGCTCACATCTCCGGCGATACAAGCAGCTTCTTTGAAGAATCCATAGCGCCGAAACCCGAGCGCGATCAGACCATTGTCATGGGGCCAGACGGAGCCTCTTTGATACGAATGCGGATTGTAGGCTCGATGATCGGCCGAGAGTGTCCGAATGCCCCAGCCGCTCCACATGTCGGGCATCATGAGCCTCTTCACCACGCTGTTGGCTCGCTCGGGTGCGACAATACCGGACCAAAGACAATGGCCAGGGTTGGAAGCGACGCTCAGAACCGGTTTCTTGTTCCCATCCAACGCAAGCGCATAGAAGCCTGACGCCTGATCCCAGAACACGTCGTTGAACCGCTCGAACAACGTTTTGGCCTTGGCCCTAAGTTGCCCGGCACGATCACCGTCGCCTCTGGCATCGTAGATTTCCGCCATTCGCTGCCAGGCGTCGTAGACATAGCCCTGCAACTCGCAAAGGGCCTTCGGTCCCTTGACCGGTGTGCCGTCGGGATAAACGACGGCGTCGTCGGCGTCCTTCCAGCTCTGGTTCTCATAGCCTGCGTTTGAGCGCGTTTCGTATTCCTGGAACCCGTCACCGTCGCGATCGCCATAGCGATCGATCCAGTCCAGGCACTTCTCGGCGGTGTCGATGTGCCGCTCGATCAAACTTGCGTCTCCGGTGCAGCGCCAGGCGTTGTGAAGCGCGATCAAATAGAGGGGCGTCGCATCGGCGGTGCCATAGTAGGGCGTATGCGGAATGAGATTGAAATGAGCGAGTTCGCCTGTACGAAGCTCGTGCATGATCTTTCCGGGCTCGGCGTCGCGATAGTCATCATGTGAGGTGGCTTGAAACCGAGCAAGGACATCGAGGGCGCCTCGCGCGAAATCAGGATAGATCAACGAATTCTGGAGCGAGACAATCAGACTGTCGCGGCCGAACAGCCCGATGAACCAAGGCAAACCGGCGGCCGGAACATACTCGAGCTGGTCCGTACCTTCGATCGGCAGTCGAAGTGCCGCCATATCTTCGATCGCCTGATTGTAGAGCTGCTGGAATTCGCCATTCGGGGTGCTGAGCTTGCATACCATGCTGCGCCAGGCGGAGACCCGTTTTGCAGCCTTCGAACTCAAGCAGTCGTCGACGCAGACGCGTGAGGCCCGAGACGTCTTTTGGCCCTGTTCGAAGTCGTAGAGCAGGCAGGCGTGCCAGCCAGCGCCGGGATCGAGCCTGATGTCGAACGATATCCTCCCATTCGCATAGACAGGTTTTGTGGGTGTTCTGTCTACCGTTATGGTGATGGCCCGCCTGAAATCCCGATTGACGTACGACGTGCGAAGGCGCGCGCTTTCAGGCGTCCATTTCGTGGTGATACGACCACGGCGAACAACTGAGTCGGCCTTCACTTCGAAGAGGTCGGCGAAGTCACAACGGATGCCGACCTCCAGATTGAATTCAACCGCCTCCGCCCCGTGGTTCACCAGGTCAAAATCCTCATGCAGCCCTCCGTGACCCAGGGCGCGACCGATGATCAACCCCAGATTGCCGGCCTCTACCGGACCGGTTTCGGTCTCGAAGAGCCGGTTTACGAGATAGATCTTGGCGGCGAAGTGGGCGATGTTCCCGGAGTTGAGCAGATCCCAGGGTTCTCCATTCGCATAGATCTGCCAACTGGACATGAGGCGTGTATCGGAGGCGTATAGACCTTGGTGAGTTGGCCAGGTGATTTGGCCATCCTGATCTGTAACCAGGAAGCTGAGGCCATCGTTGATTGCCAAGCGCGGCGGTCCGATCGCAATTTCAAGAGTCATGCCGGAGGTGCCTTTTCTGTCATTGGTCGCAGTCGGTCGCCATTTGATCTGATGCGGAAAGGAATTTGGCCAAGCGCGTGGCATGCCGTCACGGATGAAAGCTCAAGGCCTCCCGCTGCTCACGCCGGCGAGAATATGTCCGGAGCCGGACTGCCAATTTCCCGGGCAAGAACAGCGGTTCCCAGCAAGGGGAGAAAGCCGATGCAGAACTGGACCGCGAGGGTCTCGCCTGGCCTTCTGTCCATCAGCAAGCCATCTTTCCAGCGCGGCGGCTCAAGATGTGAAACCGATGCACTGGAAAGTCAAACAGGCTCAAACCGAATGTAGTTCAGAGCAGGTCAGCCCTGGTTAACAGGCACCGCGACAAAGCGGTTCGAGTCGTCGCGGGTGATCTGCATCAGCACTGCCTTGCGCCCGGACTTCACGGCGTCAGCCATCGCCTTGTTGACGTCTTCGGTGCTGTTCACCTTAGCCGAATTGATGGTGGTGATGACGTCGCCGGGCTGAACGCCGCGGTCGGCCGCGTCACTTGCAGGATCGACGTCGGTGACCACCAGGCCCTTGCCGTTGTCCGATTTGGTGACAGTGAGGCCGAGATCGGCCAGCGTGTCGGCCTTGCCGGGGGCCGCCTGTTTGCTGCTGTCGTTCGAGGCCTGCTTGTCGCTTGCCGGCAGCGTGCCGAGATCGACCTTGAGCGTCTCGTCCTTGCCGTTGCGCCAGACGGTGACGTCGACCGACTTGCCCGGCGCGAATGCGCCGATCAGCCGGGTGAGTTCCTTCGGCGAGGCGACATCCTTGCCGTCGACCTGGGTGATGACGTCACCGGCGGCGATGCCGGCCTTCTTGCCGGGGCCGGCGTCTTCTGCGCTCGACACCAGCGCGCCCTTGTCGGCCTTGAGGCCGAGCGACTCCGCGATGTCTTTGGTGACGGGCTGGATTTCGACGCCGAGCCAGCCGCGCTGGACGGAACCGCTCTTCATTAGGTCCTCGACAACCTGCTTGGCGGTCGATGCCGGGATGTCGAAGGCGATGCCGACGCTGCCGCCCGACGGCGAGAAGATAGCGGTGTTGATGCCGACCACCTGGCCGTTGAGGTTGAAGGTCGGGCCGCCCGAATTGCCGCGATTGACCGGGGCATCGATCTGGATGAAGTCGTCATAGGGGCCGGCGCCGATGTCGCGGCCGCGCGCCGAGACGATGCCGGCGGTGACGGTGCCGCCGAGGCCGAACGGATTGCCGACGGCCACCACCCAGTCGCCGATGCGGACCTTTGAATCGTCGGCGAAATCGACATAGGTGAACTTGGTGCTGCCGCCATCGACCTTGAGCACCGCGAGGTCGGTGCGCGGATCGGTGCCGATCAGCTTGGCGTCGAGTTCCTTGCCGTCATTGGTGACCACACTGAAGTCAGAGCCTTCCGAGACGACGTGGTTATTGGTGACGAGGTAACCGTCTTCGGAGATGAAGAAGCCGGAACCCTGCGCGATCGGGCGCGGCTCGCCATTGCCATGGTCGTGATGGTTGAAACGATGCATGCCGAACTCGCCACCCTGATCGCCAAAGCCGCGGAATTCCTTGAAGAAGCGGCGTAGCTGCGGATTGTCAGGTAGGTTGTTGAAGCCGTTCTGATCGTTCGAACCCTCATCGGCCGTAGACTGGACCTTGGCCTTGACCTTGACGCTGACGACCGCCGGCGACACGCGCTCGACGAGGTCGGCGAAGCCGGGGACCTGCGCCGACTGAACGTGCACGGCATCGGCCAGAACGGGTGTCGTGCCGGTTGCATAGGCCCCGAAGCCGATTGCCCCAGCGATAGCCAGGGAGGCAGCGGCAGCCATCAGACGTCCATGTGTACGGGGTAAGACTTTCATGATCTCGTATCCTCTTTCAAGATATCGCGCCCTGATGGGCGTCGTGTTGAAAAGAATAGGGAGGGGCGCATTACAACGTCATTTCCTGCGCATGAACTTTTAGTAACATTGGCGAATAATTGATCGCGGCTCAGCTATCGGGAGATCTCACGCTGCTTCTTCCGAAGCTGGAAACTTCGATTCCTGACCAAGCCAAATACTCGGCTACTTGGCGTGCTCGAATCTCCTACCCTTGGGACGAACGCAGTCGGTGACGAACAGCACCGGAAGCGTTGCTCTTCGCCAACGGCTGGGCGGGAATTCCAGAGCGGCGTCCAGTCAAGGAGCGCTACATCCTGGCAGCGACCCTCTTGTTGAAGCCATCCAGGATCTCCTCGGCCAAGCGAGCATAATTGCCATCAAAGTGATGGCCGCCGGTTGTCTTGATCACCTCGACGCCCCTCGGGGAGAGCGCGTTGCAGAATGTGTCGGTCTCTTCATTTCCGTAGAAACATTGGAGCAACTTCGCAGGCACCTGCTCGATCGCCGGCCCAACCGGAACGGCCTCGGAGCTGGGCGCGGCTCCAAGCCACCCTGCGACTTGAATCTCCCAATCGGCTGCATTGGCGAACCCCAGCAGGGAGATTTGCGCGATACGGTCTTTGATGCCTGTGGCGAGGTCGTTGTAGACGAATGGGAGCACGTCCGCGCCAAAGGAGTAGCCGACCAAGGCGACATCCTTGGCATGCCATTTTTCGCCATAGGCCTGGATCACCGCAGCAAGGTCGGCCGCCGTCTGCTCAGGCGTTTTCTTTTCCCAGAAATAGCGCACGCTGTCCCAACCGACGACCGAAACTCCCCGCGATTGCAGCTTTTCGGCGATCGTCTTGTCGAGATCTCGCCAGCCCCCGTCCCCCGACAAAACGATCGCCATCTGCCCGGTTGGGTGTGACGCTGGCAATTCGATCAAGGGAAGCGCCGCGAGGCCGCTAGCGTCGCCCGCATCGAAATGCGGCTGCACCAGTGAGGTCACCGCATCGCTCGCGCTGCCGGGGACAGACTGAACGCTCATCGGCATGTCCGCGCTTTGGAGCGAGGCAAAATAGGCGCGCGCTTCCTTCGGCTCGGCGGCCGAAAAACCAAGGTTCCAAAACCCCTGCAGGGCCTTGGACGGTCCGTACTCGAAGCCGCCGGGCTGAGGAGACGAGGGCGCGCCTGCGCAGAGCGGGCGTTCGCTCGGGAGAACCACGGTCGGATCCACCGAGACAGCCCCTGCCACCGTGTTGACCGGAGCCTGCGCCAGAATGGCCCCCGCGAGCGTTCCGCCGGCATCGACACCAGCCAGAATGGGAAAATGGTACTGCAGGCCACTGTGCTCGCGCTGCAGCCGACGGCTCAGTATCTCCACGTCGCCCACGAGGTTGTGGCAGGGCTCCTTTTCTTCCGCGAGCCTGGCCAAATAGGTTTTGGTGTCCACGCCGACGGCGAGTGCACCCTGCCGCCCCAGCGCCGCTAGCGCTGCCTGGTTCGCGTCGCTCCACCCGTCCTGCCCCGAAAACAAGACGACGTATCCCTGGATCGGACCATCCGGCACCACAAGGTGGACATCCCCGTAGCGGCCGCCCTCGATCGCCAGTGATGGTGTTGGCGCCATGATTGCAAATGCCGCTGACAGGAGAATGGCAAGCTTATTCATTCTGCGATCGTGCTCCTGAGCTCTTGAACCTGGCACCAATCAAGGCTGTGGCATCCGCGAGCACGACAAACGGGCTCAGCGTACCCGACGCTGCCAGGTAGCGCGGTTCCCACACCGGATTGAATTTGCTCTTGAACGCTCTGAGGCCCTGGAAATTGTAGAGCCGGGTTCCATAGCGCCAGATCATCTCACCCAGCCTGTGCCATCGCGACGACAGCGGGGCAGCCGACACGCCGCTCAATGGAGCGATGCCGAGGCTTAAGCTGCCGTAGCCCATGTCCTTAAGTTCGAGGATGAGCTTCGTGAACAGGAATTCCATGGCGTAGGGCGAGGCCGTGCTCGTAAGCCGCATAAGGCCGATCGAAGCTTCCTTCTGCGCCCCGGTTGTCATGACGGTAACGAACGCAACGGCAAGGCCATTCTGTCGAACGAGGGCGACCCATTGGGATCCCAGATATGAGGGTTCGAACGCGGCGATCGAGAATCCTTTTTCCCTGGTTCTGCGCGAACGCAACCATGCTGCCGAAATCTCGATCAGGGCATCCATGATTTCGGCGATCTGTCGGGGTGGCACAAGTTCGAACGTCAGCCCATCGCGTTCGCCTCGCTTGAGCGAATAGCGGAGGTGGGCACTTGTTTTGCCCTTCATGTCAAAACCGGCGAGCGCCACGCATGCCTCCTCGCCAAGCTTCATCACTGACAGGCCCGCGTCCAGATAGAACGGCAAGCTTTCAGGACGGATCTCGTAGAAGGCGGCGCGACCTCCATGGCTTGCGGCCAATGCAACAAATCGCTTGATCAACTCCGGCCATTCCTCGATCGGGCCCACGGGGTCGAAGAGCGCAATCCAGCTGCGGCCGCGCTTGCCGTACATTATGAAAGCGTCTCCCGTTTGTGAGAACAGCAGGCTCTTGTCGCCCATGAGAGCTAGCATCGCCTGGCTTCTTGCTTGGGCACGAATGATCCGCGAAGCTTGTCCAAGCGCTAAGATATCCGGGTGAGGTGCGAGCCCCTTTGGCGGGCGGAGCAACTGCCAAAGGCCGATAACGACGGCAAGGATTGCGGCGCCCAGCAAGGCGCGCAGCGCCCTGGGGGCCTGCGCATCAAACTCAAACTGCCACCATAGGTCGCGCGCTGTGTAGTCGGCGTTGCGGAACGCCACGAGGAAGATTACGGCCGCAGCGAGGACGATCACGCCTACGGCGACGGCCCATCCTTGCGTAAAAGGCTGACCCAACATTGAAGCAGGTCGGTCAAACCGACGTTTGGTCGCAAGCAGGAGGCTGATGACAATCGCCAGGAATCCAGCCTCTCCATAAGCGAGTCCCTTGGCCAGGGACAAACCGAGACTTGCTGTCGCCATCAAGAACGCAAGCCACCAGGCACCGTCACGTCGTTCAAACAGCCCACGAGCCACGAAGAGAAACACAACGCCGGCCAGGCTGCCGAGAAAATGAGACGTTTCGACCGCCCACAGGGGCAGGCGCATCGAAAGCACTGCCAGCCTGTGGCCGAAAGTCGGCGTTGCGCCGGACGTGAGCAGCATCACTCCGGTCGCAAATGCGATGACGCCCATGAAGCGGGGCGAAAGTTGAGCGGCCGCCTCGACAAGCCGATCGTTGGCGGTGGGCATCCTCGTTCCCAAGGCAAGGCGGGTTTCGAATATTGCCAGCAAGGCCGCGGAAAGAACCAATGGCATCCCGAAGTATATCCCTCGGTACGCCAACAGCGCTGCCGCAATCTGATCGACGGGGGCATGTTCCGCATAGACCCAAAATACAGCAGCCTCAAATATTCCAATGCCGCCTGGCAGGTTGCTGACGGCCCCCAATGCGGTGGCAGCCGAGAAGATAGCGGCAAAGCTTAGGAAATTTATCGAAGCCCCCGGTAGAAGCATCCACAGAGCGGTTGCTGCTCCGAAGAGACGGATACCCGTCAGTCCAAGCTGCATGCCCGCGATCGCCTTGCTCGGGACTGCAAGGCTGAAGTTTCCCACGCGGACTGGTCCGCGCAAGCCAAACAACAGGAGTATGATGGATCCAGCGAGCGCGCTCCCTGCCGCTACCTGCAATACGCCTGTCGGCCAGCCGAGAAGGTGGGAGACCGGCTCAGCTTCAATGAGTGTCGTCATGCCTCCGAAGCCGGCAAGGCCAAGGCCGAAGCCGCCAGCGACAAACAAAAGGAGCCGGGCAATATCCTCGGACCGAAGCCCGACGGCTCGGTAGATCCGATATCTCACGGCCGCGCCGGTAAGGGTGCCGAATCCGACTGCATTTCCAAGAGCAGTGCCACAAAAGCCAGCCACAATGGGCGCGAGACGTGGCGTGCGAGCGCCGACGTAGTAGACCGCGCACACGTCGCGCCCGACCACGGCCGCCAAGCTTACCGCTGTCGCGAAGACCGACCAGCCTATGGAAGCCGCCGGAAGGTGACTGAGCGCGTGCACAAGCGCATGATAATCGATGCTCTGGATCGTGCTGCCAAATGCCAGGACAAGAAGGGTCAGCGCCGCAAAAATCGTTGCTGAAAGGCCGAGGCGGCGTGCCTTGGCGCCGGATTGGTCGCCCAGGTGCGGAAGGTCCAACTGTACCGCGCTTGGCGTAGAATTGCTTTCTGCGGAGCGCGCGCCTTCACCATCAGTTTGCGCGGTAAGCGACATGTCTTACGCCCGTATCTCTTGTCGCTGGAACGAGACATAGGCGATGGTGAACAACACCAGAAGGGCAGCGATCATGCCGGCGAGTTGTGGCCAGATCAGCGCCACGCTGAGCGAGAAGGGCAAGGGCGCTCCCATCAGCGCCCCGCTCAACTGGCTAGTCAACAGCAGGCCGAGAGAGCGCGTTGCCGGATTGAGCAAGGCAATGGTAGTTTCGCCGTAAAGGGTGTTGGGCGAGATCCGCGCGATGGCCTGCTGAATGTCGATTTGGTGAACCGCCGTCATCGGATCGAGCGGGTCGATCGGCGCAACTGCTCCGGCGATAAGCGGTGCCAGCATCGGCCAGAACACCGTGAACAACAGCCAGGCCGTGAGCGCGCAAAGCGCCGACGTTGCCGGCGATTTGACGATCGTTGAGAAGGCCATCGCCACCGCCAGCCAGACGCCGGCGTAGACAAAAGAGGCGAAGAGAAAAGCAAGGCCGCGGGCGATCTCCTCGCCGCTGGGCGGCAGTCCGAGCAGAAGCATGCCAAGGCCGGTGACCAGCAGCCACAGAGCCAGCAGGCAGATGGCGATGACCAACAGCCCGCCCAGGAATTTGCCGGTGAGAAGCGCATCGCGGTAGATTGGCTGCGACAGGATGCGCGACAGGGTGCGGCGGCTATACTCTCCATTGATCGCGTCGAAGCCCAGCGCGATCGCCACAAGCGGCACGAGGAAACCGAGAAAGAAGACGAAGGACGGCAACGGCTGCTGCGCGGTGGTGAACAGGCGTAGGAACAGGAACGGATCCTCACCGACCGTGGCCTTGATCTGGCCGATCGCGGCATAGACAGAGCCGATCGCCGTAAGCAGCACCAGAACCATCACCAGATGGATGCGGATGCTGTTCATATGATCGGCTGCCTCCTTGCGCGCGATCGTCGACAGACCGGCAAACGGTGATCCTTCACGCCGCGATGTCATGGCTCTCTCCCTCGAAAAACTGGACATAGACCTCGTCGAGCGTAGCCTGGCGAATGGTCATTGAATGGAGCGCACCGCCGGCACCAACGACAAGACGGGCAATGTCGGCCCTGACGTCCGCGTCGGCATCGACCCGCCAGCGTCCCTCCCTCAAGGGCCTCAGGCCCGATATGTGCGGCGCCCGGGCAAGCACCTTCGACAGATCAGTGTTTTCGACTTCGACCTCGACCGTATGCGTGCTGCCAAGGACGTCCGAGGTGAGGTTCTCCACCGAGCCGATGAGGCCTATGCGGCCTCTTCGGAAAAGTGCCACCCGGCTGCAGACCGTCTGCATCATCGCGAGCAGGTGCGAGGAAAGGACGAAGGTCATGCCCTGGCCCGCCAGCTCTCGGATCAGTTCCAGAAGTTCCTGTGTCGATTGCGGGTCGAGGCCGGACGTCGGCTCGTCAAGAATGGCGATCTCGGCCTGCTTGACCAGCACTTCTGCAAGTCCGAGCCGCTGGCGCATCCCGCGTGAGAAGGTTGCGACGCGGCGGTCGGCGACCTCCGCCAGCCGAACACGTCTCAATGCGCCGGCGATACGCGCGTCGGCCTCGCCGGACACCAAACCCGCAAGCCTTGCCGTGTAGGTGAGATTTTCCCATGCGGTCAGATGAACGTAGAAGCCGATCTGGTCCGGGAGGTAACCTACCTGACGCTTGACCGTCAGCGGTTGGCGCAACGGGTCAAGTCCCAGAACGCGGATCGATCCGGCAGTAGGCTCGGTCAGCCCGAGCAGCAAGAGGAGCGTGGTGGTCTTTCCCGAACCATTCGGGCCGAGCAGACCGAAGACCTCGCCCTTCTCGATGGCGAGATCGATTCCGTCGACCGCCGGAAATCGGCCGTAGCGCTTGACAAGGCCGTGCGCTTCGATGACCGGGCTCATCGCCGTCCGTACCGCGTCACGGCAAAAGCGAGCATCAGCGCGGAGGCGCCGATCACGCCAAGGCCTGTCACGCCCCAAAGCGTGGATGTCCGGACTGTCACGCGGAAATCGGCGTTGTCGGATGCGCCGTCACCGTTTGCCCGGACCGAGACCATATAGTCGCCGGCGATCGCCTGGGTCGAAGGCGTCATCGAGACGCCGACATCGGACGTCCCGCCAGGCGCGATCTCATCCACCTTTTCGGGATTGAAGGTAACCTTCCAGCCAGATGGCGGGCTCGCCGAAAGCTTGACGTCGCGGGCCGGGGCCGAGCCGCTGTTCGACAAGGTGAATGTGAAGGTGCGCTCCTGACCGGCCGTGGCATCGCCGGACAACCGGCCCTGCGGACCTGCAAGGGATACCGATGGCCTGCCGGTGATGTCGAGCAGCAGCTTGGTGTCGGCGCTGGCGGTGCCGCCGCTGGCTGCGACTGCCACTGGATATTGACCCGCCTGGGCGTTGTCCGGCGGCTGGACGCTGACCGAGAGCGTCTTCGATTCCCCTGCCTTCAGCGGCAGGCTGGTCAGTTCCTGCGATCCGTAGCCCTGCTTGAAGGTCACCTGAAAACCAGGCGGCGCCTTAGACAGAAGATTAACTGTCGAGTCTTCCTGGCCATCGTTCTTGATATCGACCTGGAAGTCGAAGGCCGATTTGGCAGTTCCGCGCAGCGCGGGAAGCTTGGGTTCCAGCGTCAGCTTCGCCGGCTCGGTCTTGGCAAGCGTCATCGCCATTGGCAATTTCAGAGCCTCCGTGGAGGCCTTGCCAGACACGTCAAAGTTCACTGCCTTGCCAACGTCGCCTGCTGGCGGCGTCAACTTCAGCGTCAGGCTGACCGTGCCGTCCGAGTCGGCGATTGCCGCGGTAACGGGTTTGCCGCCGCCATCGATCTCCCACTTCCAGCCCTCAGGCAGGCCGTCGACACCGAGTTCGACGCGTTGCGGCGGCAGTCCGCGGTTAGCCAGGCTCAAGGGGACGCTGACGTTCTTCCCGGCTTGGGCCGAGAATTCAGGATAGGGCGTGGTCAGCCACAAGCCGGTCGGCGCCTGGCTGGCGGCACCCGCGGCGCCTTGTGCGTATGCCTGAGGTGTTGTTGCAACGAGGCCTACCGCGAATAGAGCTGTTGCGACATAGGTTGTCGGGTTCGAAAAAGGCGCACGAATACCCGCAGGATTCATCGATACCTCCCGCTCACAAATTGAAAATTATCGTTTTCTTGCAAAGCTTTGGCCGCTCTGCTCGGGGAGCAGGGGGTGCCTCTAATGTGGCACGAGTTGGGCGATATTTACCCGGCCGGGCCATGTTCACGAATTTGTTCCAATTCGTCACTATGCGTGATCGACGCCGCCATCGATCTCAGCCGCAAAGAGAGGCTCAAGTGGGAGCGATGGGGACGCTGAGCAGGCACGAAGGGCACTGGTCGAAGCTATTTTCCCTTCCCACGCCAGTCTTCAACCAGCGAGAACAGAAACGAGCCTGACCAGGTGAGGAGCAGCAACCCGTTCAAGGGCGCTATGGACGTGACGAGCCGCATTTCACCGATCGGGATCACGTTGTTGTAGCCGAGGGAGGCATAGGCTTCTGCGGCGTAGTAGAAATAGTCCATGCTCGTCGGAAAGGCCTTCCCGTCGAAATCGCCGAGCGCAAGCGTCTGGTCCGCGAGGTGGAATATCGCGGCATAAATCCCGATCTCCACGAGATGAAGACCGACCAGCCCGCAGATGACGAAGAGCAACGCGGGATAAGCTCCAGTTGACCTGCGGGCCAATCTGTCGAGGCGCTGGATTGCCTCATAGTGAAGAGAAGACGACCCGATGACGGCGACAAATGTCAGGGCGATAGCGATCAGCATATTCACGGGATTGTCTCGCTATCTCTCTTCAGCGTTTTTGAGCTGCGCGCAGAGGACCGGTTCGAGCTTGGCGATGGGTCACGATGATTGCGCGCATGTGGGCCGAAGAAAGGCGGGGTGTCTCGCGCGTGCGGCTGGACGTGGCCGACGCGTTCGTTTGATTGGTCCACCAGATCGGGTTGCCGTCGCAGGTGGAGCAGTTGGCTCGGCAGCTCTTGGGGTGCTGCGTTTGTGGCTCGTGACCGTCAAGAATCGAGGAATGGCCACCGATAGTCAGGTAGCTGTATTTCGTCGGTGATTTCCTTCCCGATCACTGCGCGCGCAAGCCCGGGTACGGCGAATGCCTTTGTCACCAAGTTGCGGATCAGCAACCCGAGCTGCGTCCTGGGCGCCAGGGCGGCGGCAAATCGCTTGGCACCGCGCTGCTTTTTCTGAATGTACTCCCGCAAGAACGCTTCGTAGTTGAGAAAGCCCTCCTGATGCCGTCCATCGGCTTCCAGGAGTTCGCCTGCCAGTACGTAGGCTGAAATGATCGCCAAGGCCGAACCCTGTCCCGCCAGCAGGGAAACGCAAAACGCGGCATCACCGGCGAGGGCTATGCGACCTTGCGACCAGCGGTTCATCCTGATCTGGCTGACGCTGTCGAAATAGAGCCCGTCAGTACGATCCAACTCCTCCAGGATGTGGGCACATTCCCATCCGCCATCTTCGTATTTTTCTCGCAGCATCTGCTTTTGCGTGCCCAACGCTTTTGGCAGGGAGCCGCTGTCGACGGCATAGACGAACAGGAAGAGCGTGCGGTTGTGGTGAAGCGTGAAACGGCCGACCATTCGTCCCGGCTGCCCGTACATCAAATAGACGTCCTCGTCGCGTGGCCGGTAGTCCTCGACCTCAAACGCCGCGACCGCGTAGCCGAGTTTCTTCTCGAATTGATGCCGGGGTCCGAACGCGAGCCGCCGAACGCCCGAATGCAAGCCATCGGCACCAATCACCAAATCAAATTCGCGTTCGGCGCCATGTTTCAGCCGCACGCGGACGCCATCTGACCTTTCCTCGAACCCGACGATCTCATCGCCGAAAATGATCTCGGTTGTGTCTTTGATCTTTTCGAACAGCAAGCGAGCGAGATCGCTGCGTGCGAGGGTCACATAGCGGTCGTTTGTCAACTCGCCGAAGACGTCCGTGCCAAAGCCTGCGACGCGCTTTCCACTATCGTTCACAATGCGCATCTCGCGCACATGATATCCTACGCGATTGATGTCTGCCGCCAGGCCCATCCTCTCTGCGATCCAATAGCCATGACCCCAAAAATCGATAACATAACCCCCGGCACGCAGTTGAGGCGCCTGCTCGATCAGCGTTGGCCGGAAGCCGGCGGCGGCAAGCCAAAAGGCAAGAGCAGGCCCCGCAATTCCCCCGCCGGAAATCAACACCGTTCGGTTGGTCATATGGGCCACCCTTTAAAGCACTTCGCCGGGATACACACCCCACAAGTCGGTTTGTTTGACGAAGCCGCTCACCGTCCCTTGCGCAACAGCGCACCACTTCCCGTCACACCGTCTCAGATTCACCCGGACACGAGGCTCGAGCCAAGCAGTGATAGGTCCATCGATTGTCGGTTTCTGGCGCAGCACCACGTTATTCTTCCACGGAGCGACAATCCCCGTTCTGCGCCACGACAGGAGCGGCCCAAAGATCCATCCGGTGGTTCGCTCCCAATCCCTTACGCGGCGCCAATTGCCGTACTGCTGGTAGATCTCAAGCGGGATGCCCGGGCGTTTCATGACCCATTCGATGCCGTAGCCGCTGCCCGGCCCGACGCGGAGATTGGCATATGAAGCTTTCAGCGAGACGAAGCGAGGTAGAGGAAGAGCTCTGACCTCCGCCCCGAGCCCTTTCATCGGTGCGGGTAGCGAGATCAGCACAGTTGTAAGAATGAAAAGGATTGGGACGAATTGTAACCGACGGCCGACCAGCCGGCGGACTGTCGGGAAGCCGAGCGGTGCTACGGAATTCAGGGCCGTTCCCTGCGAATATGGAAGGGGCCGATCATCATCAGCCGCCATCGGCGGCGCCGCTCCCGGCGTAATCCGGTTCAACACGAGTCCGCACCATCGCTCGGCACGAGGCTTATTCGACAAGCATGTGCGCCTCTCGAGCCGCATCGGCCAATGCGTCCCTGGCAACGTCGGCCGCAATGCCGCCGTTCATGGCCTGGCGGCAGGCGCGTAGTGCCGCCAGATGCTTCTGACTTCCTGCATTGCGCCAGTGCTTGGTAAGGAGGTCGACTGCTTGATTGGCGTTGGAAAGATTGTTGATCTTGCCGGATATGCCGGTCGCCACTGGAACCGGCCTTGAAAACCAAGCTTCATACATGGCCACGCCTCCGTTGCGATGGCTGACGGGCAAACACTGCGCTGCCGGGCGAAATCGAAGTCAACCTTTGGTGCTGTCCTGAGCCACGTTGTTGGTCGGGATTGTGTCCATCGCTGCCAATTTGTCCGCACATAGGTCCGCGGCGCCTGGGGCATCCTTCTTCATTCCGGCCAGTTTTACCCAGCCGCCGTCGCTGATGAAACTGTCCCTCTGATAAGAGGACGTTCCCTTCAGTTTGGTCAGGTTTTCTGTCGCGTTTGACGCTGTGACGAACTTTTCGACGCAAAGATTGGCGACCAGTTCAGCCCGCGCCTTGATGGCCGAGGTCTTCGCCATTTCCGATGCTGTTCCTGCCGTGGTCCAACCGCCGGCTGTGAAGCCGACTATCATCGTCAACACCGCGACGCCGACTACCGACCAGAACCATAGTGTCTTGGAGGGCTGATATTCGTCGAAGCGTTGCGAAACTGTTAGATTGTCTGCCATAACTTCCTCCTTTTCAGATGTACGCTTTGCTTCAGGTTGATTTTCGCAGCCTTGGCCGACAATGGCCGGAATTCGAGCGATCGATGGACACAAGGCCTCTCTGCCGGGTCGACCCAGATCAGAAGATGGGACAGGGGGATGCTAGGCCCGATTGGCAGAACTTTCGGGCGCGAGCACGTCGGCGCAGATCCTTGATCGTCCGCACTCATTTCCCGCACTCTGGCGCCTGAGACGATGTGCTTGAGCACCCGGAAACTTTCGAAAATGGAAAAAGCGGTCAAAACTTCACCTCGATGTCCGATATACCGAGGCAGACCGGAAACTATTCCAACCCAGTCGCGATTATGTGAAGTGGCATTGTGCTGCCGGGCCTCTGCCGAGTTGATTGGGTACGTTGTGATCGCTGGTGCAGCATGAGCCAGCCTAGCTTGGCGAACCGCGTGATGACGGGCAGTACCGCGATGTTGGGTCTCCGCGCTTGCCCGGCATCTGTCATTCCCGACTTCGCTGTCCCTGCGCAACGATGGGCGCCCCATCTTTCCATTCTGCTTCGAACACTTCTTTCCCCTTTTCGGCCCAAAGTGTGCGCGCGTGTTCGCCTTGCACGCTTCGGAGCTTGTTCGCCATCCAGAGCAGCGCGCCGTAGATGATAGCGCGATCATCAGCGGTCAGATCAACAATGCCTGCCTTGACGACGAGACCGCCGAGTTCAATCAGATGTCGGGTGCGCTTGCGGCGCTCGACCTGCCACGTACGCATGTCGTTGCGAGCTTGTGCCGCTTGCCGGTGATTGCGAGCTGCCCGGTTGCGCTTGAGCGCTGCGCAGGTTTCGCCCAGTAGTCGGAGCAGTTCTCCTGGAATCGCTCTCGAAAAACGTCACCCCACGCTTAGCCCATGCCTCACGCTTTGTGGTGTCTTTCGTTTCAGCGATTGCGACCAGCGCGCCGGCCAGTTCGTCAGTGCTGAGTTGATCGGCGCCGGTGGCGATCACCAGTTCACCGAGTTGCTGGACTTTTCGCATTTTGAGCTCTCGCGCCTTTTCTTCCAGCGCGTGCAGTTCGGCGTCGAAGTCACGTAGTTTGCGCATGGCTGTCTCCGTTCGATTGTCGATCGGAGAATAATAGGGGAGCGCCTGCCGGAAGGCTTCAGGGTTGCCGAGACGGCCCGGGACGGACTGGTCCATCCCGAGAATTTTTCGAGGGAGGGCGCGCTTATACGTCGTGCCGACATGCGCTTTGACGTGCAAATGATCTGGTCGCGATGGCGATCTATCATCTTCACGTCAAGGTCATTGGCCGCAAGGCGGGCTCAAGTGCTGTTGCCTCGGCCGCCTACCGCTCGGCTTCGCGGCTGCGCGACGAGCGGATCGAACGCACGCATGATTTCTCGGCCAAGCGCGGCGTCGTCCATTCAGAGGTGATGCTGCCAGAGACTGCGCCAGAAGCCTGGAGCGCCCGCGAACGGCTGTGGAACGATGTCGAAGCGTTCGAGGTCAGGAAGGATGCGCAATTGGCCCGCGAGGTGGAGTTTGCCCTGCCGCGTGAACTCAGCCAGGCGCAGGGCATCGAACTGGCGCGCGACTTTGTACAAGCCGAATTCGTCAGCCGTGGCATGGTCGCCGATCTCAACGTGCATTGGGACAGGGCGGAGGATGGCAGTCCAAAACCGCATGCCCATGTCATGCTCGCCATGCGGTCGGTCGATGAGAACGGTTTCGGGGCGAAGGTTCGAGACTGGAATGCTACCCAGATGGTCGAGCGCTGGCGCGAGCGGTGGGCGGAGCTTGCCAATGAACGCCTGGCCGAACTCGACATCGACGCCCGCATCGATCATCGCAGTCTGGAAGCGCAGGGCATTTCCCTGGAGCCGCAGACCCAGATCGGTGCACCGGCCCAACGCATCGAGGACGGTGGCCTCGACACGGCCGGCTTAGAAGCAGATCGCGCTGAACTGCACCGCGAGATCGCGCGTAACAATGGTGCGCGGATCATAGCGGATCCAACTGTGGCTCTGGACGCAATCACCCACCAGCAATCGACCTTCACCCGAAAGGATATTGCCAAGTTTGCGCATCGCCACAGCGACGGAATGGAGCAGTTCGACGCGGTGATGGGAGCCGTCAGCAAAGCGCCCGATCTTGTCGAACTCGGCAGGGATGGACGCGGCGAAGATCGCTTCACCACCCGGCAGATGATCGATGCCGAACAGCGCCTGCACCGCGCGGCGGAACACATGGCCGGGCAAGGACAGCATTCGGTGAGTGACCGGGATCGTGCGACGGCTCTGGCGGATGCCAAGCATCGCGGCCTTGCTCTGTCGGGCGAGCAGTCCGATGCACTGGATCACATCACGGACGGCCGCGATCTTGGTGTCGTTGTCGGTTTTGCCGGCACGGGCAAGAGCGCCATGCTGGGTGTCGCGCGTCAGGCTTGGGCAGCAGCAGGCTACGAGGTTCGAGGTGCGGCACTTTCCGGCATTGCGGCCGAGAATCTCGAAAGTGGATCAGGCATCTCGTCGCGCACTATTGCCAGCCTGGAACACGGCTGGGGACAGGGCCGCGATCTGCTCAGCGCCGGCGATATCCTGGTGATCGACGAGGCCGGCATGGTCGGCACGCGCCAGTTGGAGCGCGTGCTCTCCCATGCTGCCAACGTTGGCGCAAAAGTCGTGCTGGTCGGCGATCCGCAACAACTGCAGGCGATCGAGGCCGGCGCTGCATTCCGCTCGATTCACGAGCGACACGGCGGCGTCGAAATCGGTCAGGTACGCCGGCAGCGCGACGACTGGCAGCGCGCCGCCACGCGCGATCTGGCAACCGGCAGGATCGGCGCCGCGATCAACGCCTACGACGCGCAAGGCATGGTGCATCAGGCTGCAACGCGCGACGAAGCGCGAAGTGCACTCGTCGAGCGCTGGGATCGCGACAGGCAGGCGCATCCAGAGGCAAGCCGGATAATCCTAACCCACACAAACGACGAGGTGCGGGCGCTCAACCAGGCAGCGCGCGAGCACATGCGTGGTGCCGGCGATCTCGGCGACGAAGTTCGGGTGAATGTGGAACGTGGTGCAAGGGCCTTCGCAAGCGGCGACCGTGTCATGTTCCTGCGCAACGAGCGCGGGCTCGGCGTCAAGAACGGCACGCTCGGCATCGTGGAGGAAGTCAGCAAACAGAGCATGACCGTGCGCACCGATGACGACAGATCGGTTCGCTTCGACCTGAAAGACTACGCGCACATCGACCACGGCTATGCCGCGACCATTCACAAGGCGCAGGGTATGACAGTCGAGCGCGTCCATGTGCTCGCCACGCCGGGCATGGATGCACATGGCAGCTACGTCGCACTGTCGCGGCATCGAGACGGGATGGAGCTACATTACGGGAGCGATGATTTTGCTACACGAGACCGGCTGGTTCGGGCGCTGTCACGCGACCGCGCCAAGGACATGGCGTCGGATTACGACCGGATCGACCCGGCGCAGGCCTATGCCGAGCGGCGTGGCATCAGCTTCCGAAAGCGTGTGGTCGAGATCGTGCGCCGGATCGTTCCGGAGAAGCTGCGTGACAGGATCGACGGTCTGCTGGACGGCTTGCGCTCGCCCGCAGACGGCGAGCCCAGGCAGGAAGGTCGACCTGGGCCGGGAAGGGAGAGTGTTGGGGCACAGATCGGAGATGCAGTCCGGACGCCGGAAAGAGATCCTTCTGCCAGGGGAGTGCCGGGCGACACGAATCTGCCGGTGGACGCGGAAGCGGCGTTGCGCAGCGCTCGTACCAAGGCGCTTGTTCGTCACGCGCGCGCTATCGACGCTATCCTGCGCGGCGGAAATGTGGACGGGCAGGGCAGTCCCGACCAGATGCGCGAATTGAGGGATGCCCGCAGCGCTTTTGAGAAGGTGCGGCCGTATGGCTGGCGCGATGCCGAGGCGGCCTATGTGAAAAATCCTGAACTTGTCCGCGAGGCGGTGGCCGGCCGCGTCAGCCGCGTCGTGCTTGCCCTCCAGCTTGAGACGGAAATCCGCACCGGCACGGACATCGATCCCGGCCGCCGCGCCGACCGGTTTGTGGAACGTTGGCAAAAGCTCGACCGGACAGGACGGGAGCAATATCAGGCCGGCGACATGTCCGGCTACAAGTCAACGCGTTCGGCCATGTCCGATATGGCCGAGAGCCTTGAACGCGATCCTCAGCTTGAATCGCTCCTGACCAACCGCAAGCGCGAGCTTGGCATTCACACTGATTCCGGCCGCCGACTCGGGGCGGAGCTCGCATTCAGCCATGGCATCGGAAGGGGACGCGGCTTCGGAATCTGAACCCTCCGGATTGCCGCCGTTTCCACGCCGCAGGCGGCTGAAGCCACAATCCTGATTGCGTCCAGCGCTAGCTCCGTCCTGTACCAGCAACAACCACTGACAAGCAGGCGAGCTATGTCCGAACCGGATCGCATCATCCGCCTCAGAACTGTCCTTGACCGGACCGGCCTGTCGAGGCCGGCTTGCCGAGCGGATCGAATAGAACACCTGCAAAAGCATCGCCCGCAACAGCTTCTCCGGCGGGATCGATGGTCGTCCGATCGGCGAATACAGCGCCGCGAACTCACGCTCCAGCGTCGACAGGGCTTCTGTCACGATCGTCCGGATCGCACGCAACGGATGATTGCGCCGAACCCGGGCCTCAAGGTCCACGTAGCTGAACAGTTCGCCAGTTCGATCGTCGCCGGTGCGCACTCGTCACTCCGAATCCCTTCGGGCCCGGGTGAATCACCGCTGCGGTTCGGTGGCGAGTGCCTTTTTCAACAGCCTGTTAGAACCACGACGGAGCGACCAATTTTGATTAGACAAATCCTCGCACATGACTCCAAAAATGCGAAATACATCAATATAAACAAAGCGATGTGAAAAGGGTATTCGGTCTCCAAAACCGCCGCTTTCTTCGAGGCCCTGCCGTGGTTGCGCGAAGATTGCGCTCAGGCTGGCCCAGCTAATGCTGCCACCCCTCGATCTCAACTATGCAGCCCTCGCAGCGTGGATAGTATGAAGCATCTCGGGCTTTAGATGTGTGTAGCGGCGCAGCATCTTCCAATCTTTGTGTCCCGTTACTAGCGCTACCTGTTCGATTGAGAACCCAGATTCGAAAAGGCGGCTCGTGCCTTCGTGTCGCAAATCATGAAAATGAAGGTCGTGGATGTCCAGGTCAGCGCATCCTCGGCGAAAGGCGGTGCCGACTGACCGATGGTTGAACGGGAAAATTCGATCGTCGTCATTGCTTCGCTTTGCGCGCTGCTCCTCAACAATGGCCCACGCATCGTATCCAGTTGCCGCAAACAGCGGTATGCGCTGATTGTTACCCTTTTTGTTGCGTGGGTCTTTGCGGTCGCGGATGAGAAGCATCCGCGTACAAGACTCCAGATCGGACCAACGCGCCTTGCAAATTTCCTCCTGACGCATCGCGGTTGCAACGGCGAAACGTATAATCCGGCCAACCGGCGCTATCTGAAGAGGGTTTGCATCGAAGTGAGCGATTAGCCTGTCCAGTTCATCCTGGGTGGGCCGCCTGTCGCGCTCGCACCCCTTGCCGACAAGGCCGAGGCGCTTAAGCGCGATACGCGCGAGATCGACGGGTTCCACCTTAACCGGCAGACCGTGGACGGCCGCAGCATGAGACAGAATAAGTTTTATAAAGCCGATGTCTATTCCGAGCGTCATCGGCCCAGCACCCTGGGCGGCCCGGTCACGACCGAATCGAATGAGCCGTTCGCGATCGAAAGTCGCGATGTTGCATTTTCCGAGATGTCTTTGGAGCATAGCGAGGGCCGCGGCCTTGGAGCGGCGAGGGGACTTGCCTACATCGCACATGTCGTCGATATGGAGGTCGATGAGTTCGCCGAATGTTTTTAGGCGCGCTATACGGGACTTGGTCGGCGTCTCACCGCGATCGACTTGGCGCTCGGTTTCGGTTGCCCAGCGCCGTGCATCGTCTCGGCGCAGGAAGGTCTCGCTGACGTAGCGACCTTTGCGACGGACCTGGACACGCCAGGAACCGGACGAGAGCTTTGTGTAGGTGGCCATTTTTTCGTGTGCGCTCCGTGTGCACTGAGAGATCGAAACGTGGCGAAAAGGGTCGTATTCTGGCGTAAATTCGTGTGCACTCGGCAGGTTCTAACGAATTGATGTTAAAGAAAAAATGCTGAAAAATCAAGAGCATAGAGTGGCCGTGGCGCCGATGATGGATTGGACGGACCGGCATTGCCGGTTCTTCCACCGCCAGTTGACGGGTCGTGCGCTGCTCTACACCGAGATGGTTGTGGCGGATGCGGTCATCCATGGCGCGCGCGAACGATTGCTCGGGTTCGACGCTGTCGAGCATCCGGTTGCCCTGCAGCTTGGCGGATCGGATCCGGCAAAACTCGCCGAGGCGGCGCGGATCGGCGAGGCCTTCGGCTATGACGAGGTCAACCTCAATGTCGGCTGCCCGTCCGACCGCGTCCAGTCGGGGACGTTCGGCGCCTGCCTGATGAAGACGCCGGCTCTGGTCGCCGAGTGTGTCGCGGCTATGAAGGCCACGGTGAAAATCCCCGTCACGGTCAAATGCCGGATCGGCGTCGACGAGCAAAACCCGGAACCTGCGCTCGATATGCTTGCCGACGGCGTGTTCGCGGCCGGCGCCGACGCGCTCTGGGTGCATGCCCGCAAGGCCTGGCTGGAGGGGCTGAGCCCCAAGGAGAACCGCGACATCCCGCCGCTCGACTACCAGCGCGTCTATCGGCTAAAGGCCCGAAAGCCGAACGAATTCATCGGCATCAATGGCGGCATTCAATCGCTCGGCGAGGTGTCGTCGCACCTTGGTCATGTCGACGGCGCGATGCTCGGCCGCGCGGCCTATCATACGCCCGGCATCCTCGCCGGCGTCGATGCCGCCTTCTATGGCGAGGCGGCTGCCGCCTTCGACCACGCGGCGCTGATCGACGCCATGGCCGGCTATGCCGCGCGCCATATCGAGCGCGGTGGTCGGCTTGGCCACATCACTCGCCACATGGTCGGACTGTTCCACGGCTTGCCCGGCGCGCGCCGCTTCCGGCAAATTCTATCGACGGATGCGAACAAGCCTGGCGCCGGTCCGGAGGTGCTGAAGAGCGCGTTCGCGGCAATCGATTTCGCGGCGGCGGAAGCCGAGGCGGCCTGACTCCCGATCGAAGCGCGTTGCGCTTTAAGTCTTTTTCTTATCGTGGTCGAGAACCGCTACGCCCTTCTGGGCGACAAGCACTAGTCCCGCAGGATCATGCGGTCGCCACGCACGTCGAAACCCGACAATGAGCCGATGAAGTTCATGCCGAGCAGGCTTTGATCCAGCATGCCGGGCGCGGCGACCATCACCGACATGTCCTTGCGCACGATGCCGCCGATCGCGACCTGATCGGTCCTGACCGTCGCCGCGCGCGCCATACCGTTGGCGGTGGAGACGTCCACGCTGTAGCTGAGCGCCGCCGGATTGAAACCCGCGGCCTGGGCATCTTCTGACGTCAGCACCGTGCTGGTCGCGCCGGTGTCGACCACGGCGCGCACCGACGTTCCGTTGACTAGGATGCGGGCTTCGAAATGGCCGTTGTCGGCCTTGTCGAGCGTGACGGTCGGGCGGCCATTCTCCACGCCGAGCGCCAGCGGGCTGCCCGGCACGAGGCCGGCGGTCACGCGGCTCGCGACGTCCTGCAATTCGTAGCGATACTGGTAGCCGGCGATCAGCACGAGCACGAAGGCGGCCCAGACACCGAGATTGCGCGCCATGTCGCCCATTGGCCGGCCGGAGCGGAGCAGGCTTGCGCCGATCACCATCACCAGCACGCCGACCCAGATCAGCCGGCCGAAATCATTGTTGTTCACGCCGAAAGTGCGGCCGGCCGAATTGTTGAGCATGAGCAGCACGACGCCGACGCCGATCACCGCCATGACGATCCAGAACAGCCGGTTCATCGGTTTCTTCTCACAAAACGCCGCGCTCGCGCGCCATGCGGGTACGCCGGGTTTCGCGGCGCGGCCGCCGCTCGACCGTTTCGAGCCGTGCCGGCAGTTCGGACATCACCGCCCGGCGCGTTTCGGGCGTCATGGTGAGCCAGCCGGAAATCTCGTCGCGCGTGCGACCGCAACCGAAGCAGAAGCCGGTTTTCATATCGATCGAACAGACCAGGATGCAGGGAGATTCGATGGCGGTCATGCTGTTCTCTAGCCTTTATTCCACATGGTGCAACCGCCGGGGCAATGCAAGCCCTCCGCAATGCGCCGCGAGGCAGCGCATTCGCGGCATCGTCAGGCGGTTGTGCCGGCCGGAGAAGGCGGCTATGCCGCTTGCGATTTTCCGCAACGAACCGCGACCGACATCATGACCGCAACGCCTTTCGACGATTTCCGAAGCCTTCTGGCGGCGTTGCCGCCTGCCGATGAAGCGGCGGCGGCCCGTGTCCGTGCGCTTTTCGCCAAAGCGGACAAACCGAAAGAATCGCTGGGGCGTATCGAGGACATCGCGGCCTGGATTGCCGCCTGGAGCGGGCGCGCGCCGCCGGCGATCAACCGGCCGCTGATGGCGATCTTCGCCGGCAATCACGGCGCCGTCAGGCACGGCATTTCGCCGCGGCCGGTTGCGGCGACCGCCAACGAGGTCGAGCTCTGCGCCGCCGGCGGCGCCGCGATCAACCAGGTCTGCATCGCCAACGATCTCGGCCTGAAGGTCTTCGACCTCGCCTTGGATATCCCCACGGGCGACATCACCGAGGAGGCGGCGCTCGATGAGCGCGGCTGTGCCGCGACCATGGCCTTCGGCATGGAAGCGGTGGCGGGCGGCGCCGATCTCCTGTGCCTGGGCGATCTCGGCGTCGGCAATTCGACAATCGCCGCCGCGCTTTGCGCCGCGCTGTTCGGCGGCGCGGGGGCCGAGTGGGTAGGGCCCGGGGCTGGCGCCGACGCGGCGATGATGGTGCGCAAAGCCGAGGTCGTGGATCGGGCGCTGGCATTCCACGGTTCGGGCCTTGGCGATCCGCTCGAGGCCTTGCGTCGGGTCGGCGGGCGCGAGTTCGCGGCGATCTGCGGCGCCATTCTCGCCGCGCGCATGGAGAAGATCCCCGTCCTTCTCGACGGATTCGCAGCCACGGCGGCGGCCGCTGCCCTTTATGCGGCCAATCCAGGCGCGCTCGATCACTGCCTGCTTGCCAGCCTGTCGCCGGAGCCCGGCCATGCCAAAGCGGCCGAAAGGCTCGGACTGCGGCCGCTGCTCGATTTCGGCATCAGCCATGGCGAAGGGGTAGGGGCCGCTCTCGCCGCCGGTATCGTCAAGGCCGCGGCATTGGCCAGTTCCGGCATGGCGATGGCTTTCCGGCATTAGAGCCGGTAGGATTGCTTCACCGGCGTCCGCGCGCTACCGCGACGGTCTTGGTCGGCAGAGCCGGCAATTCCTCCATCACCCGGCTCAACGGGAAGATGGCGATCGCCTCGGTGCCCTCGCGCAGCTTGGAATGAAGCTCGAACTCGCCGCCATGCATGGCAAGCAAGCCCTGCACGATCGGCAGGCCGAGGCCGGTTCCCTGTTCGGCGCTCTTGATGGCGATCGAGCCTTGGCCGAAAGCGGAGAGCACCACCGGGATTTCCTCTTCCGGTATGCCCGGGCCGTTGTCCTTGACCGAAATGTACTGGCCGCCGCCGGCGGTCCAACCGACGCGCACGCGCACTTCGCCGCCGGACGGGGTGAACTTGATCGAATTGGACAAAAGGTTGAGCGTGATCTGCCGCGCCGCGCGCTCGTCGGCGAAGAGGCGCGGCAGGGTCTCCTCGAACTCCTGGATGACGCGGATGTCCTTGTTGCGGGCGCGCAGTTCCATCATGTGGCAGCAGTCTTCGACGATGGTCACCAGCACGACCGGCTCCTCGTTGAGCTGATAGCGGCCGGCCTCGATGCGCGACAGGTCGAGGATCTCGTTGATCAGGTCGAGCAGGTGCTGGCCGGATTCGTGCACGTCATGGGCATAGTCGCGATAGGTGGGGTTGTTCATCGGCCCCAGCACCTCATTGGCCATTACCTCGGAAAAGCCAAGGATGGCATTGAGCGGCGTCCTGAGCTCGTGGCTCATCGAGGCGAGGAAACGCGATTTCGCCAGGTTGGCGTCCTCGGCGCGCCGCCTTGCCTCGTCCGACATCGATTTCGCCGTCTCCACCTCGGCAATCAGCGCGTCCTTCTCCGAGCGGAACGACAGCACCATCAGCGAAGCCTGGTTGAGGTGGCGCGCGACATAGCCGAAGAAGGGAAGCGCCGCGATAAGCAACGCCGCCATCGTGGCTTCGATCGGCGTCCACTGGCGCATGACGGTGTAGACATAGACGGCAACGGGAATGGCGAAGGTGGCGAACAGGGCGCCGCCAAGCGAGGACGCCAGGACCGCCGTCATCGCCATGGCGACCAGGATCACCATGGCCTTGGCCACATGGAACTGGTCGACCTGGCATGTGTCGCAGCCGACCCAGGCGAACCACGCCCAGCCAAGGCCGCACAGGAAATGGCCGATCAGGAAGTCGCGCCGCGTCTGCGCTGGGTCGAGTTCGGCCGCCTCGGTTCGCTCCACGCGACGCGCCATGAAAGCGACGATCGTGTAGCAAAGCAGCGTCGACAAGGCCCAGATGGCGATCTGGTTGTCCAGGCCCGCCAGCCGACCGATCGCCGCGACGGCGAGCACGAGCAAGGGGATCGCGACCGCGCTGACCATGGCGCGCGCATGCAGCTTCAGCAGCTCACGGTCGAAATCGAGGCTGCCCGCCTGCTGCGAAAGGCGATCGCGCGTCTTGCGCACCGCGCGCGCCACATCGCTGTTGCGGTGCGGTTTACGGCGGTCCACAATAAATTTATCCGCTGTGTTCGAGCGTTGCAAAGGCATACAGACTTCAATTTCTGCGCGCAGCGACTGTCAGTTCGTTAAGCTACGTTCGAATGATTAAGAGACTGTTTGCCATATGAGCCGTTTAGGGCCGCGCCGACGCTATGCGGCAAGTGCGCCGCGAAGCCTCTGGCGCAAGCTGCTGGACTACGGACTGGCCATCCTCTTGCTCGGGCTGCTGATCCTGGTGGCGGCGCGCCTCGACCGCTTCGAGACACGCAAGGAGCAAGGCACGGCAATCATCAATGACGGCGATTCGATCACGCTCGGGACCGAGCGCATCCGCATGCGCGGCATCGACGCTCCGGAGTACCAGCAGACCTGCCAGAAGGCCGGCGCCGACTACCCCTGCGGCAAGCTGGCGCGGCAATCGCTGGTGCGCATGATCGCCGGCAGGCCCGTTTCCTGCAGCGGCTGGCAGCGCGACCGCTACGGCCGCCTGCTCGGCGATTGCAAGGCAGGCGATACCGACCTGAACCAGGCCCAGGTGCGGGCCGGATGGGCGGTTGCCTTCGGCGACTTCGAGACCGAGGAAGCGGTGGCGAGAGCGGCCAAAGCCGGCATCTGGGCGGGCACCTTCCAAGAGCCGCAGGAATGGCGCGACAGCCATCACGCTGCGCCGGTCGAGAGAAAGCACGGCACGCTGGCCTCGTTCGGCGATGCGTTGCGCGAATTCATTCGCTTCTGGTGATGGGCCGGCCCGCGCCCTATGATCGGCGAAGAGACTTGGAGGCATGGAATGAAGCTGTTCGACGGCGGCCGAGCGCCCAACCCCCGGCGCGTGCGCGTCTTCCTTGCCGAGAAGGGCCTGACGGTGCCGCTGGTGCCCGTCGACATGGGCGCGCTGGAGCATCGCGGCGAGCAGGTGGCTCAGCGCAATCCGTTGCGGCGCCTGCCGGTGCTCGAGCTCGATGACGGCACCATCATCACCGAATCGATCGCCATTTGCCGCTATTTCGAGGAGTTGCATCCCAAGCCCGCGCTGTTCGGCACGGGCGCGCTCGGCAAGGCCATAGTCGAGATGTGGCAAAGGCGCCTGGAACTGAATCTCATGGTCAGCGTCGCGGCCGCGTTCCGGCACATCCATCCGGCGATGAAGGAGTGGGAAGTGCCGCAAATTCCGGAATGGGGCGAGGCCAACAAACCGAAGGCAATCGAATTCCTGCATCTCCTCGATCACGAGTTGGCGGAGCGCGAATTCGCCGCCGGCGATAGTTACTCGGTCGCCGACATCACCGGCATGATCGCCATAGATTTCATGAAGCCGGCACGCATCAAGGTGCCGGAGGAGTGCGCGAACGTGCTGCGCTGGTATGCGGCGCTTACAAGCCGGCCGAGCGCGGCGGCCTGAGCGACAACAATTGGATAATCCGCCTGATATGAGCGAAGCGCTGGAGCGCCTCACCGCGAGGGTGCGGACCTGCCGCATCTGCGTCGAGGAGCCGCTTGGCCGGCCTTTGCCGCATGAGCCGCGGCCGGTGCTGCAGCCGTCGTCCACGGCGCGGATCCTGCTTGCCGGCCAGGCTCCGGGCACGAAAGTGCATGCGTCGGGCATGCCGTTCACCGATGCCTCGGGAGACCGGCTGAGAGACTGGCTCGGCGTCAGCGCGCAAGAGTTCTACGACGCCGGGAAATTCGCCATCGTCCCGATGGGCTTTTGCTTTCCCGGCCAGGACGCCAAGGGCGGCGACCTGCCGCCGCGTCGCGAATGTGCACCGGCCTGGCGCTCGGACCTGATGGCGCTGATGCCACAGATCGACCTGGTGCTGACCATCGGCGGTTATGCGCAGGCATGGCATATGGGTACGACGCGCCTCCCGTCGCTGACCGAGACAGTCAGGAACTGGCGCGCCATATGGGATGGGCCAGCCATGCCGAAAGTGCTGCCGCTGCCGCATCCGTCCTGGCGAAACACCGGCTGGCTGAAGAAGAATCCCTGGTTCGAAATGGATTTGCTGCCCTTCCTGAGATCGGAAATCCGCTATCGCATCGATTAGGCATCGTGCAAGAAATCACTCGCTTTTGCCCTCCTCGGCAGAATTTCTTTCTTGTGAAAGGCTTGGATAAAAGGGACTATAGCCAAACTATTCCCCTGGAGCTTCCCATGGATCGCCTCGACAGAAAAATTCTCCGCCTCCTGCAGGAGGACGCGACGCTCGCGGTCGCCGATGTCGCCAAGAAAGTCGGCTTGTCGACCACGCCGTGCTGGCGGCGTATCCAGAAGCTCGAGGAGGAGGGCGTCATCAAGCGGCGCGTCGCCATCCTCGACCATGAGAAGGTCAATGTGCGCGTCACCGTCTTCGTGTCGATCCGCACCAATTCGCACAGCCATGAATGGCTGCGGCGCTTCTCCGAGGTCATCCAGGAATTCCCGGAAGTGGTCGAGTTCTACCGCATGAGCGGCGACGTCGATTACCTGCTGCGCGTGGTGGTTCCCGACATCGCCGCCTATGACGCTTTCTACAAGCGGCTGATCGCCAAGATCGAAATCCGCGACGTCTCGTCGTCCTTCGCCATGGAGCAGATCAAGTATACGACCGAGATCCCGCTCGACTACATGGTTTTGGACAAGGAATCGGGCGCCAACGCGGCGTAGGCGCCACGCCAGATCGCAGGCCTTAGTTCTTCTTCTTGTTGAGGAAATTCCACGGCGAGTTGACCGGCAGGGTGACCGCGTCCGGCACCGTGTCGACGCTCGCCACCTCCGCCTTGCGCACCGTGTAGCCGGACTGGACGATCGAGACGCCGTCGAGGATGAAGAGCTGGCTCTTCTCCATGCCGGGCTTCAGCACACCGGTGACCGCGACCGGCTCGTATGCCTCTTTCATCTTGTAGGGATGCGCCGGCGTGACCAGCACGATCTGGTTCGGCGGCGGCGTCGGCATGTGGCTGCAGGCGCCGGTCCACGGCACCAGCAGGAACTGGTAGACAAGGTCGGCGTCGCGATCGACCGGCAATGCATAGCCGGCTAATTGTATCGCCTTGTCCTGCAGATTGAGCGACAGCGTCTCGCCGTGGTCAGGCAGCTTTGCCGCGATCATCGGCAGGTTCGCGTCCTCGGCTATCGCCTGCGTCGCGGGGCGCAGATCCTTCCAGAAGATGTGCGCGACATCGGCCGCGGCATCGGCTCCCGAGGCAACGAACAGGAGCACGGCCGCTAACATCGCGCATGATCTGAAACGTTTGTTCATCGTTGCTCCATCCTCCGCCTGTCCGTTGGCGGAATCGAGTAAAAGCGTCGTGACCGGTCAGGGCTCATCGGCTCAGCCGCATGACATGCCGGCGCGTGCCGGCGGCTCCGATCTCGTGGAAGCCTCGCGCGACGAAGATGTCGCGAAATCCCATGAAGCGGTAGCTGGGGGCTGCCTCGTCGACGGGATAGGCCTCGACGATGCGCGCGCCCCTGGCGAAAGCGTGGTCGATCGCGGCATCGAGCAGGGCGGAGGCCAGGCCGCCGCCTCGCAGAGCCCTCGGCACATAGAAGCAGACGATCGACCAAATGCCGGTTTCGGTGTCGTCCTGCTGCCTTGAAAGTTTCCGGTAGGTCTCGCGCGGCGCGACCGAGCACCAGCCGACCGGGCCGCCATCCAATTCGGCGACGATGCCGACCGGGGTGCCGGCATTGATGAGCGTCATCATCATGCGCTTCTTCTCGTCGTTCTGGATGTGCTCGCGGCTGGAATGGCGCCATGCCATGCACTAGCAATATTTAGGCGCGCCGGGCTGCTCGAACAGGTTCTCGAAACGGCCTTGTGTGTTTGGCGTCACCTCGACAAAGCGGATGCCGGAGAGGTCAGGCTTTTGCGGCTGCGAGCCTTTCGATCTGTCTGGCATCCGTCAGTTCCTTCACCGCATCCTTGCCGATCCAGCGCGCCGTCCTGTCCGACGATGCCGCCAGTTTCTCGGCCAGCGCAAGGGCAGGGGCGTGCAGGCTCATCGACCGCTTGCCGATCTGCCGCAGCGCCCAATTGACCGCCTTGCGGACGAAATTGCGTGGGTCGCCGGCATGTCTTTCGATCAGCGGCAGATAGGCAATGAAGGTCGCGTCCGGCTCTTTCTTGAGATGCACCGCGCTCCAGGCCAGCATGGCAAAGGCGGTGCGGCGGACGAATTCGCGTTCGTCTTCGGCGAACTCGTCGATCAACTCGCGCCAGAACGGCGTCTCGGCGAACAGGTCGGCAACGGTGTCGACGATCTCCCAGCTGTCGAAATCCGCCGCCCAGTGTCGGCACTGGTCGATATCGACCTTCTTCGGCTCGCCGGTGAAGGCCGCCATCAGCCGCGCTTCCCGGACACCGCTGTCCCAAAGCAGAAGCGACCGCTCGTGGTTCTTCTTCAGCTTGCGCGCCAGCGGCCGCAATTCGGAATTGCCGACGCCGAGAGCGCTGGCTGTGTTGATGCCGAAGCGCGCCATGCCCGCCCGGTTCTCATCGGTGCCGATCGCCCGCAAATGAGCGACGATGTCGTCGGCGCTCCAGCTTGGATCAGGCAGGGCCATCGCCGTCTATTTTTCCAGGCGGGCAAGCAGCGAGGAGGTATCCCAGCGCTTGCCGCCCATGTCCTGCACATCCTTGTAGAACTGGTCGACAAGCGCCGTCACCGGCAGCTTGGCGCCGTTGCGGTTGGCTTCCGCCAGGCAGATGCCGAGATCCTTGCGCATCCAGTCGACGGCAAAGCCGAAATCATATTTGCCGGCATTCATCGTCTTGTGGCGGTTTTCCATCTGCCAGGAGCCGGCGGCCCCCTTGGAGATCACCTCGACGACCTTTTCGATGTCGAGGCCGGCCTTCTTGCCGAAATGAATGCCCTCGGCAAGTCCCTGGACAAGGCCGGCAATGGCGATCTGGTTGATCATCTTCGTCAACTGGCCGGCGCCCGCCGAGCCCATCAGCCCGACCATGCGGGCGTAGGCGTCGATGACGGGCATTGCCTTGTCGAAGGCGGCCTGCTCGCCGCCGACCATGACGGTCAGCACGCCGTTCTCGGCGCCGGCCTGGCCGCCCGACACCGGCGCGTCGAGGAAGGAAAAGCCCGCCTTGCGCGCGGCTTCGTCAAGCTCGCGCGCGACCTCGGCCGAGGCGGTGGTGTTATCGATGAAGATGGCGCCCTTCTTCATCGCGGCGAAGGCGCCGTTCGCACCGGTCGTGACCGAGCGCAAATCGTCGTCATTGCCGACGCAGGAGAAGACGAAATCCTTGCCCTCGGCTGCCGCGGCCGGTGTCAGCGCCAGTTTGCCGCCGTGCTGGGCCACCCACTGCTCGGCCTTTGCCCTGGTGCGGTTGTAGACGGTGACGTCATGGCCGCCCTTGTTCCTGAGGTGCCCGGCCATCGGATAACCCATGACGCCAAGACCGAGAAATGCAACCGATGCCATAAGCCTGCCTTCCAACAAAACAGAGATTTCAGTGGCGGAAGGTCTAGGCCATGCGAAAAATTCGTCAAGGCACGCAGCGCCGCATCGACTGGTGCAGGCTGCCGAGGCGCGGCAATTTAAGTCTTCGTCTTATGCATGTCGTTCCCCTAAACCGCTGCGCGCTTTTAGGCGACATGCATTATCGATGCAGGTGGACGGTGATGCGGCGCTCGATCCATTCGACGCCGTGGCGCAGGATCTCGACCATCACCAGATAGACGATCGCCACCCAGATATAGGCCTGGATGTCGAAGGATTTCGCGTAGGCGAGCTTGGCGTTGCCCATCAGGTCGTAGACCGTGATGATGGCGACGATCGCCGAGGCCTTGATCATCAGGATGAGTTCGTTGCCGTAGGGCCTGAGCGCGACGATGATCGCCTGCGGCAGGACGACTTTGCGCAGCGTCTGCAATTTGTGCAGGCCGAGCGAGGCCGCACCTTCCCACTGGCCGCGCGGCACGCTTTCGATGGCGCCGCGCAGGATTTCGGCCTGGTAGGCGGCGGTGTTGAGCGAGAAGGCGAAGACCCCGCAATAGAAGGCTTCGCGGAAGAACCACCACAGTCCGACCGTTTCAAGCTCGGGTCGGAACGAACCGACGCCGTAATAGACCAGGTAGGTCTGCACGAGCAGCGGCGTGCCGCGGAAGAAATAGACGTAGCAATAGGCAAGCCCCGACAGGATCCAGTTCTTCGACATGCGGCCATAGGCGACCGGCAACGAGAAGATGGCGCCGAGAACCATTGAAATGCTGACCAGCGACAGCGTGGTTCCCAGGCCTTGCAGATAGGCTGGAGCGTATCGGGCAAAGAACTCGGCGTTCCACGCATAGATCAGGTAGGCAACGATGCCGGCGCCGAACAGAATCCAGACACCGACCAGCGCGGAGCCAAGGATGCGGGCTCGCGGCCAGCCGCGCGCTTGCGGCGGCGGTTTGTCGATAGCGATAACCTGGCTGACGCTCATCGCGCTTCCCTCCGTCCGACGTAGCGCAGGATGTAGCTCGTGGCGATCGACGACAGGACGGCCAGCGCCAGGAAGATCAGCGCCGCGACGCTGTAGAAGAGGAAGGAATGCTTGGTGACGCGCGCCGCGACGCCTGACTGGCGCAAGGTCTCGGCGAGATTGACCACCGAGACCAGCGATGTGTCCTTGAGCAGGCTCAGCCAGCAATTCTCGAGGCCCGGAAAGGCGATGCGTATCAGCTGCGGCAAGATCACCAGCCGCATCGTCTGCCATTTCGACAGGCCAATGGCGTAGCCACCCTCATACTGGCCTTTCGGAATGGCTCGGAACGCGGAGAGGAAAACCTCGCTGGCGTAGGAGGAGAAGATCAGCGCCAGCACGATCATGCCGGCGACGAAGCTGTTGACGTCGATCGTCGCGTCCGGATTGAACAGTCGCACGACATGTTGCAACAGAAGGGGCATGCCGAAGAAGAACAGGAACAGCGTAACCAGTTCCGGCAGGCCGCGAAAGACCGTGGTGTAGATGTTGCCGGCCAGGCGCAGCGACGGCTCTTCATGCTGCTTGGCGAAAGCGACGAAAAAGCCGATCACCAGGCCGATCGGCAGCGTGGCGAGCGCCAGCGCAATGGTGACCAGAACGCCAGACGCAATGTCGTCACTCCAGCCGTCCGGTCCCCAGCTGAGAAGTGTCCAAATGCTCTGGGCCGGCATTGACGGGTCGTGTCTCCGTGGGGATCCCGGGAGAAGAGAAGGGCGGCGAGGGGTGCCTCACCGCCCTGGCTAACTTATCAGGATTCGGCGCCGTAGACGTCGAACTTGAAGTACTTGTCGTTGATTTCCTTGTACTTTCCGTTCTTGCGGATGGCGTCGATCGCGTTGTTCAGCTGGTTGACGAGATCGGTTTCGCCTTTGCGCACGGCGATGCCGGCGCCCGGTCCGAAGATATCGACCGGCTGCGGCGAGGGCTGGCCGAGGATCTTGCAGCAGGCGCCGTCCGGCGAATCCAGCCACTGCTGCAGCACGACGATGTCGTCCTCGATGGCGTCGAGACGGCCATTGGCGAGGTCGGCCTGCTCCTCGGGGCTGCTCGGATAACCCTTGATGGTGCTGTCCGTGTAGGTCTTGGAAGCGTAATTGTAGTGCGTGGTCGTGGTGGCGACGCCGATGTTCTTGCCGGCGAGGTCTTCCTTGGTCACGCCCTTGAGCGGCGAATCCTTCGGCACGGCGATGGCCGACGGGGTGTTGTAGTATTTGTGGGTGAAGTCGACCTTCTCGGCGCGCTCGGGCGTGATCGACATCGAGGCGACGATGGCGTCGAACTTGCCGGCCTGCAGCGCCGGGATGATGCCGTCCCAATCCTGCGCGACGAAGGTGCACTTGACCTTCATTTCGTCGCAGAGAGCCTTGGCGATGTCGATATCGAAGCCGACCAGCTGGCCGTCCGAGGTCAGGTTGTTGAAGGGCGGGTACGCGCCTTCGGTGCCGATCCTCAGGGTCTTTTCCTGAGCCTGGGCGACGCCAAGTGTCAGCAGCGCGGCCGAAGCGGCAAGCGCGATACGCAGTGCAATACGCATGATAATCCTCTCATATTGTCATGGCCGCTGTCCCGTGCGGCTCTTGTGGGCGGAGCTTTTTTACCGCCCGCTGATGCGGATACTCCCACTCTTTCCAAGAAAAAAGCAACTGCAAATCAACGGCAAACGACAATCGGGATGTGCCGCTGCGTTACTTGGTTTGAGCCACGAGACCTGTGCTGCGCTCGACAAAGTCAGCTATCGATTTCGTGTCGTCGAGATCGAAGACCGGCAACGTTTCGCCTTCGACTGTAAAGTCGGCGGCGATGGCGACAATGTTGGGATCGTTGACCGAAAGCGGCGTCCGGTCCTTGGCTTCGAGCCGCCTGGCCTCGATCTTCCTGTGCGCTTCGCGCTTGTAACCTTCGACCAGCACGATGTCCGAGGGCGCCAGCCGCGCCAGGATGTCGTCCAGCGTCGGTTCGCTCTCGCCGCGCAATTCGTGCATCAGGGCCCAGCGCCGGCCGGAGACGATCGCAACCTCGGTCGCGCCCGCCTGCCGATGGCGAAAGCTGTCGGCGCCCGGCTTGTCGATGTCGAAGTCATGGTGGGCGTGCTTCACCGTAGAAACCGCCCAGCCGCGCGCCACCAGTTCGGTGACCAGCTTTTCCGTCAGGGTCGTCTTGCCGGAGTTCTTCCAGCCGGTGATGCCGAATACGCGTCTCATGGCCCGAGGCTTTGCAACAGACGCTCCGCCGCCGCAAGATCGTCCGGCGTGTTGACGTTGAAGAACGGGTCGATCTTCTGGTTGCCGGCCTCGATCATGGGGAACTCGACCTCGACATAGCCCTGGCGCTGCATGAAGGCCGAAACCCGCCGGTTGTCCTCGTCGACGAGGAAATGACGCAAGGCGCCGCGCAGGCCGAGCGGCCAGAGAGCGAAGGTCGGGTGCCGTCTGCCGTCCGAACTGGCGACAGCGATCGCGCCAGGTCGGTCGCGGGTTGCGGCTGTGAGGCGCCCGACGAGGTCGCCGGGGAAGAACGGCGTGTCGCCGGCGGCGCTCACCAGCCATCGGCAGCCGGTTTGGGTTGCTGCCCATTCGAGACCGGTCAGGATGCCGGCGAGCGGTCCAGCATGGCCCGGCACCGTGTCTTCGAGCACCGGCAGGCCCATGGCAGCAAATCGCGCCGGATCGCCATTCGCGTTGAGTCCCAGGGTCGCGACCTGTGGGTTCAATCGCGCCGCGACATGATCGATCAGCCTGTCATTACCCAGCGAAAGCAATGGCTTGTCGCCACCGCCCATTCGGCGCGACTGGCCTCCGGCCAGAATGATCCCCGCAACATCTCGGTCCATCGGCCTATATGCCGTCCGGCGCCATGTCGGGTCCAGCGCTTTCAGCGGCAGGTTGCTGTCTGCCGACGACGCGCTCGCGGTAGAGCGCATAAAGGCCGGAGCCGATGATGATGGTGGCGCCGACGATCATGGGCAGGTCGGGGACGTCGCCGAAAATGACGAGGCCGAGCAGGATCGACCAGAGCAGGGCGGTGTAGCGGAAGGGCGCGATGAAGGAGATGTCGCCTGAGCGCATCGCCATGATGATGAACTGATAGCCGATGAGCACCAGCACCGCCGCGAGCGCCAGAAGCATGGTCGCTCGCCCGCTCATCGGCGTCCAGCCGCCCATCGGCGACAAAAGCAGGGCGCCCAGCACCGTCATGGCAAGCGCGGTCGCCGTCGACACCAGCAGAGTCGGGATCGCCTCGGGGATGCGCTTGGTGGAGAGGTCGCGCACCGCGCAGCAGGCGACGCTGGCCAATGCCACCAGCGAATAGACGCTGAACCCTTCGAACCCCGGCCGCACGATGATCAGCACGCCGACGAAACCGGCGGCAATGGCAGTCCAGCGCCGCCAGCCGACGCTTTCGCCGAACACCAATGCCGCGCCCATGGTGACCGCCAGCGGCAGCGCCTGCATGACGGCGGAGACATTGCCGATCGGCAGATGCGCAAGCGCGATCAGGAACGACACCGTGGCGCCGGCTTCGCCGGCCACGCGCATGGCCACCATCGGCTGCAGCATGGCGGCCGGATTGGCAAGCGCGCCGCGCCGCCAGGCAAGCAGGCCGACGAAGAAGGACGCAAAGACGCCGCGCACCAGCATGACCTGCGCCATGTTCATCGATTCGGAAGAGAATTTGGTGATCGCGTCGTTCAGGGTGAAGCCGACCATGGCCACGATCATGAACAGCGCGCCGCGCAGATTTGGCGAGAGAGGCAAAGGCGTTTCCGGATTTTATTCTAAATCAAGCGGTTTATTCTTGTTTTGATGCATGTTGTTTCCCAAAACCGCACGCACTTTTGGGAGACACGCATTAGCAGGCGACCGGAAAACAGCAACGCCAAAAGAAATGGGCCACGAATTTCTGCGCGGCCCATGAGATCGATTTGCCGAGGCTCCGAAGGCTTACTTCGGCGTCAGCACTTCGGTGCCGTTGCCATTCTGGCCGGCGATGGTCCACAGCCCGTGCAGGGAGCCGTCCTTCTCGATCTTGTAGACGACGAGACCGATCTCCTTGCCCATCGCGTAGCCGGCGGAAAAGGCATTGTCGTTACGCATGCAGATGCCGTCCGAGGTCGAGCCGCCGGTCTCCCAATGGATCGTGCAGGTGGTGTCGCTGGTCAGCGTGATGGTTGCCTCGCCGCCATATTTCGAGCCGTCGAAATTGGTGCCGGCGACCGTGTAGGTGCCGCCGATCGACTGAGCGGCGGCCGGCACGGAAACAATCCCAAGCATAGCAAGTGAAAGCATGAATGTGCGCATGTGCACTCCCCCTAGAGCGAAAATCGCGCTCGAAGGCTAGGCCGGAAAAGGTTGGCGGTAAATCGGCCGGAAGGCGGCTGGGGCGCTTTATTTTCAGTGCAGCCGGCTGGTCTCAGGGGCCGCGCAGGCTCTTGGCGATGGCGCCGGCAAGCGGGTCGTATTTTGCCTTGAGCGACGAGGGGTATTCGAGAAAGACGGTTCGGATCACGTCATCCTTGCCGAACAGGCGACGCTCATAAAAAATCTTGCCATCCTTGGTGCCTGACAGCACGGCCCAGTTCTTGCCACTCTTGGAGTAGGTGACCTTGTAGCCGGACTCGGTGCTGGCTTTTTCATCATCGACGAAACTGCGCGGCGTTTCATTGTCCACGTTGTTGATGCCGGAGCAGGTCAGCTCGGCGCCGTCGGCGCTAAGCCATTGTTGTCCATCGCCATTTTCTGGCTCTGGCAGAGGGTTGTTGAAGATTTCGTCGGGAAACGTGCATGACTGGCCGAACCGGGCATTCACGTAAGTGAACGGCTTGGCGGTCGCCGTCGTCGTCATGATTGTCGACAGGGACAAGATGACCGCCACTGACGGCCAGCCGATGCGCTGCGGGCGTTGCATGATCCCCCCTTCGGTCGATGACCAGAAGCGATCATGCACCAATCGGCGGGAAAAATCAGCCGCCGGTGACGCTCATATGCCGCGAAACCGATGGACGGCTGGTGCGGCGGTCGATGATGAAATCATGACCCTTGGGCTTGCGGCCGATGGCTTCGTCGATCGCAGCGTCGAGCAGCTCGTTGCCTTCGGAGGCGCGCAGCGGTGCTCGCAGATCGGCGGCATCCTCCTGGCCAAGGCACATATAGAGCGTGCCGGTGCAGGTCAGCCGCACGCGGTTGCAGCTCTCGCAGAAATTATGCGTCATCGGCGTGATGAAGCCTAGCCGGCCGCCGGTCTCGGTGACATGGACATAGCGGGCAGGGCCGCCGGTCTTGTAAGGAATGTCGGCGAGCGTGAACTGGCGCTCCAGTGAGGCGCGCAGCATCGACAGCGGTAAATACTGGTCGGTGCGGTCGGCCTCGATCTCGCCCATCGGCATCGTCTCGATGAGGGTTAGGTCCATGCCGCGGCCATGCGCCCAGCGCATCAGCTCGGGGATCTCGGCATCGTTGAAGTCGCGCAGCGCAACCGCGTTGAGCTTGATCTTCAACCCGGCCTTCTGCGCGGCATCGATACCTTCCATGACCTTGCCGAGATTGCCCCAGCGCGTGATCTGGTGGAATTTTTCGGCATCGAGCGTGTCGAGCGAGACGTTGATGCGCTTGACGCCGCAATCGGCGAGCTCGGCGGCAAAGCGCGAAAGCTGCGAGCCATTGGTGGTCAGCGTCAGCTCTTCCAGGGCGCCACTCGCGAGATGTCGCGACAGCTGGCGCACCAGATGCATGATGTTCTTGCGCACCAGCGGCTCGCCGCCGGTCAGCCGCAACTTCTTCACGCCCTTCTCGATGAAAACGGTGCAGAGCCGGTCAAGCTCTTCCAACGACAGCAGATCCTTCTTCGGCAGGAAGGTCATGTCCTCGGCCATGCAATAGGTGCAGCGGAAATCGCAACGGTCGGTGACCGACACGCGCAGGTAGCTGATCGTGCGACCGAAGGGGTCGATCATGTCCATCTTGAAGCGTTTCCGTGGCCGTTGGCGGCGTCGTTATATACAGCTATGTGATACGATCCAATGCCGCATTCAAGATAGAACGTCTTGATCTTTGGTAACATTCCCCGACCGACATCGCATGTCGGCTGCTTCCTAATGATGCTTTCCGGATCGAGCGAAGCGGCGTAGGGAAGGGCGCAACCCAGACAGGACCAGTCATGACCGCGCCAAAGGAACTCAGGGTCTCGAAGGACCGCCAGCTCTTGACCGTGACCTTTCCGGGTCATCAGCCGTTCGAGCTGCCGGCGGAACTCCTGCGCGTGGCCTCGCCATCGGCGGAAGTTCAGGGCCATTCGCCGGAGCAGCGGGTGACGGTCCCCGGCAAGCGCAATGTCGCGATCCTCAAGATCGAGCCGGTCGGCAATTATGCGGTGCGCATCACCTTCGACGATTTCCACGACACCGGCATCTTCACCTGGAACTATCTGCATACGCTCGGCCACGAAAAGGACGAGCGGTGGAACGCCTATCTTGCCGAGTTGGCTGAGAAGGGGCTGAGCCGGGACCGTTAGCGCGGCGCGTGGCAGTCCCATGTCGGCAGCCGACTGTCGTCAAGGCGTCATGGACATGGCGTAGCGCCGGCAAAAGATCAGGAGGCGAAGAAGATGTCGCGCATCACATCCGTCGAACAGCTCGAGGCGCTTTACGGCCTGCCGGGCGAGGCCTCGATAGTCAAGGAACTCGACCATGTGATTCCCGAATATGCCGCGTTCATCGAGGCCTCGCCCTTCGTGGCGCTGGCGACCAGCGGGCCGGAGGGGCTCGACTGCTCGCCGCGTGGCGATCTCGCCGGCTTCGTGCGTATCGTCGATGACAGGACGCTGATGATGCCGGACAGGCGCGGCAACAACCGCGCCGATTCGCTGAGGAACATCATTCGCGATCCCCGCGTCGGGCTGCTGTTTCTCGTGCCGGGCTCGGGCACGACACTGCGCATCAACGGCCGCGCGCATATCACCACCGATACCGAGCCTTGCGCGTCCTTCATGGTCGACGGCAAGCCGGCCCGCTCGGTTACCGTCATCGAGGTCGACACGGTCTATTTCCAGTGCGCCCGCGCCATCGTGCGCTCGGAACTCTGGAACCCGGCCAGGCATGTCGATCCGAGGTCGCTGCCGACGCCTGGCCAGATTCTCGAGGTCACCAGCCGCAAGAACATCGACGGCGAGACCTACGACAAGGAATGGCCTGAGCGGGCGAAAAAGACGATGTGGTAAGCCTAAAAGTCAGGCTTCCTTCAACACGTCATAGATTTTGCGCATCTGCTCGCCGATCATGTCGCACTGCTCCGGCGTCGATTGGCTCATGGCTTTTTCGATCAGCGCCATATGCACCTTCAGCGCCTGCATCAGCAGGGCCTCGCCGGCCTCGGTGAGGTTGAGCCGCAGCACCCGCTTGTCCTTCTCGTCGCTTTCGCGACGCAGCAGGCCACGGGTTTCCAACTGCGGCAACAGCATGGTGATGTTGGAGCGACCGACCAGGAGCTTGCGGGCAAGGTCGTGCTGCGACATGCCGGGGTGGCGGTAAAGGTTCATCAGCACGTCGAGCTGCGCCGGCTTGAGGTCGAGCGGGGCGAGCTTCACCGCCAGCGTGCGCTCCAGCACATGGCAGGCGCGCGCCACCGCAACCCAGTTGCGAAAGCGAGGATTGTCCCAGGGCAGCTCTTGTTTAATGTTCATGTTTGAACTATTATGTTCATGCTTGAACGAATGGATGGATCGCCAATATGGCATCATTTGGATTGAAGGTCATCCGCGGCGTCTTTGGCGCGGCCGAGCATGTCATGCCGCGTCTCAGCGGCCGCGCCGCGTTCGAATTGTTTTGCCGTACACCGAGTGTCAAGGCCTTGAGCGACGGCGAACGCCGGGCCGTCGAACGCGCCTCAGCCTTCATGGCCGAAGCGCGGCATCATCGGCTGAAGAGCAGGAGGGACTGCGTCGCGGTGCATGAGTTCCGGCCGGAGTCGGGCACGGAGCCCCGTGGGACGGTGCTCGTCATTCATGGCTGGCGCTCGCGCACCGAATACATGCGCGCCCTGATCGAAGGGTTTCGCGGGGCGGGCTACAAGGTCGTATCGCTCGACCTGCCCGGGCACGGCCATTCGCTCGGCCGTCATCTCAACATGGTGAATGCCGTGGACGCGGCGCGGGTTGCGGGCGAATGGTTCGGTCCCTTTGCCGCCGTCGTCGGCCACTCCTTCGGCGGCGCGATTGCCGCCAATGCCGTCGCGGCATCGGTCAAGGGCATGCCGCCGCTGAAGGCGCAGAAGCTGGTGCTGATTGCCGCGCCGAGCTCCCTGCCTGCGATCTTCGACGATTTCAGCGACATGATGAATGTCGGTCCGCGCTCCCGCGTCGCCATGGCGGACAGGGTGAAACACCTTTCCGGGCGGCCGCTCAGCGAATTCACCGGCGATCGCCAGCTTGCGGAGGCGCCGGTGCCGACGCTGATCATCCACGCGCCGGACGATCGCGAAGTCCATTCCGACCATGCAAAGCGCTATGCGGGCGCCGGCGAGCATGTCCATCTGCACTGGGCCGACGGGCTCGGCCATCGGCGTATCCTCGCCGACAAGGATGTCGTCGCGCGCGCGGTCGGTTTCGTGACCGGGCAGCGCGAAACGACCCTGCACTAGGAAATTCGCGGGCCTGCGTTCGGCCCCGGGCCGCTGTCGCCAAGGCGCGGCTCCGTTCCGGCCAGCAACCGCTGGATGTTGGCGCGGTGGCACAGGATCACATAGAGGCTGCCCGCGATCACCAGCAAGCGATAGGCCAAGGGCTGCTCCAAGCCGCAGACAAGCGCGACCGCGGTCAGGGCCGCCAGCATCGAGCTTAAGGAAACGATCCGGAAAAGAGCGAGCGTGACGGCAAATGCCGTCGCGGCTCCCAAGCCTACAGGCCATGACATCGGCAACAACACGCCAAGTCCCGTCGCGGCGGATTTTCCACCTGTGAAATTCAGCCAGACAGACCGGCCGTGCCCCAGCAGCACTGCAAGTCCGGCCAGACAAACGACCCAAGGCAACAAGCCCTGCAATTCAAGCGCCGTCGGCGGCGTGGCGGACGATATCGCGTAGAACCACGGATAAAACCAGCGAACAAAGACGATCGCCGCCACGCCTTTCAGGATATCGACCACCAGCACCGCCAGCGCGGGCCATTTGCCCAAGGTCCTGAGCACGTTCGTCGCGCCGGTGGATTTGGAGCCGTGCTCGCGTATGTCGATGCTCTTCAGCAGCCTGCCGGCCAGATAGCCGGTGGGCGTGGAACCGAGCAGATAGGCGACCGCCAATCCAACCGCGCTCGCCATCCAGAAAACCATTGGGCCGATCGACTCCAGGCGTTGCGGAAAACTGCGATCAGTCGGCCTTTTTCTTCTGGCCGGGCTCGACCGGCAGGCCGGCCGCCTTCCAGGCGGTGTAGCCGCCGAGGATGTGCTTGACCGGCGTCAGGCCCATGTCCTGCGCCGTCTTGGTGGCTAAAGCTGAGCGCCAGCCGCCGGCGCAGAAAAAGACGAAGGTCTTGCCGCTGGCGAAGAAGGGCTTGTGATACGGGCTTTCGGGATCGATCCAGAATTCCAGCATGCCGCGCGTCACATGCCTGGCGCCGGGGATCTTGCCGTCGCGCTCCACCTCGCGAGGGTCGCGCAGGTCGACGAATATCGTGTCGTCATCCTCCAGCAGCCCCGCTGCCTCCTCCGGCGACACAACCTCGATCTCGGCATTCGCCTCGTCGAGAAGCTGGCGATAACCTTTCTTCACGGCAAACCCTCCCGGTCACGCTTGTCGCGGCCGCCGGAATTTCGATCACAAAGCCTTGCGTTTGTCACGGGGTCGGACGCCGGCCATCGTCGTCCACGCCGCCATGGCGCCGGAGGCGGTTGCCATCAGGGCGGCATGGGTTGCGCCGTCGCGCGCCTGGATCGACATGCCATGCTGTACGGTGGCGAAGAAGGTGGCCGCGGCCTGGCAATCGAAGTCGGCAGGCAACTCGCCTTCAGCCACGGCCCGCCCCAGGCGTCTTTCAAGAGCCGTCTGATTTTCGGCGCGGCGGCGGCGCAGATCCTGGCAGATCAGCCCTTGCGTCGAATCCTGATGCAAGGCTCCGAGCGCGATGAGGCAACCTTGCGGCCGGTCGATCTGTGAATAGGCCTTGGCGGTCTCAGTCAAAAATCCCTCGATCGCCAGCCGCGCGGTCGAGGCTTGCTCCAGCGTCGACCAGATATCGGTGCCTTCGCTGCGCGTGTAGAGGTCGGTCGCCTCGAGGAAGAGCGCCTCCTTGCTGCCGAAGGCCGCGTAGAGGCTGGGCGAATTGATGCCCATGGCCGTGGTCAGCTCGCTCAGCGTCGCGCCCTCATAGCCCTTGGCCCAGAAAACCTCCATCGCCCGGCGCAAGGCGGCGGCTCGATCAAAGCTGCGTGGGCGGCCTCTCTCCGACATGGCGTCCTTCTGCTTTCTGTGTTGATCGATACATAATTCACTTGACGGTGTCGGGCAAGCTTGGCAGGTATTTATGTATCGATCGTTATATAAAGGAGAATTCGATGTCTTCCAACCAACTGCACGGCAAGGCCGCGTTCGTCACCGGCGGCAGCCGCGGCATCGGCGCGGCAATCGCGAAGAGACTGGCGCGCGAGGGCGCGAGCGTCGCGCTGACCTATGTGAATGGCGAGGCGCAGGCGCAGGCTGTCGCCGACGAGATCAAGGCGGCCGGCGGGCAGGTGATCGCCATCAAGGCCGACGGGCGCGATGCCCAGGCGATCGAGAGCGCCGTCGACCAGGCGGTGGACGCGTTTGGGCGGCTCGACATCCTGGTCAACAGTGCCGGCATATGGCGCGCCGCGCCGATCGACGCCCTGTCGCTCGCCGATTTCGACGAGAGCATGGAGGTCAATCTCAGAGCGCCTTTCGTCGCTTCCAAGGCCGCCGCCCGGCATATGGCGGATGGCGGCAGGATCATCTCGATCGGCAGCAATCTGGCCGAGCGCGTGACGGATACCGGGCTCAGCGCCTATTCGACCAGCAAGGCGGCGCTGATCGGGCTGACGAAGGCGCTTGCGCGCGACCTCGGCCCGCGTGGCATCACCGCCAACATCGTCCATCCGGGCTCGACCGACACCGACATGAACCCAGCCGATGGACCGCATGCGGAGCACCAGCGCCGGAAGATGGCGACGCCGCGCTTCGGCGAGGCCGAGGAGATCGCTGGAATGGTCGCCTGGCTGGCGAGCCCCGAAGGCCGCTTCGTCACGGAGCCTCGTTGACCATCGACGGCGGCGCCAACGCCTGATTGTTTTTCGGCGCCTTGGCGAGCACGTGAGGCCCGGGGCAAATCGCTGCCTCGGGTCTCACAATGATGTGAAACTGTTCTGCAACACGGCCGCGAAAATTTATGGAAGCTTAACGAAATCGGTATGAATCGGTATAGTCACGTCATACATCCGCCATGCGGAGGGCGGGACCGTCCAGCGGCGCGGAACGGGAACCGGCTACAACCGGTGCGGGTGAAGCATGAAAATCCTCGGGAACAAGAAAACCGTCCTGCCGATCGCCATCGCGGCGACACTGGCCTTCGGACAGCAGCCGGCAAGCGCGCAAGGCCTGTTCGACATGCTGTTCGGCGGCGGCATCCGGCATAACCCGCAAGGTGAATTTCCGCCGCCCCCGAAGCCGCGCAAGGTGCGGCCGGCAGCGCCCGCCGGAGAGGGCGGTGGCAGCGTCAGGATCAGCAGCCCGACCTACAACACGTACAGGGCCGACAAGCTCGTGCGGGTCGATTTCAAGTCGCTGCTGCCGGCGCCGCAGCCGGCGACCGCGCAGGATGCCGCCTTTGTCCCGTCGGTGACGGGCAACAGCTTCCGCGATGCCGTCGCAGGCTTGAGCGATTACGAGCTGTTCGCCGAGCCCGACATCGCCAAGGCGCTCGTTGCTTATTATTCGGCCAATCCGGATTTCATCTGGGTGAGCGACAACGCCCCCAACAGCCGGGCGCAGGATGCGGTGCGCGTCCTGGGCGAGGCTGCGAGCTACGGCCTGGCGCCGGCGGATTATTCCGTCGATGTTCCGGCAACCGCGACGTCCGCTACGCCGGAAGAGCGGACCAAGGAGATGGTCCGCTTCGAGATGGCGCTGTCGGCGCGCGTGCTGCGCTATGCGCAAGACGCCCAGAGCGGCCGCGTCGACCCCAACCGGATGACCGGCTACTACGATTTCCCGGCCAAGCCGTTCGACCTGGAAGGCGCGCTGAAGACGCTGGCGCATACCCAGGAGGTCCGCACCTATCTCGAATCGCGCCACCCGCAGAATCCAGAATACCAGGCGCTGCGCGTCGAGCTGGAAGCGCTCGAGGCCAGCGAGGAAAACGAAATCGTCGTCGATCCCAAGCTCTTGCTCAAGCCCGGCGAGAGCAGCCCGGAACTGCCGAAGTTGCTGACGCTTATTTCCCGCAATCTCGACGATGAGATGGGCGGCAACTATGGCGAGGTGCTTGCCCGGCTGGGCAAGAGCGAGCTCTACGATCCCGAATTGGTGCCGGTGATCAAGGCCGTGCAGCAGCGTGCCGGCATGAAGGGCGACGGCGTCATCGGTCCGCGCACCGTGGCTTCGCTGGCCGGCGCCTCGAAGGCGGACAAGATCGAGAAGGTCAAGGTGGCGCTTGAGGAACTGCGGTGGATGCCGTCCGATCTCGGCAGCCCGCGCGTCTTCATCAACCAGCCGGCCTTCACCGCCAGCTATATCGACAATGGCGAGGAGAAGCTGAAGACCCGCGCGGTCATCGGTCGGGTCACCAACCAGACCGCCTTCTTCTACAACCAGATCAAGCAGGTCGACTTCCACCCCTATTGGGGCGTGCCGCAGTCGATCATCGTCAACGAGATGCTGCCGAGGCTGCGCAGCGATCCGGGCTATCTCGACCGCGCCGGCTATGAGGTGACGGATTCGCGCGGCAAGCGCATTCCGTCGGCGGCGGTCAATTGGGGTGCCTATGGCGCCAACATCCCCTTCAGCGTGCGGCAACAGCCGAGCGAGGCAAATGCCTTGGGCGAATTGAAGATCCTCTTCCCCAACAAGCACGCCATCTACATGCACGACACGCCGCAGAAGTCATTCTTCGCGCGCGACATGCGCGCGCTCAGCCATGGCTGCGTGCGGTTGCAAGACCCGCGCGGCATGGCCGCCGCGGTGCTCGGCACTACCGTCGACGATATCGCCGAGAAGCTGAAGCACGGGCATTCGACCGAGAATGTCACGCGCGTCATCCCGGTCTACGTCGCCTATTTCACCGCATGGCCGGATATGTCCGGCAAGGTTGAGTATTTCGACGACGTCTATGACCGCGATTCCAAGCTGATGCAGGCGCTCGACGCGACCGAAGCGGTGCGCACGCCCTCAAGCTGAGCGCCGTCTGGTTTCAAGCGATTCCTGACGGAAAGTCACGGCGAAGCCGCCGAAGTTGACCGCTTCATGCGTTTCTTGGAAGTGCCTTGATGAGCGGCCGGCGGAAGCCGGCGTCGCGCCCGGCGATCAGCCAATAGATCAGGCCGGCCACCAGGCCGGCGCCGGCGATGATGCCGATGTCGGCCCAGCGTTCCGGATCATCGGCGGCGTCGGGCCAAATCAGCATGAAGCCGGCAGCGGCCGCAGCGGCGCCGAACAGCATGTGCAGCCAAAAGCTTCGCAACGAAAAGAACTCGGCGATCAGGGCGAAGACCAGCGTCTGCATTCCCGTCAGGATGATCGTCAGGAAGTAGACGAACATGCCGAGCGGCGGCACCACGAGCACGGCGACCGGCGTGAACTCCATAAGGCCGAAATAACTTGGCGCGTTGGGCAGCGAGCTCAATACCGCATAGATCACCACCACGGCGATCAACCCGACAAGCACCGCGACCAGATAGCCGACAAGCACCATCAAGATGCGCTTCAGGACGTAGCCGATCATTGCCATGCACCCCCGTGCCCGCAATCATGGCGGGCAGTCAGCCACCAAAGTTGCGACGATGCAAGGGCGGCCCGTCGCGCCAGGCTCCGCGCGGCGCCAGGACTCTTAGGCGCCACCACACAGATGCTGGGAGTCGGGCAAGGCCCATGTGCCTTTGGCGGCGAGGTCGACGGCGTAGTAAACCCTGCCGCGCAGATCGTCTTTCGGACAGTCGCGCGGGATAGCGATCAGGCACATGACGACCGGGTCGCCGACCTTGGAGCTCGCCAGTCCCGGTTCACGGTCATAGGAGACCGCCGTACCGCCATTGGTAAGTCGCGCCGCGCTGCCGGCTTCCGGGCTGGCGGTTGCCAGCGGGTCGTCGCCCAGCCTTGTCGTCAGCGCCTCGATATGGGTAAAGCCGCATTGTCCGACCGATGCGGGCAGGGGCTGATCGGCCGGCTTCGGCGTCCTCGCCGCAAGGTCGAGCGCCTTCTTGCCGATGAGCGCGATGTTGTAGTCCTGCACCCATAGCGGCGCATTGCCGTAGGTCTGCAGCGCATTGTTCTGCGCGCTGACGATGCAGGCGGCGTCCGTCTTGCAGGCATTCCGATCGGCGACCAGCCCCCTGGCGATCCTGCGCTTGTCGCCGCCGAAGGCTGGTTCAAAACCGGCAAAGGCCTTGGTGACCAAAGCATCGATGGTCGACATTTGCGGGTCGGCGCAGATCGCCTTCTCCGCGGGCAACCGCGCCTTTCGGCAATCGAAGGACGGGCCGTCTGCGCGCGCCGGGCCCGATATCCCAAGCGTCGACGCGACCACAAGCAAGGCGGTCGCGCAGATGTGAAGCTGCATGTCTGTCCTCCGTTCGGACTGCTCGACGATCAAGTCTATGCCGAACGCAAGCGCTGCGGAATGGGAGACAGGCGACCGAACAGGGCCCTATTTGGGTTCGCCGGTCACGGGATCGTAGGTGATTTGGACCTTGGCCTTGTCCGTGGTGTAGTAGGTGATGGTGTAGCCGTCGCTATCCCAATCGACCTCCTTCACATAGCGGAAGTCGGTGCGGTGCTCGACCTTGGCGACGATCTCCGAGAGTTTCTTGGCATTTTGCGGCGGCAGCGCCTGGTCGTCCGCCGCGAAGGCTGGTCCGCCGACAAGGAAGGCCGCGATACCGGCTGCCAAAACAACAATGCGCATGAGAGCCCTCAAATCTTGCGTTGGCGTGGGTGCGGTCAGAAACTCGCACGTGGGCGGGTTGGTTCCGCGGCGTAAAAATAACGCCTCCCGAAGCGTCTCCCTCGGTGCGGCCAATCCAAGTCCGCCGGTCATCAATTCTCCACTGGCTCTCTGGAAAGATCGTTTGATTTCAAAGAGCAGGAGCGTAATCCGAATGTGGCGTCCGACGTAACGAACGACTAACCATGCGCCGGATGGAGAGTTCGTCATATTAGCTGTTCGTGGTAGAGCTTTCGGCAAGACCCTGATAGAATTCTGGTCATAACAGGGTGGCAACGGCGCGCCGTACCTGCCGGGGATACCCATCGGCAGACGGCGACGCGTTTCTTTTGAGCGCAGGTCGCCTGTTCTGGACTGGAAGCGGGGACTGGGGGCTCGATGATGGCTGAACGGAATTATACCCGTCAGCTCGCGACTATCATTTCGATCGACGCCGTAGGGTTCTCGAGGCTTATGGGCATCGACGACGAGTTGGCTGTCTCCGCCTTCGAGGAAAGGCGCGACATCATCGCCGACAGCTGCGGCACATTTGGCGGGCGCACATTCGGCGATGCCGGCGACAGCATCATGGCCGAGTTCGGCAACCCGATCGAAGCCTTGCGGGCGGCCTTCGATTTCCAGGCCCGGATCGTGGCGCTGAATACCGCCGTCGTCGAGGACATGCGCATGCCGTTTCGCGCCGGGATCAATACCGGCGACGTCATCGTCCGTGAGGGCCGCCTCTATGGCGACGACGTCAATATCGCAGCCCGGATTCAGGAATTCGCGCCGCATGACGGCGTCGCCATCTCGGCGACGACCTGGCATCACGTCAAGGACAAGACGGCGGCGGTCTTCACCGATCTCGGCGAGTTCAGCCTGAAGAACATCGCCCTGCCGGTGCAGGTGCTGATCGCCGGCCGCGGCAGCAGCAGTCCCGTCGCGGCGGCTTCCTTCGCTTCCATTCCCGCCGCGCCCGGTCACTACAGGCCGATCGCCAAGGGTCCGCCGGCAATCGCCGTGCTGCCGTTCCAGGGCAACGGAAGCGAACCCGATGTCGGCTACATGGCCGACGGCATCGCCGAGGACATCATCTACGGCCTGTCCAACACGCGCTGGCTTTCAGTCATCGCCAAGGGATCCAGTTTCCAGTTTCGCGACGACAGCCTTGGCACAAGGCTCATCGGCAACGCGCTGGGCGCCCGCTACATCGTCAGCGGCACGTTGGCGCGCTCCGACAGGCAGATCCGCCTCAACACGTCGCTCACCGACACCTCGAACGGACGCCTGGTCTGGTCGCAACGCTTCGACCGCGATCTCGTCGACATTTTCAGCCTGCGCGACCAGATCGGCAGCGAGATCGTTTCCATCCTCGACAAGGAGGTCGATCGCGCCGAGCAGGCGCGCACGTTCCAGGTGCCGTGGGAAAGCCTCGAAACCTGGCAATTGGTTAGGCGCGGCCGTTGGCACATGAACAGGCGCACGCGGCGCGACACCGAAATCGCCCTCGACTTCTTCGACAAGGGCTACCGGGACGATCCGAATTCGAGCGCCGTGCTCAATGAGCTTGCATGGTGGTACTTCTGGCGGGCCTGGCTGCGTTTCGGCGACAGCGACGATCTGGAGAAAGTCGAGACGCTTGCGCGCAAGGCGCTGCTGATGGACAGCCTCGATGCGCGCCCGCATGCCTATCTCGGCGCGGCCGACATCATGCGCGGGCTTCCGGCATTGGCGGCCGAGCATCTTGCCGAAGCGATCCACATCAACCCGAGCTTCGCCTTCGCCCGCTCGGCCATGGGCAGCGCGCACCTTCTGCTTGGCGATGCGACCGGCGCGATACCGTTCTTCCTCGACACCGAGCGGTTGAGCCCGTTCGACCTCTATCGCTTCCACAATCTGGGGGAACTGGCCGCGGCCTATTGCTTCGTCGAGGACTGGCAGGCCGCGATCGCCACCGCCGAGCGCTCGCTCAACCTTTCGCCAAGCTACTTCTACGCCAGGTTCCTGAAGATAGGCGCGCTGATGAGAAGTGGCCAGTGCGACGAGGCGGCCCGCGAGCTAGCCATTTTCATGACCAGGCACCCCGACTTTTCCGAGCAGAGGATACGCTGGATACCGTTCGTCGACCCGGCCAAGAACAATTTCCTGATCGGCAATTTCGATCGGGCCAAGTCAGCCGCATGATCGCCGGGGGCCGACAACAAATGACTGTGAACGAATTCACATACGCCGGACCGATGCAAACCTAGGCCAGACAATGCCGGCATTGCATTGACGTGGACAGCCGGGGGGCTTGAACGCGATGATCACTTTGAAGTACTTCGCCGCCGTCCGCGCCGCTCAGAAGAGCCAGCGTCCAGTCGCCGAAATGCCGCCGTTCGACATCGACCGGCTGCGCTCCAAGGGCGGCATTGCTTCCCGCATCGCCGGCTTTCTTCTTGGCGATCCGCGCTGGCTGCTGGCGCTGCTGCGCCGTTTCTGGCCGAATCTCGGCTTCGGCAATTTCCTGCTCGTCACCAAGGGCGCGGACGTTCGCGACATATTGGAGCGCGGCGACGAGTTCGAGACGCCTTATGGGCCGGAAATGGCCGAACTCGCCCGTGGCTCGAATTTCATTCTCGGCATGCAGGACGGCGCCGCGTACCGGCAGATGAAATCGGCGGTGCTGAGCGCTTTCCCGCCAGCGGAGGTCGAAGCAACTGTAAGGCCGATTGCCGAGCGCCATTCGCGCGACATCATGACCCGCGCCAGCCCCGGCTTCGATGCCATCGCCGGATTGATGAAGATCGTGCCGGTGCGCATCTGCCGCGACTATTTCGGCCTCGAGATCGACGACGAAACCGAGTTCGCCGACTGGTCGATCGCGCTCAGCGCGCTGTTCTTTTCCGACCCGACGGCAAATCCCACCACGCGCCAGCTTGCCGTGGTCGGCGGCGATCGCCTGATCAAGGTCATAGACCGCTCGATCGCGGCGGCAAGGGAAAGAGCGGGCAAGGACGACCGGCCGCTTGCCCGCCTCGTCGCGCTGATGGACCAGGGGCGCCTGTCATTGCCCGACATCCATTCCATCATGCTCGGCATGATCGCCGGCTTCGTGCCGACCAATGTGCTTGCCGGCAGCAATTGCCTGGATGTGATCCTGTCGCGAACCGATGCGCGGCAGGCGGTGGATGAGGCAATCGCGGCCGGCGATACCGGCAAGCTCGACCGGGCGATCATGGAGGCCATGCGGTTCAAGCCGATCTGGATCGGGCCGTGGCGCTATACAAGGCGTGACGCGGTCATCGGCAGGGGCACGCGCCGCGAGCGCCTGGTGAAGGCCGGAACCGTGGTGATGCCGGCGACGCTTTCGGCGATGTTCGATCCCGAGATCGTGCAGCGGCCGAACGAGTTCGACACGTCGCGTCCGCATCGCGACTACATGGTTTTCGGCTACGGCATCCATTTGTGCATCGGCGCCGAGATCGCCCGTATCCAGATCGGTGAATGCATCCGCGCCCTATTCAGCAAACCGAGGCTTGGCCGCGCACCGGGCAGGGCCGGCAAGATGGTCAATGTCGGCGCCTATCCGGCAAGCTTGAAGGTCGATTTCGAGCGTTCGGCGCTTTGCCGTACGGCCGACCAGTCGATGGTGACGGTGGTCTGTCCGATTACCCGCGCCATGCCGCTCGATGCGGTGCGCGGCAAGGTCGCCGATCTCGGCAATCCCGCGATCGGCGAGTTGCGCGCCGCGCTCGACAAGGTCGGCACCATACATTTCAGCAGCCTGGCCGCCGTTCCGACCGGCAAGGATGAGAAAACGGGGATGGAGACCGGCGCGCTGGTGCTCGAGCTCTCCGGCGACGGCAGCACCGACGATGTCATAGCCGCCATCGCGCAATCGATCGGGCATCGGTTGCGGCCGATCTTCAGGGATGTCTGCGGCCTGCCGGACGGCGACTCGCTGGAGGACTTCCTGAAGAGGAACCACATAGAGATATCGCCGTCCTTCGGCAGCGCCGCGGGGCTGGTTTTTTCCGGCACGCCCGGCCATTCCGTGCGCCGCATCCTTGCCGAGGCGCGGCTCGCCGACAGCGTGCGCGAGATCGCCGAAAAGCCGCGCGAGGGCGCCGGCAATGCAATGGATGTGCTTGCCGAGGCGCGTCGGCATGTCCGCTGCCTCGGGCAATTCGGCTGGGCGTTCGAACCCGCCGAAAGCCTTCTGGAAAGACCACCCGGCCACTGGTCGAGCGCGTTGACGACGACGCTTTTGACGCCGAAGATGTTCGCCACCGTCGCGATCGTCGTTCTCGCCTTTTGGCGCATGACCTATGTGCTCGTGTTCGGCAATCCGCATGGCGTCACCTTCGCCAACATCGCGATCGCCGGCGCAGCGCTCCTGCTTACGGTGCTCGGTCTGCTGGCCATTCTCGCGCTGTTCGTGGGCCTTTGCTTCCTGGCGTTGCGGCGGCTCGAGGACAAGGACCGGCCGGCGAATACACCGATCGACATCGGCGCGCTCGAAAAGATCCTCGCCAATGAGGACCACACCGCGCAGAACAACTTGACGGCGATCTCGACGATGAAGGCGGGCATCTTGCGGCGACTGGCGCTCAGGCTCTCCTTCTACCTGATCTCGATATCGGCGCAGAAAGTGTTCAAGCCGGGCTTCCTCGCCACCATCAACACCATTCATTTCGCCCGCTGGGTGCTTTTGCCTGGCACCGACAGGCTGGTGTTCTTCTCCAACTACGGCGGCAGCTGGGAAAGCTATCTCGAGGATTTCATTGCCAAGGCCTCGGCCGGCCTGACGGGTGTGTGGAGCAACACCGACGGCTATCCGCGCACGCGCTGGCTGTTCCTGGACGGCGCCCGCGACGGCGACCGCTTCAAACGCTGGGCGCGGCGCCAGCAGGTGCCGACGCTGTTCTGGTACAGCGCCTATCCGCATCTCAACACCACGCGCATCCGCATCAACTCCCGGATCAGGCGCGGCATCGCTTCGGCCACCGGCAACGAGGCGCGCGACTGGCTGAGCCTGTTCGGTTCCCTGCCGCGGCCGCAAGCACGGCCGGCGGACGCGACCAGCCTGGCCGAACCGGCGACAGCGCCGCTCGAAGAGCTGGAATCCGGGGAAATCCAGTCCATCTTCTTTGGACCTCACGGCGCGCTCGGCCATGCGCATATGCTTGCGATCGAGGTGCCGGACGGCTTGCCGGCAGCCAAGCGCAAGGCGTGGCTCGACTTCGTCATCGACAAGACCAGTTTTGGCGATGGCGTGCCCGCCGGCCGCGCCATGACGGTGGCGTTCGGCCCCAACGGCCTGCGCCGGCTGGGGCTCGAAGGCGGCGTCGACGACCAGCCTTTGGACACGTTTCCCGTTGCTTTCCGCCAAGGCATGGGAACGCCCGAGCGCAGCCGCATCCTCAACGATACCGGCCCTGATGCTCCCGACAAATGGCAGTGGGGTTCACCCAAGAAGCCGGTCGACCTCGTCATCGTCTGCTACGCCGAGACGCCGGCCATGTTGAAGGCCGAGATCGCGGCCATGAAGCGGCAGACGACGGGCGCCGGCATGTCCGTGGCAGCCGAGCTGCCGCTGATGGTGCGGCGCGACGGCAAGCGGGCGGTCGAGCATTTCGGTTTCGTCGACGGCGTCTCGCAGCCGATCGTTCGCGGCACGGCGCGCGCCGCCAAAGGGGCGGCGCCGATGCATCTGCTCGCACCCGGCGAATTCCTGTTCGGCTATCGCGACGAGCACGGCTTTTATCCTGCTTCGCCCTCGGTGGAGGCGGCGCTGGACCGCACCGGCATCCTGTCGCAGGTGCGGCGCAACCGCCAGATACCGGGGCAGCCGCCTCCGCCGCGCGATTTCGGCCGCAACGGCACCTTCCTCGTCGTGCGCCAGTTCGAGCAGCATGTCGAATTGTTCGATGATTATTGCCGGCAGGCCGCCGCTCAGGCCGCCGGCGAGACCGGCGATGCGGCCATCACACCGCATTGGGTGGCGGCAAAGATGCTTGGCCGCTGGCAGGATGGAAGCTCGCTGGTGCGCAATCCGAACGGGCGCCCGGGCCGCGGCGTCGACAATGATTTCACGCTCGGCGCCGAAGACCCGCAAGGGCACGCCTGTCCGCTCGGCTCCCACATACGCCGTTCCAACCCGCGCGATTCGCTCGGCGAGGACCGCGAGACGCAGATCAGGATCGGCAAGCGCCACCGCATCCTGCGCGTCGGCCGCACCTATGAGAAGAAGGACAAGGGCGGAAAGACCGAGAAGGGCCTGCTCTTCATGTGCCTCAACGCCGACATCGAACGCCAATACGAGTTCATCCAGCAGACCTGGGTCTCGTCGAACTCGTTCCAGGGCCTGGTCGGCGAGACGGATCCGACGATCGGTGCGCGAGGCGGCGGCGGCCGCTTCTCGATCCCTTCCTGGGAAAAGGTCACCATGCTGAAGGATGTGCCGCAGTTCGTCACCACCAAGGGCGGCGGCTATTTCTTCATGCCGAGCCGCTCGGCGCTGCGCTATCTGATCTCGCGGCTCTGACCGGGTGCGCTGAAAGCTGTTCGTCGTTCCCGGATGCGACGAACCGGTGGAAACTGCGGCGGAGACGCCGAGCTCGGTTGCTCAGTCGTCGTCCTGCGAATCGGCGATCTGGTTCAGCGCGGCGGCGTTGGTGATGCGCAGGCCGCCACGCTTGATGGCGATCATCTGCCGGCTGCGCCAGTCGTTCAGCGTCTTGTTGACGGATTCGCGCGTCGCGCCGAGGAATTCGCCGAGCTCAGATTGGGAGATCGGAATCCAGCCGGCGGAGTCGGCCATGACGCCGCTCAGGAACACCAGCCGCTTTGCCAGCCGGGCCTCGATGCCGAAGAAGGCCTGGTCGCCCAGCTCGCCGCTGACCCAGCGCAGTCGCGCGCATAGCAATTCGATCATCGCGCGTGCGAGGGGCGGGTTTTTCTCAATGCGATCAAAGAGCTGTGTCCGGCTCAGCGAAACCAGCTCGCAGGCGGTGAGGCAGATGGCGGTCGCCGTGCGCGGGCGCCCATCCAGGGCTCCGATCTCTCCGACCAGGCTGCGCGACAGCTCGATATTGGCCACCAGCTTCTGCCCGCCGGGCGAATAGATCGAAATCTCGACGGTGCCGTTCATCACGCCATAGATGCGGTCGGAAGTGTCTTCTTGGACAAACAAGTGCTGGCCGGCGGCATAGCGCTCCAGCTTGCAGCCGCCGAACAGCAGGTCGAACTGGCGCGGGTCGATGCGCGCCAGGCGCGGCAGGTTTTTGTCGTCCGCGCCGTTTGTAGCCATGATACGATTCCGCCTCTCGTTAGACGGAAATTGTAGGATAAGTGCGTGCTCGATCAAAGCGTCGTCTCCTTCTATGGTGGCTGACCGAATTCGGCAGGCGGCTGACGGAAGTTCCACGTCACGCCCGACACGCCGCAATTGGACAAGCCGGCAAACTGTAAGGAGACCGGGCGCACTGGCGGTTGCGGGCCAATCCTTGGAACGCCGTCCGCGCGCTTGGGTGGGAGGTACCCATGCGCGCAGACAGCAAACCTGAAAATGGCTAGGTGATCGAAATTTTCTCCCCGAGAACCGCATCCATATCGCAATCCGGAAGCAGTCTTCGGACACCGCAGTCAGCTCGGGCCGTCGATGCCGCCGTTGCAGCATCTGAGCGCAAGCCCTGTTCGACGTATGTGAAGGTGCTCACAGATATACGCGTCGGGCGGACCGATTGTCATTTTGGAAGTGTATGGTTCACGCCTCGATCAATCTTAGCCTTGCAACCGGCATGATTGCCTAGTCGGCAAAGAGATCAGTCGAAGTATGGCTGGAACCTTGGCTTGACTGCGGCGGACGGTCGGCGTCATGGTTCGCTTTGGGGAGGGGCACGCCATGGCAGCCGCGAAGGGACTCCTTGTAAAGGTTCGTGGCGACGGCGCGGGACTCTCGGTGCGAGGCGGGCCGCCTCGGATCGGCGGAATCGAAGCAGAACCGATCCTCTCTCTGCCGGCCGACGCAGCAAGCGCCGGCACGGCCGCCGACGCGGATCGCGGCGCCACCTGGTTGCGGTTGGCCACGGATGCCGCCGATACGGAAAATCCCTGGGACCACGTCCACGATCTTGTCGCCCGCAATCCTGCGCTGGCGACCGCAGGCGGCGAGGTGCTCGCGGTCGAGCCCGACATCCTGCAGCAATGGGACTACAAGGACAGCGGCGGCGATCGCGGCCAGGCTGCAAGTGCCGCCCCGACATGCGCTTTCGACGACCAGGACCCGAGCGGCGGACAAGCGACGGTGCAGGGCAGGGTCGCCTGGAACGCCGCGCCGGACTTCAGCCAGTTCCTGGCGGCGCGCAACAAGGTGGGCGCCAAGCAGGCCAACATCACCATCGCCCATCTCGATACCGGGTTCGATCCGGGCCACCAAACCATTCCCGCCGCGCTTCTGACAGCGCAGCAGCGCAATTTCGTCGATGATGGGACCGGTCCGAACAACGCGACCGACCACGCTCCGGCCGGCACGCTGACCAGCAACCGCGGCCATGGAACCGGCACGCTCAGCCTGCTTGCCGGCAACAAGCTCGACGGCACGTCGCCGCACTGGCCGGGCTTCACCGACTTCGTCGGCGGCGCGCCGCTGGCGAAGATCCTGCCGGTGCGCATCGCCGACTGGGTGGTGCGGCTGACCACCGGCACCATGGTGCAGGGCATCGACTATGCGCGCCAGCAGGGCGCGCAGGTGCTGTCGATGAGCATGGGCGGCCTCACCTCGCAGGCTCTGGTCGACGCCGTCAACCTCGCCTACGACCACGGCCTGGTCATGGTCACGGCGGCCGGCAACAATTTCACCATCACGCCACGCAGCATCGTCTATCCCGCGCGCTACAACCGCGTGCTCGCGGCCTGCGGTGTGATGGGCGACGGGCGCGCCTATGCCGGGCTCGCCCTCGGCACCATGCAGGGCAATTACGGGCCGCCTTCGAAGATGGCCACGGCGCTCGGCGCCTACACGCCTAACGTGCCCTGGGCCGAGATCGATTGCCGCAAGGTGGTCGACATGGACGGCAGCGGCACGTCGGCCGCGACGCCGCAGGTTGCTGCCGCGGCCGCACTGTGGCTCGCCGAGCATTGGGACGTGGTGAAGAATTATCCCCAACCGTGGATGCGGATCGAGGCGGTGCGCAAGGCGTTGTTCGCCAAGGCCTTGAAATCGACGGCCAAGATGAATGCGGCGGAGACGAAGCAGAAGATCGGGCAGGGCGTTTTGCGGGCCTTCGACGCGCTGGACTTCCCGCCGCCGTCGGGGACCAGCCTGACGAAGCTCGCGCCCGCCACCTACACATGGAGCTGGCTCGACCTTTTGACCGGCGGCAATTCGCTGGCGCCCCCGCCCGCAACGCTTCGGCAGCGAATGATGTTTGCGCTGGAACTGACGCAGATGGCGCAGGTCACGGCGGCAGTCGAACTGGCGATCGCCGACCCGGATGGCGATCCGGGCAGTATTTCGGCCGCGGCGCGCAACCGCTACCTCGAAGCGGCGCTCGACCAGGGCAATCCGTCGAAGCCGCTGAAGGCCTTTCTGGAAGGTTTGCTCGGGCGGCCGGGCGCCAGCGCAACCGCTCCCGCGTCCGCGCCGGTCGTGGGTCCGGCGCCGGCCATCAGGCGCAAGCCGCGGCCGCTGCCGCCGCCGCAACGGCGCCTTCGCATCTACGCGCTCGATCCCTCGGTGGCCAAGCGGCTGGATTCGGTTTCGGTCTACCAGGCGACGCTTTCGGTGCCGTGGGACGACGAGCCGGCGACGGACAAGCCGCTGCTGCCCGGTCCGATCGGCGAATATCTCGAAGTGGTCGATGTCGATCCCGCGTCCGATCGTGTCTACGACCCGGTCGACCTGAATCACAAGGTGCTTCTGGCGCAGGACGGCCTGCCGCCTTCGGAGGGCAATCCGAAATTCCACCAGCAGATGGTCTACGCCGTCGCCATGACCACGATCGGCCATTTCGAGCGCGCGCTTGGCCGGCGGGCGTTGTGGGCGCCGCACTATGCCGAAGCTCCCGGCCGGGCCGGCGACATGACGGTGAAGGCGCATTACGTGCCGCGCCTGCGCATCTATCCGCACGCGCTGCGCGCCGAGAATGCCTATTACAGCCCCGAAAAGAAGGCGCTGCTGTTCGGCTATTTCCCGGCGACCAGCAATGAGGGCGACGTCACCACGCCCGGAACGACGGTGTTTTCGTGCCTGTCCAGCGACATCGTCGCGCACGAGATGTCGCATGCCTTGCTCGACGGGCTGCATCGCCGCTTCCAGGAAGCGTCCAACCCGGACGTGCCGGCCTTCCACGAGGCTTTCGCCGACGTCGTCGCGCTGTTCCAGCATTTCACCCTGAAGGAACTGGTCAGCTTCGAAATCGGCAAGGCTCGGGGCGAATTGTCGGCCGCCTCGCTGCTTTCGGGCATCGCCAGGCAGTTCGGCGAAGGCAGCGGCAGGGCCGGGCCGTTGCGCGAATATGGCGGCGCCGGCATGGCCGATCTCGACTACGACAAGACCTTCGAGGCGCATAACCGCGGCTCGATCCTGGTCTTCGCCGTCTACCAGGCCTTCCTGGCGATCGCCGACCGGCGGACCGACGATCTGATCCAGCTCGCCACCGGCGGCTCCGGCATCCTGCCGGCGGGAACCTTGCATCCGAGCCTGATCGAGCGCCTGACCGACGAGGTGGCCAAGACCGCGAAGCAGATGCTGACCATGTGCATCCGCGCGCTCGACTATTGCCCTTCCGTCGACATCACCTTCGGCGAATATCTGCGCGCGCTGATCACCGCCGACCGCGACGCCTATCCCGACGACCCGCTTCACTATCGCCTGGCCTTCCTGGAATCGTTCCGCAAATGGAAGCTGTTGCCGCGTGACGTCCGCACCATCTCGGAAGAGACGCTCGCCTGGAGCGCGCCGGAGGACCCGTCGCCGGCCTGGTTGAAGGGGCTGCTCAGCAAGATCGACCTCGGTTGGAACCAGAAATTGAAGCGGGCCGAGATCTTCGCGCTCAACGACAAGAACCGCTATGCGCTGTGGAAGGCGATGCACAAGGCCTTCGCCTCCACCCCGGACCTCTACAAGCAGTTCGGCCTGCTGCCCGATCTGCCGCGCTACAATGAGGACGGCACGGTCATGCATGCGCCGAAGAAGGGTGAAACGACCTTCGACATCTACAGCGTGCGCCCGACGCGCCGCGTCGAGCCGGACGGCTCGTTCCGCGTCGAGGTCGTGGCCGTCATCCAGCAGCGCATTCCGGTCGCGCTCGACGGTACGGCGATGCCGCAAGGCATGACCAAGGGCGACGGCTTCTTCTGGTTCCGCGGCGGCGCCACGATCATCATCGACCCGCGCGAGGGTTCCGAGGAGATCCGCTACTCGATCATCAAGAACACCGGCAGCGCGGACCGGCAGAAACGTCAGGCCGGGACGATGGCCGCCAACTATCTGTCGCCGCTGAGAGCGCTTTATTTCGGCGGCGAGGTGTCGGAGCCCTTTGCCTTGCTGCATGCCAGCGACGGAGACGACGACCATGTCTAGAAAGCCGGCAGCGAGGGCAAGGCCTGCACAAGCGGCTGTCGCGGCCGCGCAGGCAACCGGCGTCACCGTGCGGCATTACTGCCAGGGCATCGGCGATTGCCACCTGCTTACCTTCAAGAAGGCGGACGGCAAGCCGTTCCGCATGCTCATCGATTGCGGCATCCATGTTTCGATCGCGGGCGGCCCGGCGCTGGTCGGCGACATCGTCGCCGACATCAGGAAAGAGACCGGCGGCAAGATCGATATCCTCGTCGTCACGCACGAGCACTGGGACCATGTCTCCGGCTTCCTGACCGCGAAGGACCTTTTCAAGGATTTCGTCGTCGCCGATGTCTGGATGGCGTGGACCGAGAATCCTGCCGACGCCGAGGCCACGGAGCTGGACAAGTTCAAGGGCCAGGCGATCGCCGCGCTGCAGGGCGTGGGCCAGAGGCTCGACGGAATGCAGGGACTGAGCCCTTACATGGCCGGCGTCCGTGACGGGCTGCAGTCCGTGCTGGGCTTCCAGTTCGGCGCCGCCGGCGAGCGGGTGCGCTCGGCCCGCGACGCGGCGGCCAAGCTTTCGCAAAAACCGTCACCGACCTATTTCGAGCCCGGCGGGCCGCCGGTGTCGATCGATGCATTGCCCAACCTTCGCGTCTATGTGCTCGGCCCGCCGCGCGACAAGGCGGCGCTGCGGCTGGAGGAGAAGGCAAGCGAGATGTTCCCGCTGGCCAGCGGCGGCCCGTTCGCGCGGGCGTTGGCGAGCGGCCTCAAGATGAACGAGGCGGCCGATGCCGATTACGTCGACGAGCTCAGTCCGTTCGAACGCAATGTCGGCACGCCGCTCTCAGCGGCGCTGAACGGCGACAAGGGCAGCGACCCGGCCGTCGATATCGGCGCCTTTGTCCGCAAGCATTACTCTGGGCCGGTCTCGGTCGCGGCCGCGATGGAAGACCGCGACCAGTCCTGGCGGCGTATCGACGCCGACTGGATGGGGATCGCCGCCGACCTTGCCCTTCAGCTCGATCGCGGCGTCAACAACACCAGCCTGGTGCTTGTCTTCGAATTCATCGACTCAGGGCACGTGTTGCTGTTCCCGGGTGACGCCCAGATCGGCAACTGGCTGAGCTGGAAGGACCTGAAATGGCCGGTGGGGCAGGGCACCGTCACATCAACCGATCTTCTGGCGCGCACCGTCTATCTCAAGGTCGCCCATCACGGCAGCCAGAACGCCACGCCGGAAAAACAGGGTTTTGATCTGCTGACGAGCAGCGACCTGTCGGCCTTCATCCCCACGAACAAGGTCGACGCAATGAAAGTGCATTGGGGCGAGATGCCCTATGACGGCATCCTGACCGCGCTCGAGACGAAGACCAAGGGCCGCGTTATACGAGCGGACGATCCGTGGCTGGCGGACAAGAACGGCAAGCCGGCCTTTGCCGCGCCATCCGGTTCGATCCAGGCGGTGCGCAGCGCGCCGCGCGATGCGGCACGCGGGCCGGGCGGGCTTTGGGTCGAGGTGGATCTGGCTTGAAAGCTCGCCACCGAGCCGATTGCGAAAAATCGAAAACCGCTCTATGGAGCGATCGGCTGAATGAGGGCGGCCACCAAACACATTGCACAAGGTCGCCCCATGCCCGACGAATTCTCGCGCATCATCGCCTTCCTTGCCGTGGTCATGGCCCTTTTGTTTGCCGGGCTGCATTTCCACCAGGGCCACATCATCGCCACGCTCTATTTCATGACCGGCGCCGTCCTGGTGACGGCCGTGACGCGCATGAATGTGCGACGGGGGCTGATTTGAGCGTTCTTGATCCCGCTGCTGTTGGGTAAATACGCTCAGCCCGCCTTGTCGCCCGCAGGTATTGCGGAAACGTCCATCCACATCGAGCCCACGGCATGACCATCGGGGTCAGCAAGGTCTCGAGTGTACATGAACCCATGATCTTCAACTGGATTGATGTCGGCGGTCCCGCCGTTCGCAGCCGCTGCGGCGGCCATCGCATCGACCGCGTCGCGGCTATCCAGGGACAGTGCCAACATTACCTCACTGGATGTTGATGGCGGTATAGGGCGGGTGGTCATAGTCTGCCATTTTACCCGGCTGAGCAGCATGAAGTTGATGTCGTCACTCCACATCATCCAGGCGGATGTCGACATGCCAGCCCAGCGAGTGGCGCTGCTTGAAGACGGTTGACCGCCCGCAGAACCGACACGGCGTCTCTACTTTTTATAGATTGCCAACGCCCCGCGCTTTGCACTCACGGCCACCGCCCAAAAGGATGCGGGGAAAACCTGGGAACGCCGGCGTTCATACGGTCCAGCCAGGCCGGGCCGCAAAATCGCTACGCGACAGTTACGCACCAATGGCAGTGTTCAAGGATTTCTTTGGAAGCTGAATCATCTAACCATTTTGGGAGGTTAGATGGTGGGCGATGCAGGGATTGAACCTGCGACCCCACCCGTGTGAAGGGTGTGCTCTCCCGCTGAGCTAATCGCCCGCCTGTGGCCCGAAGGCCGAAGCGAGCCGCGATATAAGGGAGGCCGGTGAGCGAAGTCAAGGCGATGTGCCGACGATCTTGGGATTGTATTTTCGGGGCCGGGAGGCCGCTCAGCGCGCCGCAGCGATCAGCCGCTCGGCCAGGTCCGGCGTCAGCGTGTCGAAATGCGAGATCACCAGCGTGGGCTCGAATTCACGCACATGGCGGTCGGTGTAGCCGAAATCGACCGCGACCACCGGAATGCCGGCCGCCTTGGCGGTGTCGATGTCGGTCTGCGAATCGCCGACCATCACGGCGTTGCTCGGATCGCCGCCGGCCAGCCTGATCGTCTCGGTGAGATGGCGCGGATCGGGCTTGCGGAAGGCGAAGGTGTCCTGGCCGCAGATCGCGGCAAAATAGTTCGACAGGCCCAAGGCGCCGATCAGCGCCACGGAATTTGCCTCGTACTTGTTGGTGCAGACCGCCATCAGATAGCCGGCTTTCTGGAAACGATCGAGCGCGGCGATGACACCGGGATAGGGACGGGATTTGCCGGGAATGTTCAGCGTGTAGTGGTCGAGGAACAGTTGCAGCAGCCGGTCGTGCTCTTCGGCCACCAGCGCCTTGTTCTGCGCGGCATGCGCGCGTTCGATCATGACGCGGCCGCCATGGCCGACGAAGCGCCGGAAGCCGGTTTCGTCGACGGCGGCGAGATCGCTTGCCGCAAGGCTGTGGTTGAGGCTGTCGAGCAGGTCCGGTGCCGTGTCGACCAGCGTTCCGTCGAGATCGAACACGATGATCGGGCGAGTCATGGGCTGGTCCTGCGACAATTGCGTTGCCGCAGCCGATACAGGCTGGGCCCGGTTCAAGCAAGAAGCCTCGATCGGTCCACAGCGCGGCCCTTTGACGGCCTTTGACGGGGAAGGCAAAAATGCTAGGAGGCGCGCGAAACCGTAGAAATCGGGGCCTCCCATGGATGCAAGGCAATTGAAGGTCGAAGCCGCGCGGGCAGCGCTCGCCCATGTCGGCAGCGGCATGCGGCTCGGCATCGGCACCGGCACCACGGCGGAAGAATTCGTGCGGCTGCTGGCCGAGAAGGTCGCGACCGGGCTCAAGGTCATCGGCGTGCCGACTTCCGAGCGCACCGCGGCGCTCTGCCGCGAGCTCGGCGTGCCGCTGTCGACGCTGGAAGAGACGCCCGAGCTCGACCTCACGGTCGACGGCGCCGACGAGGTCGATCCGGACCTGACCCTGATCAAGGGCGGCGGCGGCGCGCTGCTGCGCGAGAAGATCGTCGCGGCGGCGTCGGACCGCATGATCGTCATTGCCGACAAGTCCAAGATGGTCGGGACCCTCGGCCGCTTCCCGCTGCCGATCGAGGTCAACAAATTCGGTCTGCGCGCCACCGAGATCGCGATTGGCGCGGCCGCGGCGGAGCTCGGACTTTCCGGCCCGGTTACATTGAGGATGACGGGGGGCCAGCCATTTGTTACAGACGGCGGCCACTTTATCCTCGATGCATCTTTTGGCCGCATTCCGGATACAAGAGCGCTTTCGAATGCTCTCTTCGCCATTCCAGGCGTTGTCGAGCACGGTCTATTCATCGGGCTGGCGTCAACGGCCATCATCGCCGGCGGCGACGGTATCGAAACCGTCCATGCAGCCTGAAACCAGGGAGTTCTACCGACTATGATGTTGCATAAACGAGTTCGCCGCTTTTCGATGCTTCTGGCGGCCTCGGCCGTGCTTGCGCTGTCGTCACCGGCGTTCGCGCAGGATGTCAGCGAATCGCATCTGAAGGCCGCGCGCGCGGCCGTCGCGGCGATCCATGCCACGGACACGTTCGACAACATCTTGCCGCAGGCGGCCGGCGCGCTCGAAGCGCAGCTGATCCAGAAGAACCCCGACATGCAGGAGCTGATCGGCAAGACGGTGGCCGAGAAGGCACTCGGCCTTGCGTCGCGGCGCGCGGATCTCGAAAAGGAAGCAGCGCTCGCCTACGCCAAGGTGTTTTCCGAGCAGGAGCTCAACGACATCGCCACCTTCTACAGCTCGGCGGCCGGCAAGAAGCTGCTCGACAGCGGCCCCGCGGTGACGCGCGACCTCGTGAAGGCCGCCGACATCTGGCAGAACGGCGTTGCCCGCGACCTCGCCCAGCAGGTCGGCGAAACGATCGCAGCCGCCGCCAAGGCCGCGGCGCCGGCGGCACCGGCTCCGGACGCCACCGCGCCCGCCGACAATTCCGCTCCGGCGGACAATTCGGCTCCCGCCGACAATTCGGCCCCGGCGGACGACTCGCAGAACTGATCCGCATCGACCCGGCCGACGGCCGCTGGACTACAAAGCCCGGGTTTGCCCGGGCTTTTCTTTTGCCGCTTTGCAGCCTACCTGTGCCCCGTCTTTCTCATCCGCAGGAGCTCTCGCGATGACCGGTTATGACTATGATCTGTTCGTCATCGGCGGCGGCTCCGGCGGCGTAAGGGCGGCCCGGGTGGCGGCGGCCCTCGGCAAGCGGGTCGCCATCGCGGAGGAATACCGGTTCGGCGGCACCTGCGTCATCCGAGGCTGCGTGCCGAAGAAGCTCTATGTCTATGCGTCGCAATTTCCCGAACATTTCACCGACGCCGCCGGCTATGGCTGGACCGTGCCCGAGGCGAGCTTCGACTGGCAGGCACTGGTCGTCAACAAGGACAAGGAGATCGCGCGGCTCGAGGCGATCTACAAGAGAAATGTCGAAGGCTCAGGCGGCGAGACCTTTCACTCGCGCGCCGTGCTGGTGGACCCGCATTCCGTTTATCTGGTCGCCGAGGACCGCACGGTCAGCGCCGACCAGATCCTGATCGCGACCGGCGGCAGGCCGGCGCCGCATCCGGCGCTGTCGGGCCACGAGTATTGCATCTTCTCCAATGAGGCTTTCGACCTCAAGGAGCTGCCAAAGGCGATCATGATCGAGGGAGGCGGCTACATCGCCGTCGAATTCGCCAACATCTTCCATGGCCTGGGCGTCGACACCACGCTGGTCTATCGCGGTCAGGAGATCCTCAGCCGCTTCGATATGGACCTGCGCCGTTTGCTGCACGAGACCATGGAGAAAAAGGGGATCAAGATCGTTTGCCCCGCGGTTTCGGAATGGGTGCGCAAGACGCCGGAGGGCCGGCTCGACGTGTTGCTGTCTTCCGGCCAAACCTTGACGGTCGACCAGGTGATGCTGGCTATCGGGCGTATTCCCAATACCGAGAATATGGGCCTGGAAGGCGTTGGCATCGAACTCAGCCAGGCGGGCGGGATCGTGGTCGACCAATATTCGCGCACCAACCTCGACAACATCTGGGCGATCGGCGACGTCACCCATCGCGTGCAACTGACGCCGGTCGCCATCCACGAGGCGATGTGCTTCATCGAGACCGCGTTCAAAAACAACCCGACCGCGCCGGACTACGACACCATTCCGACGGCGGTGTTCTCGCAGCCGGAGATCGGCACCGTCGGCCTGTCGGAAGACGACGCGGTCAAGCGCTATCCAGATGTGGAGATCTACCGCGCGTCGTTCCGTCCGATGCGGCACACGCTGTCCGGCCGCGACGAGAAGATGCTGATGAAACTGGTGGTCGACGGCGCGTCCAGGAAGGTGATCGGCGCGCATATACTGGGCCCCGATGCCGGCGAGATGGCCCAGCTTCTCGGCATCCCGCTGAAGGCGGGCCTGACCAAGGACGATTTCGACCGCACCATGGCCGTGCATCCGACCGCGGCCGAGGAACTGGTGACGATGTACAAGCCGACCTATCGCGTGAAGAACGGCGAACGCGTCTGACATTTCAGGATTTCAGGGAGCCTCCGATGTCCGCCAGCGCCGCGCCGCTCGACCGCAACTTTGCCCGGCGCGTCGATCAGGTTGTGGATGGCGCGATCGAAGAGCGCCGTATCGTCGGCGCGGTCATTCTCGTCGCCCGGCGCGGCGAGATCCTCTATGGCCGTGCCGCCGGGTTCGCCGACCGCGAGGCGAACGAACCGATGCGTCAGGACGCGATCTTCCGCCTGGCCTCGGTGACCAAGCCTATCGTCGCCACCGCCGCGCTCGCCCTGGTCGAGGCCGGCGCGATCGATCTTGCCGATCCGGTGACGAAATTCATCCCGGAGTTCCGGCCGAAGCTTGCCGACGGCAGCGAACCCGTCTTGAACATCCGACATTTGCTCACCCACACCGCCGGCCTCGACTACGGCTTTCGCCAGCCCACCGGGGGTCCTTATCAGCGGGCTGGCATCTCGGACGGTCTCGACCAGCCGGGTCTGTCTTCCGCCGAGAACCTCAGGCGCATCGCCTCGGTGCCGCTGTCCTTCGCACCCGGCGCGGGCTGGGGCTATTCGGTGGCCATGGACGTTCTGGGCGAGGCGATGGCGAGAGCCACGGATGAGACCTTGCCGGACCTTGCCGATCGCCTGGTCGCCAGGCCACTCGGCATGAGCGACACGAGTTTTATCGTCCGTGATCAGGCCCGGCTGGTGAGGCCTTACGCGGACGGCCCTGGCGGGGCCGTCGCCATGGGCGAGCATCATCTCGTGCCTTTCGGCGACGGCGCCATCTCGTTCACGCCTGGGCGCGCTTTCGATCCCACTTCCTTCGCATCCGGTGGCACCGGCATGAATGGCACGACCGGCGATGTCCTGAAGCTGCTCGAAGCGCTGCGGCGCGCAGACGGGACCGTTATCCGCCCCGAGACGGCGGCGGCAATGACCAGGGATGCGATCGAAGGCCTGGCGACGACCATGCCCGGCTGGGGCTGGGGTCTGGGATTTGGCGTGTTGCGCGACCCGGTGGTGGCGGCGACGCCGCAGGCTCCGGGGACATGGCGATGGGGCGGGGTCTACGGCCATTCCTGGTTCGTCGACCCGACGCTCGACCTGACGGTGGTGGCGCTCACCAACACGGCGATCGCCGGCATGACGGGCGCCTTCCCGGATGCGCTGCGCGACGCGATCTATGGCCGGCGGGCTGGATGACGAGATACCCGCCGCCGACACGGTCCGGCGGCGGGTTATGCAATGCTTCTACAGCAGCGTGCCGCGCAGGATCACCAACGCCACCGAGAAGTAGATGACGAGCCCGGTGACGTCGACCAGCGTGGCGACGAACGGCGCGGAGGCGCTTGCCGGGTCGAAGCCGATCCGCTTCAGCGCGAAGGGCAGCATCGATCCCGACAGCGAGCCGAAGGTGACGATGCCGACCAGCGCCGCGCCCACCGTTGCCGCGATCAGCATCCAGTGCGGGCCGTAGTCGTAGAAGCCGAAATACTGCCAGAGCGTGATGCGGCAGATGCCGACGATGCCGAGGATCGAGCCGAGCACCATACCGGTCGGCAGCTCGCGCAGGGCTACCCGCCACCAGTCGCGCAGCCCGATCTCGCGCAGCGCCAGCGCGCGGATGACGAGCGACGTCGCCTGTGAGCCGGAGTTGCCGCCCGAGCTCATGATCAGCGGGATGAACAGCGTCAGCACGATCGCCTTCTCCAGCTCGCCCTCGTAGCTCTGCATGGCGTTGGCCGTCAGCATCTCGCTGAGGAACAGCGCGCAGAGCCAGCCGGCGCGCTTCTGGATCATGGCGAGGAAGCTCATCTTCATGTAGGGCTCGTCGAGCGCCTCCATGCCGCCGAAACGATGCACGTCCTCGGTCGTCTCCTCGATCATCGTGTCGATGATGTCGTCGACGGTGACGATGCCGAGGATCCTGCCATGGTCGACCACGGGCAAGGCGAGCAGGTCGTATTTGGAGATGGTCTGCGCCAGGTTCTCGCGATCGGTGAGCGGCGTCACCGTCACCGGCACGCGATCGGGCGCCACCGACAGGATCGAATCCTCAGGGTTGCCGGTGATCAGTCGGCGCAATCCGGTCGAACGCAGCAGGAGCTGCGTCTCCGGGTCGACGATGTAGATGGCGTAGATGGTCTCGCGCGTGCGCTCGACCTTGCGAATGTAGTCGAGCGTGCGGCCGACGGTCCAATCCGAGGGCACGCTGACGAATTCCGTCGTCATGATCGAGGCGGCGCTGCCTTCCGGATATCCCAGGATGGATAGCAGCGTTGCGCGCAGCGGCGGGGCCAAGGCGCCAAGCAGCTCCGAGCGAGCCGGTTCATCCAGCTCGCGCAGGATGTCGGCGGCGCGGTCGACCGACATGGCGGTCAGGAGCTTGCTTGCCTTCGGGCGCGGCAGGGCCTCGGCGAGCTCAGGTGCCGCTTCGAGCTCCGGCTGGTCGAAAATCTCGACCAGCCGCTCGAACGGCACGGCGCAGAGCAGCTCGATGGCTGTCTCGCGGGGCTCGTGGTTGAGGGCTTCGACGACGTCGGCGACGTGATCGTTGGCAAGAACACGGGCGACGGCGACGGCTTCGTCGTCCAATACGGGTGCGAATTCGTTCATGGCTCACTCCTTGCCGTCCGGCAGGACGTGAGCCATCAGGTCACGTCAGGGCGGACGGCGGTTGCGTTCGACTGTGACTGTCGCCAGGCATGGCGGGTTGACCTTTCTGCTCGCGGGGTTCGAGTTTGAATTTGGCGAGCGGGCGCAACATAGGAGCGCCTTTTGCCGAGTCAATTGTCAAAAGCTCGGAAATCGGGTGAGGGGAGGTCGGATCGCGAGACTGTGATCGGCAGCCGCGGCAGCCAAGCCACGGAAGCAGATAAAAGCTTGGCCTGATTGCTATTTCTGCTTCAGCCGGCGGAAGCGCAGCCATTTGTCCTCGGCCGGCCGCGGCGGCTGGGCGAGGATGGTGGTGAGCTCGCGCGGCAGGCTGGGGGCGAGCGGCTTCTTGGTGGCGACGCCGTCGGCGATCGCGACCACGCTGTGGTAGAAATCCTCGCCCGTAAGCGAGCGCGGCGGCACTGCCTCATGCATGACGCTGATGACGGTGACGTTCGCGCAATTGTCCTTGATCGCCTGGTGGAAGGCGATCTTGCCTTCGGGATCGAGCGCGCCGGTCGCCTCGTCGAGGAACAGAAGTCCGGGCTGCCGCAGGATGATGCGAGCGACCACCAGCTTCTGCTTCTGGCCGCCCGAAAGCACCTGGTCCCAGACCTTGCCCTCACGGCTTTCGTCGGCCATGTGCCCGATGAAGTCGCCGAGGCCGGCTTTGTGCAGGGCCGCGGCGACCTGCGTGTCGCTATGGTCGTTCTCGGAACCCGGCAGGCAGACTAGCTGCTTCAGCGAGACCTGCTGCAGCTTGACCTCCTGGGCGGCGTAGAAGCTCGTCACGCCTTCCGGGAAAACGATGGTGCCGCGGCCATATGGCCACAGGCCGTTGATCGCCTTGATAAGCGAAGTCTTGCCGCAGCCGGACTCGCCCTTGAGGAAGGTCCATTCGCCGCGACGGAAACGTAGATTGGCGGCGCTGAGGAAGGGCGTCGCATCCTCGCCCTGATGTGCCAGCTCGAGCTTCTGGATGGTGAGGCCGAACACCGGGTTCTGGGTGGCGTAGCTGAAGTCGGAGCGGCCCGTCTGCTGATAGAATTCCTGTGGGTGCTGGACGTTCTCGATGGCGTTGGCGAGTTCGGTGACGCGCTGGCTGTTGGCCCGCAGCGTGGCAATCGCCGGCATCACATGGATGAACCACGAACACTGGCTGATCAACTGGGCGACCATTTCGGAGCCGGTGATGTAGCCCTTGTAGTCGAGGCGGTTGTGGATGAACGACACGAGGCCCGGGGAGTAGGCGACGATGCGGGCACCGACGAAATTGTAGATCAGCTCGAACGACGTGTAGCTGGTGTTGACGATGTTGAGCCGCCCCCATGTCCTGTCGATATCGACATAGAGCCGGTCATGCATCGACTTCTGCACGCCCTCGCCATGCGAGGCGGCGACGTGGAAGCTGCGGCGCAGGAACGTCGTCAGTTCGCTTCGGTAGCTGCCCTCGGCCTGCTGCATGCGCACATTGAGCCGCTCGAGCAGGCGGCCGAGCTTGACCGCGATCCAGGTGTTCAGCGGCACGTAGACGGCGACGGCAAGGAATGCCAGCACCGCGGTGCCGTAGCTGCCCAGGAATTCCAGGCCTTTGACCTCGACCGAGGACCCAATCAGGTTTTCACCGATGAAGTAGAGCGAAGTCGCGACACCCAGCACGCCCATGGCAAGCCCGATGGCGCCGCCGGTCATGTCCTTGATCGATTCCTGGATACGCTGGTCGATGTTGTCCGGAGCGACGATGCCGCCGGCCGCCGAACCGTGCTGGGCGTGGAAATGGGTATGGTTGCCGTCGAGCAGGGCCTGGTTGAACTGGTTGTTCAGCCAACCCCGCCATTTGCGATGCAAGGTCGTTGAAACGAGATTGCGCACGCCGGTAAAGCCGGCATCCTTCAGCACGACCAGCAGCACCAATATGCCGGCATTGGTCAGGATGGTCTGCAACGGGTGGGTGTTGGCGGCGTCGTGGAGGAAGGCGATCGAATTGCCCAACTCGCCCAACGCCATGGCAAACCAGACGCCAGCCTTGCTGGACAATGCCGTCAGCAGCGCAATGACGACGGTGAGGGTCCAGGCTTCCTTCCAGCGGTCGGAGAACCAGTAGGCTCGCATCAGCCCCCAGAATGTACGCATCGACGATACCGGCGTCAGGGACGAGGCCTTTGCCTCGCTGGATATTTGCTCCGGTACTGTACGCCGCGGTCTACCGACCTCAGTCACGATCCCGCCCAAACCTTTCTAGTTTTGTTACACAGGGTAACACCAATTGATCATTTTCCATTAATTTTCTGCCGGGGAATGTGAACAGGGTTACCCGCCGTGGCGCGATGGCAACAGAAAGGCCGCGCCCAGGGATCGTTAGCTGCTCTGATTTCGCCTTTTATTCCAGTGCGTTAAAGGCGATTGCGCCAGTCGGCGAAAAGCTTCCCTTGGGGAAGCAAAAAACACGGCTTCGTGAACGAAAGAGAGGCGCCGATCAGCCGAAATGATTACTGCGCGGTGACCTGAATGCCCGAAAATTTACCGTCCGCGAGCTCTTCAGGCTTGCCCGATTCGTCTTTTCCCGAGGCACTGAAATGACCGGAAATGGTCTTTGCGGCTGCATCGTATTTGTCGATGACGATCTCGCCGCTGGCGAAACGGACATGGCCGACCATCGCGCCGGAATCGAGAATGTTGAAGTTGGCGCTGTTCGCGCCGGATCCGGTCTTGAGCTTGTAGCTGCCGGCAAGGTCGTTCGGATCCTTGAGCGCCAGCATCGAATTGAAGGTCTTGGTCGGAGAGCCCTGCTCGGTCCCCGACAGGTTCAGCATAGGCTTGCCGCCCATCTGCATCGTCTGGGCAAGGGTAAAGGACGCTGTCCAGGGTTTGCCTTCAAAGGTCGCCGACATGACGGCCTCCTCGGCGGATACGCGCTGCAATGTCAGCGGAAGGCCGAAGGCGAAAGGCAAGCACAGCAGCAACAATGCGCGACGCCTGACCGCCATTCGGTGCCCCTCAAATCAGTTAAACCCTCGGCCATCGTAGCCCAGCGCGGCGTGCAAGGCGATTCACCAGATCGTGTCTGGCGGCGGAAGAGGATTTGACAACGCGGTTCCCCGGGCCGAACTTGCCAAGCGATGGTTTATGTCGAGGGGGATGACATGCCTGCACGGACAGTCGCTGCCGCGCTGCTCAGCATTTTCACCTGGACGTCCGCGGCGCACGCCGCCAGCCAGACCATTCCGGCAAGCGCCGAGGGCCAGGTCGAGTTCAACACGCCATCCGGCAATATCGGCTGCATCTATACGCCGAAGGGCGGCACCAGCACCTACCAGCCGCAGGATGGCGGGCCGGAGCTCTCCTGCTCGCGGGTCAAGCCGAGCTATGTGACCGTAATCCTGGGGCCGAAAGGGCCGGCGACGCTGATCAAGAATCCCGGCGAGCAGGGCTGTTGCAGCGACGTGAACAAGCTTGGCTACGGCAACAGCTGGAGCAAGGGGCCGTTTTCCTGCCAGTCGTCGACGAAGGGATTAAGCTGCACGGGCAGCAATGGCCACGGCTTCTTCTTGAGCAAGGCCAAAGCGACCGCGAAGTAGGAGCACAATCCCAGGAAAAGCGCGCGGCGGTCAGGTTCGGCGCCGTGGGCCTTCCGCCAATGGAACATTCAGTTGGCGGTTTCCAGCTCGCCGCGCGCCTTGGCCTGCGCCACCTGGCGGATCGCGTCGGCAAGCGTGTCGGCATCCTGCGCGCCCATCACCGCGTATTTGCCTTCGAGCAGGAAGCAGGGCACGCCGGTGATGCCCATGCGCGAAGCGGTGGCGATCTCGTTGCGGACCGCCTCGACGTCAGCATCGGTCGGCAGCAGCGTCTCGACCACGGAGGCATCCATGCCGGCTTCGCCGGCCGCCTTTACCAGCACGGCATGATCGCCAATGTTCACGCCTTCCTCGAAATTCAGCTGGAAGAGGCGGCGCACCAACCGGTTCTGCACATCTTCCCCCGCGGCTCCCGCCCAGCGGATGACGCGGTGAGCATCCAGCGTGTTGGCGGCGACCTTGATGGCAGCAAATGCAAAATGGATGCCCTCGGCCTCGCCGAGCGGCTCGATGCGGGCGTGGATCTCGCGGATGCGTTCCTCGCTGCCGAATTTGCCGAGCATGTATTGGCGGCGATCCATACCCTGAGGCGGGATGGTCGGATCGAGCTGGAACGGCCGCCAGCGGACATGCACGTCGACGTCACCTACAGAAGCAATGGCCTTGCCCAGCCGCTTCTGGCCGATGAAACACCAGGGGCAGACGACATCGGACACGACATCGACGGTGATGGAGTTCTCGGCGCTCATGCTCGTCTCCTGTTCGGTTCCGATTGGGTTTTGCGTCAGTTGGGCTTTCGCCACCAGGTCGGCAGCTGATAGCCGAATATGGGGGTCTTTTGCGGATGTTCCAGATAGCTCCAGTAAGCGAGCCATTGCTGGGTGTTGTATTGCATCGGCACGATGTAGTTGCCTGAGATCAGCAGCCGGTCGAGCGCGCGCACCGCCGCGACATAGTCCTCCTTGGCGCGCGCGTTCAGCATGGCGTCGATCGCGGCGTCGATCGCCGGATCGGCGACGCCGGCGAGATTGAACGATCCATCCGTCTTCGCGGCGACCGATCCCCAGCGGCCGAGCTGCTCGCTGCCGGGCGACAGCGAATTGCTGAAGCCGCTGGTGCCGATCAGCACCTCGAAGTCATAGCGTTGCTTGCGCGACTGGATCTGGTCGCCGTCGAGGGTGCGGATGCCGACATCTATGCCGATCTTCTCCAGCGTGCGCTGGTAGACGGCAGCCAGCCGCTCCTCGTCCTGCGACGAGGTCAGGATCTCGAAGCTGAAGGGATTTCCCTGCGGGTCGAGCATCTTGCCGTCCTGCACGTGGAAGCCGGCGCTCTTCAGCAACTCGAAGGCGGCTTTGAGCACTTTGCGATCCTGGCCCGAACCGTCCGTCACCGGCGGGCGCCAGGTGCCGTCCATCACCTCTGGCGGCACGCGGCCGGGATAGGGGGCAAGCAGCGCCTTTTCGCGGTCGTCGGCTGGATGGCCGAGCGCGGACAGCTCGGAATTCTGCCAATAGCTCATGGTGCGGTTGAACTTGCCGCCGAACAGGTTCTTGTTCGCCCACTCGAAGTCGTAGAGCATGCCGAGCGCGCGGCGCACGACCGGGTTGGCGAACTTCGGCAGCCTGGTGTTGAACAGGAAGCCGGTGACCACCGGGGGGATGCCGGTATTGAAATATTCTTCCTTCACATCGCCCCGGCGGAAGGCCGGAAAGTCGATGTCGCGCTCACGCTTGACCGGATCGGTCTCGTCATCGAGGGCACAGATTCCTTTCTTGAACGCTTCTGTCTTGGCGTTGGCGTTGAGAAAATATTCGATGGTGATCTGGTCGAAATTGTCGAAGCCGCGTTTCGACGGAATGTCCTTGCCCCAATAGTCCGGGTTGCGCTTGAAGACGATGCGCTGCCCGGGCAGCACCTTGTCCACGGTGTAGGGTCCGCTGCCGATCAATGGCTTCAGCGTGGTCCTGTCGAACGTGTCCTTGTCGAAGGCGTGCTTCGGGACGATCGGCGTCAGCGCGACGATCAGCGGGAATTCGCGGTTGGCCTTGTCGTTGAAAGTGAATTTCACGCTGTGGTCGCCGGTCTTCTCCAGCTTGGCGATCATGCTCATGCGGTCGCTGTAGGGCGGGCGGCCCTTGGCGGCGAAGACGTCATAGGTAAACAGCACGTCTTCCGGCGTCACCGGCTGGCCGTCGGACCATTTTGCGTTGGGGTTGAGATGGAACTCGATGCTCTTGCGCTCCGGATCCATGTCGGCGCTGTCGGCAAGCAGCCCATAGAGGCTGAAAGGCTCGTCATAGCTGCGCTGCATCAGCGGCTCGAAGACGAGATTGCCGTAAACGATATCGATCATGCCGCGCGCCGTGGTGCGCAGGCTTTTCAGGATGAAGGGGTTGAGGTTGTCGAAGGAGCCGACGACGCAATAGGTGACGCTTCCACCTTTCGGCGCGTCCGGATTGACGTAGTCGAAATGCTGGTAGTCGGGCGGCAGCGCCGGCTCGCCCTGCATGGCAATGCCGTGCTTCGGCTCCGACTGTGCCGGAAGGAGCGAAAGAGCCAAAAACGAGGTCGCGGCGATCAGCCGAACGAGAACGCGGTCCATGACCGTCTCCTTGCCGGGCGGCTTTGTGATTCGCCATGCACCCTAGAGCATTTCCTTACCTGATTGAATCGGTGCCCGATTGGGAATCGGGTTCAGCCGTTCCAGCGCCGATCGATGCTTGCCCCTGGGACATCAAACCGCGAAGAAATCACGGAAACCGGGCTGGATTCGACGCCGCTGGCAGTGTAACACGCGCTCCGAAGTCATCCTGTTGCCTCATTTGGGCAACAGGTAGCTGGACCACACGGCACGAAGAAGCCGGTCCCCGGGATCATTTGAGAGGAAAGTGCACCATATGACGATCAACGCGTACCGCCTTTCGGTGCTGGCCGCAGGCGTGGTCGGCGTTCTGGGCGCCGGGCTTTTCACCGCCTCGGCCCAACAGCAGCCGCAGATTCCTCAGGGCTGGTTCAAGGCCTGCACCAAGCAGGAAGACGTCGACATCTGCAACGTGCAGAACATCGTCACCGCCGGCAACGGCCAGCTCGTCACCGGCGTCAGCCTGATCGAGCTCAAGGGCAAGGTGAACCGCAAGGTCTTCCAGGTCACGGTCCCGACCGGCCGCCTCGTGCCTCCGGGCATTGCGCTCCAGATCGATGCCGGCAAGGCACAGAAGCTCGACTATGTGATCTGCTTCCCGGATCGTTGCGTGGCGGAAGTGCCGCTGAGCGACCAGCTCGTCGCTTCCTTCAAGAAGGGGCAGGGGATCACGCTCACTTCGATCAACTTCCAGAACCAGCCGAACCCGATCAAGATCGCGCTCACCGGCTTCAGCGGCGCCTATGACGGCCCGCCGCTGCAGCAGTCGGACATCGAGGACCGGCAGAAGAAGCTGCAGGACTTCGTCGCCAAGAACAACCAGGACTTCGCCAAGAAGCTCAAGGACGAGCAGGACAAGGCCAAGACCGCGAACTGATCGCCAGACGCGTTTCTCGGAAAACAAAGCGGGGCATTTGCCCCGCTTTTTTGTTGTCGCCGCGCGCCGCGCTTTGGGCGGCAGCCACTACACTTCAATGCTTCGAATGACGCTTCGGCTCGTAGCGGCCATCCGGCAGCTTATGGAACATCTCGCCGATCTGCGGATGCCGCACCGGCTCGCCCGACCGGTCCTCGAGCAGGTTCTGCTCGGACACATAGGCGATGTACTCGGTCTCCGAATTTTCCGCCAGAAGATGGTAGAAAGGCTGGTCCTTGCGCGGACGCACGTCGGCGGGGATGGCTTCGTACCATTCCTCAGTGTTGGCGAATTCCGGATCGACGTCGAAGATCACGCCGCGGAACGGAAACAGCCTATGGCGAACCACTTGCCCGATCGAGAATTTGGCCGTTTTCATCACGTTCACCACTTAGGGTCCGAGGCGCCTGTCGTGGCTGCGCGCAAGGCGCCTAAGGCCTTGAATTTACACATCACCCGGCCAAAAATCGACCCCGACTTTCGGCTGGTGCCTATTTGGCGCAGACGCGGACGCAATTCAATAGCCAAGTCCTTGACCTTGGCCGAAGCAACGGGTTAGCCCGCGCGGGAGTTTTCCCGCCCGAGCGAAAAATGTCTGACGTCATCGGTCTCGTTCTTCCATTCTTCGGCATGATCTTCGTCGGCTTCGTTGTGGCGCGCATCACCAGGCAGCCGCTAGAGGCGCTCGGCTGGATGAACATTTTCATCGTCTATGTCGCGCTGCCGGCCCTGTTCTTCCAGTTGCTCGCCAAGACGCCGTTCGAGCAATTGACCGAGTGGAGCTTCATCCTTGGCTCGCTCATCGCCACCTACGCGATCTTCACGCTGATGTTCGCTTGGTCGGTCTTCGTTTCCCGCGGCGGCATCGCGCCGGCGACGATCACGGCCCTCGCAGCGGCTTATGGCAACATCGGCTATATGGGACCGGGCCTCGCTTTGCTGGCGTTTGGCGAGCAGGCGGCGGTGCCGGTGGCGCTGATCTTCTGCTTCGAGAACATCGTGCATTTCACCGTCGCGCCGATGATGATGGCGTTGTCGGGCAAGGAGAAGGCACCGGCGCTCCAACTGGCGTTCGGTGTCTTGAAGAAGATCGCTCTGCATCCCTTCATCATCGCGACGGCGCTTGGCGTAGCCGCCGCCTATGTGGAGTTCCGCCCGCCGCTGCCTGTCGATCGCTTCCTGGACTACCTCGCCCGCGCGGCCGCGCCCTGCGCGCTGTTCGCCATGGGGGTGACGCTGGCGCTCAGGCCGCTCAACCGAGTGCCGCACGAGCTGGCGCTGATCGCGGGGTTGAAGCTGATCGTCCATCCACTGCTTTGCTACGTCGTGCTGAGCTGGATCGGCAATTTCTCGCCGACCTGGGTGTTTTCAGCCATGCTGCTGGCGGCGCTGCCGACGGCGACCAATGTCTTCGTGATCGCGCAGCAATATGACGTGTGGGTGCAGCGGGCTTCGGCCAGCGTGCTGATCACGACATGTTTTTCGGTAGTGACGGTGACCGCGCTGCTCTATGCGATCCGGCACGGAATCCTACCGGCCGACCTCTTTCCTTAAGCCGCCGGCAATCGCACGAAAACCGCTGCCGGGCCGCAGTCCCTCGCGCATGAAGAAGGCGCGCAGCGGCACGAGGCCGCCCAGCGCGTTGAGGCCGGCGCTGCGCGCCAATTGCGCCGGCAGCATGTCGGACAAGAGCGACATGTTGAGCAGGTTCACCGCGCCGCTTCGCGCCCATATGTCGGGCCGGCGCCTGGTGTCATAGGCGGCGAGACTCTTGCGTGACCCGGGATCCATGCTGTTTTCGCTCGCGATTCCAAGCAGATCGTCGATGTCCCTGATGCCGAGGTTGAGGCCTTGGGCGCCGATCGGCGGAAACACATGCGCCGCCTCGCCGACCAACGCCACGCGGTTTTGCGCGAAGCGGCCGGGCGAGGCCGCCGACAAGGGATAGACCTGCCGGCCCGGCTCGACCGAGACCCGGCCAAGCATCGATTGCATCTGCTCCTCGACACGCTCCGACAGGGTTGCCTCGTCGAGCGCGGCAAGCTCCTGCGCGGTCTGCGGCTTCACCACCCAGACCAGGCTCGAGCGTCTGCCGGGCAGCGGCACCTGCGTGAACGGTCCCGTTTCGGTATGGAACTCGGTCGAAATGAAGCCGTGCTCGCTGCGGTGGCCGAAATTGAGCACGAGCGCAGATTGCGGATAGGGCCGCGCGGAGGCGCGAATGCCGGCGGCTTCGCGCGCCGGGGAGAGGCGTCCGTCGGCGGCGACCGCCAGGCATGCCGAGACTTCGCTGCCGTCGGCCAGCCGCGCATGGGCCTGCTCGGCGTCGAGGCTCCAAGACTCGACGGTGGATTTCAGCCAATGAATCCCGTCATGACCTGAAACGGCCCCGGCGAGGATCGGGATAAGAGCCTTGTTCGGCAAATTGAGCCCGAACTGTTCCTCGCCGATCTCGCTGGCGCGGAAGGTCACGGTTGGACTGCGGATCAACCGGCGGGTGGCGTCGACGATGCGCATCACCTTGAGCGGGGCGGCCTGCGGCTTCAGTTCGGCAAGGACGCCCAGCCGTTCAAGGACTTTCAGGGCGGGATTCATAAGGGCTGTGGTGCGGCCGTCAGTGGTGTTGGCCTCTGGGCCGACCAGCGTCACGCCAAAACGGGCCTCGGCAAAGCCGAGCGCGGCGATCAGGCCGGCCGGACCGCTGCCGGCAACCAGGATGCGGGCTTTGTCGTTGTGCTCCACGCCAGGCTTCCACTATGCGAGGCGACCCTGTCGGGCCTTTGTCCGGATATAGGGCAGATCAGCCGGCTTGATCAACGTGGCGATTCAGCCCATTCGATTGCCATGAGCGGTGAGCAGCACGATTTCAGCCATCTCGACCGCGCCGGCCGGGCGACGGCGGGCGTGGCGCGCAGCCCGCGCCTTGCGGTCATGCTCACGATCGGCATCAGCGTCGCGCTTGCGTGGCTCCTTCTCGGCGCGATGGCGATCCGCGGCGCCGAAAGCCGACCTGCCGGCGCCCCCGGCGACACGCTGCTGGAAAGCCTGCCGGGCCTGCCGTTGCCGGATTTCCTGGACCGGTTCTTCGCTCTCTGCCTTGCGCCGGCGCCGCTTGCAGGCCTGCAGGCTCCGGCGCTGGTGCTGATGTGGTTCCTGATGGCCGTGGCGACGATGCTGCCTTCGGCGGCGCCGCTGATCCGCACCTATTGCGAAATCGCCGATACGGCGAGGATCAAGGGCGAACCCGTCGTTCATCCGCTGGTGCTTGTCGGCGGATACCTTGCCACATGGCTTGGTGCATCCGTCGGCTTCACCGCGCTGACGTTCGCGGTCTACGCCTTTGCCAGTTCCGGCCGGATGCTCGACCCAGCCGTCGGGCTTGCCGGTGCTGCAGCCCTGCTCGTCGCCGGTCTCTATCAATTCAGCGGCCTCAAACAGGCATGCCTGGAAAAATGCCGCAACCCGTTCTCGATCCTGTTCGCCAACTGGAGCGCGAAACCGGGCCGCATCTTCCGCTTGGGACTGGAGCAGGGGGTCTGGTGCCTCGGTTGCTGCTGGGCGCTGATGCTGGTGATGTTTGCCGTCGGGGCGATGAACGTCTTCTGGATGGCACTGATCAGCCTGTTCACCCTGATCGAAAAACAGACCAGCGGCAGGGTGGCCAGCAGGGTTGCCGGTACGATACTGCTTGTGTGGGCGGCTGCCCTGCTATTAGTTTCGGCGTGAGGGGAGAATTCGATGACCGACCAAAGCTGGGCAATGAAAGGGGAGCTGGTACTCTCCTGCAATTGCACGGTTTTCTGTCCCTGCGTGCTGTCGCTCGGCAGCCATCCGCCGACAGAAGGCTACTGCCAGACCTGGGCGGGTTTTCGCATCGATGCAGGCCATTTCGGCGAAGTCGACCTTTCGGGCCTCAATCTCGGCCTGATCATGGAAATCCCCGGCTATATGAGCCGCGGCAACTGGACGGCCGGCCTGTTCATCGACAAGCGCGCCTCGGTCTATGCAGCGAAGGCGCTGACCAAGATATTCACCGGCAAGGCCGGCGGCACGACATCGCTGCTGTCGATCCTCGTCGGAAAATTCCTCGGCGTCGAGCAGGTGCCGATCACCTATGAGACGCGCGACAAGACGCGCGTCTTCCAGATACCGCGGATTATCGACGGAGCGGTGACGCCAATTCCCGGCAAGGACCGCGAGAAGGATACGGTGATCACCAATTCCGAATATTGGATCGCGCCGGAGATCATCGTGGCGAAGTCCGACAAGAGCAAGATGCGCGCTTTCGGCCGCAACTGGAATTTCGCCGGCCGCTCGGCCGAAATCTGCAAGCTGGACTGGCGGGGACCGTGAGCAAGAGCACAGCGGCCAGGAAAGCGGCAAAGAAGATCGCGGAGCGGATCCCGCTGCCGAAGAAGAAGGTGACGTGGCCGCAGGCGCGCGCGTTCTCCGTCCACCTGCTCACCGCTTCAGGATCGTTCCTCGCCTTCCTCTCGCTGGTGGCGGCGAGCGAGGAACGCTGGACGGCGATGTTCTGGTGGCTGGGGCTGGCGCTGTTCGTCGACGGCATCGACGGCCCGATCGCCAGGAAGCTCGAGGTGAAGGAAATCCTGCCGACATGGTCGGGAGAGCTCCTCGACAACATCATCGATTACGTCACTTACGTGCTCATTCCGGCCTTCGCGCTCTATCAGCGCGGCTTCATGGGCGAGAACCTGTCCTTCCTGTCGGCGGCCATCATCGTGGTCTCCAGCGCGATCTACTATGCCGACACCGGCATGAAAACGAAGGAGAACTTCTTCAAAGGGTTCCCCGTCGTCTGGAACATGGTGGTGTTCACGCTCTTCGTCATCGAGCCTGGGCAATGGGTGTCTTTCGCCGTGGTGGTGGTAGCCGGCATTTTGACTTTCGTGCCGATCAATTTCATCCATCCGGTGCGCGTGGTGCGGTTGCGGCCGGTCAATCTCGGCATGACGCTTTTGTGGTGCGCCTTCGGCGCGCTGGCGCTGGCGCAGGCCGCACTCGCCGCCTTCTACGACAAGATCGGCGTGCTGGGAGAGCAGGTCAGCGACTTCACCAAGATCGGCATCACCATCACCGGCCTCTATCTCGCCTGCATCGGTGGCATCATGCAGATGTTTCCCAATCTGGGCGCCAAGAAGTCCTGATCCTGGATCAGGATAATTTTGGTCGAATGGTCATCCTGACATGGCTGTCCATCGGCGCATGACCTTCCGAAAATCGGTTGTCCCTTTCGGGATCCATGTTCCAGATCGTGTCCGTACCCTTCAGAGAGTTGAGCGATGTCCAAGGCAATCCGTATCCACGCCAATGGCGGCCCCGAAGTCCTGACCTATGAAGACGCCGATCCGGGCCAGCCGGGAGAAGGCCAGATCCTGATCCGGCACACGGCGATCGGCCTCAACTTCATCGACGTCTACTACCGCTCCGGGCTTTATCCGCCGCCCGGCGGCTTTCCGCTGATCCCGGGCGGCGAGGCGGCAGGCGTCGTGCTGGCGCTCGGCACTGGCGTCGACTGGCTGAAGCCCGGCGACCGCATCGCCTATGCCGTCAATGTCGGCGCCTATTGCGAGAAGCGGGTGGTCGCCGCCGACCGTGTGGTCAAAGTGCCGGACGGCATCAGCGACGAGCAGGCGGCCGCGATGATGCTGAAGGGCATGACGGCCGAGTACCTCTTGCGCCGTACCTTCCCGGTCAAGGCCGGCGACACGATCCTCTATCACGCGGCCGCAGGCGGCGTCGGCCTGATCCTCGGCCAATGGGCCAAGCATCTTGGCGCGACGGTGATCGGCACCGCCAGCTCCGCCGACAAGATCGAGCTCGCCCGGGCGCATGGCTTCGATCACGTCATCAACTACAAGGAGCAGGACTTCGTTGCCGGCGTTGCGGCGCTCACCGGCGGCAAGAAATGCGATGTTGTTTATGATTCCGTCGGCACTGACACCTTTCCGGCATCGCTCGATTGTCTGCGGCCGCTCGGCATGTTCGTCAGCTTCGGCCAGTCGTCAGGGCCGATCCCGCCTTTCTCGATGTCGCTGCTGGCACAGAAGGGCTCCATCTATGCAACCCGGCCGACGCTGTTCGTCTACAACGCCAGGCGCGAAGACCTTGTGAAGTCGGCGGAAGCGCTTTTCGACGTGGTCAAGAGCGGCGCCGTCGAGATCAAGATCAACCAGCGCTATGCGCTGAAGGACGCGGCAAAGGCGCAAGCTGATCTCGAAGCGCGCAAGACGACGGGAACGACGGTCCTCATTCCCTAGAGCTTTCACCGCTTCACACTTTTCGGCACATATCCTGGCCGACTGCCTTATTTTTCAGCGACTTGCCGTGCCCGAAGGCACGGCTCGCCTGAAAAGCGCTGCGGATTTGCCGTCGTTCCCAAGAGGTCTATCTTAGCCCTTGAGTTTCCGCTGAAATTCTTGAAGCTCTTTCAAGTTGGGTGCTGCTTTCCGATGGGAGCCGGCCGCGCATACCATGCTTTCGGGAACACAGAACATATCCGGGAAACTGGATGGGAGGCACTGTGAGTGCAAATCATGACAGGGCGAACCTGCTCGAGGTTCGTGGCCTAACCAAGATTTTTGGCATGCTGACCGCGTGCGATCACATCGATCTCAATATCGCCAAAGGCGAGATCCACGCGCTGCTCGGCGAGAACGGCGCCGGCAAGTCGACGCTGGTCAAGATGCTGTTCGGATCGCTCGAACCGAATTCGGGCGAGATCTTCTGGGATGGCAGCCCGGTCAAGATCACCAGCCCGGGCGTGGCCAAGAAGCTCGGCATCGGCATGGTGTTCCAGCACTTCTCGCTGTTCGAGGCGCTGACGGCGGCCGAAAACATCGCGCTTTCGCTCAATGACGGTTCGCCGATCAGCACGATTGCCGCCAAAGCGAGGGCGCTGTCCTTCAGCTATGGCCTGCCGCTCGATCCGGACTCGCTGGTCGGAGACCTCTCGGTCGGCGAACGCCAGCGCATCGAGATCATCCGCTGCCTCTTGCAGACGCCGCAGCTCATCATCCTCGACGAGCCGACCTCGGTGCTGACGCCGCAGGAGGCCGACAAGCTGTTCGAGACGCTGGAGCGCCTGCGCTCGGAAGGCAAGTCGATCCTCTACATCTCGCACCGGCTGGAAGAGGTCAAACGCATCTGCGACCGCGCCACGGTGCTCCGCCACGGCAAGGTTGTCGGCCACTGCAACCCGCGTGAGGAGACCGCCGCATCGCTTGCCCGCATGATGGTCGGCAGCGAAGTGAAGGCCGTGGTGCGCGCGCCGGCAGACGGCATCGAAACCGCGCCGGCACTCTTGGAAATCCGTAGCCTCAGCCGCAAGCCGGCGACGCCCTTCGCCATCCCGCTCAAGAACATCAACCTCACCGTGCGCGCCGGCGAAGTGATCGGCATCGCCGGTGTCGCCGGCAACGGCCAGGGCGAATTCTTCGAATCCGTCTCCGGCGAAGTGCTGCAGCAGGATGCCGGTTCCGTGCGCATTCGCGGCAAGGACGCCGGGGGTCTTTCGATCACCGGCCGCCGGCTGATGGGAGCCGCCTTCGTGCCGGAAGAGCGCCTCGGCCACGGCGCGGCGCCGCGCATGAAGCTTTCGGAGAACCTGCTTCTGTCCCGCCACGCCACCGACGGCAAGGCTTTCGTCGGCTCGGGCGGCATGGTCAAGAACGGTGCCGTCTACAGCGCCGCCCAGCGCATCATCACCGCCATGGACGTGCGCAAGAGCGCGCCCGATCCCGAAGCGGCCGCGCTTTCGGGTGGCAATCTGCAGAAATTCATCGTCGGCCGCGAACTCGACCGCAAGCCGAGCGTCATGATCGTCAACCAGCCGACCTGGGGCGTCGACGCCGGTGCGGCCGCCCACATCCGCCAGGCCTTGATCGAGCTTGCCCGCAGCGGCTCGGCGGTCCTGGTCATCAGTCAGGACCTCGACGAATTGTTCGAGCTGTCGGATGCGATTGGCGTCATGCACAACGGAGAATTGTCGAAGCCGCTGCCGATCGCCGAGGCGACTTTCGAGAAGATCGGCCTGTTGATGGGCGGCGCCGAGCCCGGCCACGCCGAACACGCAATGGAGGTGGCATGATGCGCATCGAACTCGTCAAACGCCCGCAGCGCTCGGCGCTGTTCTCCATGCTGTCGCCCTTCATCGCCTTCGCGCTGACGATCATTGCCGGGGCCATCATGTTCGCATTGCTCGGCGTCAATCCGCTCAATGCCTTCGAGGTCTATTTCGTCGAGCCGATCAGCCAGGTCTGGCAGTTGCATGAGCTGGCGATCAAGGCAGCACCGCTGATCCTGATCGCGGTCGGCCTGTCGGTCTGCTACAAGGCCAACATCTGGAACATCGGCGCCGAAGGCCAGTTCATATTCGGCGCGATCTTCGGCTCGATCATCCCGGTGCTGTTCCCGCAGTTCGAAGGTCCGCTGGTGATCCCGCTGATGCTTCTGCTCGGCATGGTCGGCGGCGCGTTCTACGCCTCCATCCCTGCGTTGTTGAAGACCCGCTTCAGCACCAACGAGATCCTGACCAGCCTGATGCTGGTCTATGTCGCGCAGCTCTTCCTCGACTGGCTGGTGCGCGGTCCATGGCGCGATCCGCAGGGCCATGGCTTTCCGCAGACCATCCAGTTCGGCGACTCGGCGGTGCTGCCCGAGCTGATGCCCGATGCCGGCCGCGCCAATTGGGGCTTCGTCTTCGCCCTGGTCGCCGCCGTGCTGGTCTGGCTGATGATGAGCCGGATGCTGAAAGGTTTCGAGGTGCGCGTGCTGGGCTCCAGCCCAAGGGCAGGGCGCTTTGCCGGCTTCGGCTTCAACCGGATGGTGTTCTTCACCTTCCTTCTGTCCGGCGCGCTGGCCGGTCTGGCGGGTATCTCGGAAGTGTCCGGCGCCATCGGCCAATTGCAGCCGGTGATCTCGCCCGGTTATGGCTTCACCGCCATCATCGTCGCCTTCCTCGGCAGGCTCAATCCGCTTGGCATCGTCGCCGCGGGCCTTGTGCTGGCGCTGACCTATCTCGGCGGCGAGGCGGTTCAAAGCGCCCTCGGCATTTCCGACAAGGTGGCGCGCGTTTTCCAGGGCATGCTTTTGTTCTTCGTGCTCGGCTGCGACACGCTCATCCATTACCGCATTCGCCTGATCGGCATGGCGCTGACGAAGCCGAACGGCGCGGCGCAACTCGAAGCGGCGCCCAAGCTCGAGGAGGCCCGCTGATGGACATCACCGTCAACATCCTTTTGACCATCGCGACCGCGGCGACGCCGCTTCTGATCGCGGCGATCGGCGAACTGGTGGTCGAACGCTCCGGCGTGCTCAATCTCGGCGTCGAGGGCATGATGATCATGGGCGCCGTCGGCGGCTTCGGCGCCGGCTACCTCACCGGATCGCCATGGATCGGCCTGCTTGCCGCAATCATCGTCGGCGCGCTGTTCTCGCTGCTGTTCGCTGTCATGACGTTGTCGCTCGCGACCAACCAGGTGGCGACCGGCCTGTCGCTGACGCTGCTCGGCCTCGGCCTGTCGGGCATGATCGGCACCAGCTTCGTCGGTCAGCCAGGCGTCAGATTGCCCAATCTCGATATCCCGGTGATCAGCTCGATCCCGGTGGTGGGCAGGCTGATCTTCGGCCAGGATCCGGTCTTCTACATCTCGATCGCTCTGACCGCAGCGGTGATGTGGTTCCTGTTCAGGACGCGCACCGGCCTGACGCTCCGCTCGATCGGCGACAGCCATACGTCGGCGCATGCGCTTGGCATCAAGGTCATCCGCTACCGCTATCTCGCCGTGATGTTCGGCGGCGCCTGCGCTGGCCTTGCTGGCGGGCATCTGTCGCTGGTCTACACGCCGCAATGGGTGGAGAACATGAGCGCGGGCCGCGGCTGGATCGCGCTGGCGCTGGTGGTGTTCGCTTCCTGGCGCCCGTGGCGGGTGCTGGCCGGCGCCTATATCTTCGGCGCAGTGTGGATCGGCCAGCTTCATGCACAGGCTTTTGGCATTCCTGTGCCTTCGCAGTTTCTTTCTTCGCTGCCCTATCTGGCAACCATCGTGGTTCTCGTTCTAATCTCCCGCAACAAGCGGCTGACGATGATGAACACGCCGGCTTCGTTGGGGCAGCCATTCGTTCCGGATCGTTGACGATAACAAAAAGACGGGAAGCTCCAAGGCTTAACTCAGAGAGGTAACACAATGAAAAAACTGCTTATTGCGTTGATGACCACGGCGGCGGCCCTGTCGCTGGCGGTAACCGCCGAGGCCGCCGACAAGCTGAAGGCGTGCTGGGTCTACACGGGTCCGATCGGCGACTTCGGCTACTCCTACCAGCACGACCAGGGCCGCCTCGAGGTCGAAAAGGCGCTGGGCGACAAGGTCGAGACCGCCTATCTCGAAAACGTGTCGGAAGGCCCCGACGCCGATCGCGCTTTCGAGCGCCTGGCGCGCGAGAACTGCAAGATCATCTTCGGCACCTCCTTCGGCTTCATGGATGCCGAAGTGAAGGTCGCCAAGAAGTTCCCGAAGGTGATGTTCGAGCATGCCACCGGCTTCAAGACCGGCGACAATCTCGGCATCTATAATGCCCGCTTCTATGAAGGTCGCTATGTGCTCGGCCAGATCGCGGCCAAGGAATCGAAGAAGGGCCTCGCCGGCTACATCGTCTCCTTCCCGATCCCGGAAGTGGTGATGGGCATCAACTCCTTCATCCTCGGCGCCCAGTCGATCAATCCCGACTTCAAGGTGAAGATCGTGTGGGTGAACTCCTGGTTCGACCCTGGCAAGGAAGCCGACGCCGCCAAGGCGCTGTTCGACCAGGGCGCCGACATCATCGTCCAGCATACCGACTCGACCGCCGCGCTGCAGGTCGCCGAGGAGCGCAAGCTGCACGGCTTCGGCCAATCGTCCGACATGATCAAGTTTGCGCCGAACGCGCAGCTGACCTCGCTGACCGACGAATGGGGCCCGTACTATATCAGCCGCGTCCAGGCCGCGCTCGACGGAACCTGGAAGCCGGACAATGTCTGGCTCGGCATCAAGGACGGCGCGGTCAAGCTCGCGCCCTACACCAATATGCCTGACGACGTGAAGGCGATGGCACAGGCAACCGAGAAGAAGATTGCCGGCGGCTGGAACCCCTTCACCGGACCTGTCTCCAAGCAGGATGGATCCGCCTGGTTGAAGGACGGCGAGGTCGCCGACGACGGCACGCTGCTCGGCATGAATTTCTACGTCAAGGGCATCGACGACAAGCTGCCCCAGTAGGCGGCAAGTCGCGGAACCGAAACGGAAAAGGGCGCCCGGGGCGCCCTTTTTCTTTGAAGCTGCGCGTGGGTTCGCGCAGGCTGTCAGACCGCCGAGCCATAAAGGTCATACGCATCCGCGCGGTCGATCTTCACCGTGACGATTTCGCCGGCGCGCAGCGGCCGCCGCGACTGGATGTGCACCGAGCCGTCGATCTCTGGCGCGTCGTATTTGGTGCGGCCTTTGCCGGATATGCCATGCGCCTCATCGATCAGCACCGGCAGGCGCTTGCCGACCTTTTTGGCCAACTGCGCAGCCGAGATCTTCTGCTGGCGCTGCATGAAGCGGTGCCAGCGCGCTTCCTTGATGTCCTGCGGCACCTGCTCCAGTCCGAGGTCGTTGGAGCGCGCGCCCCTGACCGGTTCGTATTTGAAGCAACCGGCGCGATCGATCTTGGCCTCGTCCAGCCAGTCGAGCAGCATCTGAAAATCGTCTTCGGTCTCGCCGGGGAAGCCGACGATGAACGTCGAACGGATGGCGAGGTCGGGGCAGACCTCGCGCCAGCCGCGGATGCGGTCCAGCGTCTTTTCGCCATGCGCGGGCCGGCGCATGTTCTTCAGCACCTGTGGCGAGGCATGCTGGAAGGGGATGTCGAGATAGGGAAGGATCTTTCCCTCCGCCATCAGCGGAATGACGTCGGCGACATGCGGGTAGGGATACACGTAATGCATGCGCACCCAGATGCCGAGCTTGCCTAATTCCTCGGCGAGGTCGAGGAATTTAGCCCGCACCTCACGGTCGCCGAACATCGACGTTTGGTACTTGATGTCGATGCCGTAGGCGCTGGTGTCCTGCGAGATGACGAGGATTTCCTTGACGCCGGCCTTGGCGAGCTTTTCGGCTTCGCGCAGCACGTCCGCGGCAGGGCGCGAGACGAGATCGCCGCGCAGTGCGGGAATGATGCAGAAGGTGCAGCGGTTGTTGCAGCCCTCGGAAATCTTCAGGTAGGCATAGTGGCGCGGCGTCAGCTTCACGCCTTGCGGCGGCAGCAGATCGATGTAGGGATCGTGGCTGGGCGGCGCCGCCTCGTGCACCGCCGCCATCACGCTCTCATAGGCCTGCGGGCCGGTGATCGCCAGCACGTTGGGATGCTTCTCGCGGATCACGTCCGGCTCGGCGCCGAGACAGCCGGTGACGATGACGCGGCCGTTTTCGGAAAGGGCGGAGCCGATGGCGTTGAGCGACTCGTCGCGCGCGGAATCGAGGAAGCCGCAGGTGTTGACGACGACAAGGTCGGCGCCGTCATGCTTGCGCGCGATCTCATAGCCCTCGGCGCGCAGCCGCGTGATGATGCGCTCGGAATCGACGAGCGCCTTCGGGCATCCAAGACTGACGAAACTGACGCGTGGGGCGGACATAGATTTGTTTCCAAGAGATGAGGGCGAGATCGAGAATTGAGCCTTTGGCTCTGAAGATCGATCTAGGGCGTTTCCACCGTTTCACGGAAACGGCGAAACGCTCTATCCCTTTGTTTTAACGCAATTCCGGACGGAAAACCGCTCACACTTATCCTGGAATTGCTCTAGGTGCGCGGCTTTGAGCCGTTTTCGCGCGGCGCAATAGCACGCTTCGCCTGAGAAGCAAACTGCCTGTCGACCGACCGCTGCTCGCTTGCCTCAGTGGCTGTCCGGCCCGAACAATGGCGCCAGGAAGGCAAAATGGTCTGGAAACTGCTGCACGGCGCCTCCGAGAAGCATGTTCACCGCGACGTAAAGAATGATCAGCAGGCCGATATAGGCGATCCAGCGATACCTGTGCAGCAGGCGCGCGACAAAGGATGCGGCAAAGCCCATCAGCGCGATCGAAAGGGCCAGCCCGATTATCAGTACGGTGGGATGCTTCATGGCGGCGCCGGCCACGGCGAGTACGTTGTCGAGCGACATCGAGACGTCGGCGATGACGATCTGCCAGGCGGCCTGCGAGAAGGTCTTGCGCGCTCCCTTGCCCGCGACGGAACCGTCCTTGTTGTAATCGCTGTTCGACAGCGCTTCGGTCGCGTCGCGCTCGTCGTCATGGCTGACGCGCAGTTCACGCCACATCTTCCAGCACACCCACAGAAGCAGAAGCCCGCCGGCGATAAGCAGCATCGGGCCGATGCTCAGCAGCCATTGCGTGATCAGGGCAAAGATGATGCGCAGGACGGTGGCTGCCGCGATGCCGACCAGGATCGCGCGCTTGCGCTGGTCCGCGGGAAGGCCGGCCGCCGCGAGGCCGATCACAATCGCGTTGTCGCCGGCGAGCGCGAGATCGATTGCCACGACCTGGAGGAGGGCTGAAAGGCCTGCGGCAGTGAATATTTCCATCGACTAGAAATCCTTGCCTGAAATGAACATAGCCCTTTATCCCGACGGGCCTAAAGGCATGGTCCACCGGCGTCAAGGCGCAGGTTTGGACATCGCCGGAAAACAACGCCGCCGGCGCAAGCACTCAAGGATTTGGGGTGGTCGCCGGCAAGGCGGGCAGGCCGAAAAACTAATCGTAGAGATTGTATTTGGCCCAGTCGGCTTCCGGGATTTCGTCGCCGATCTTGTAGCGGAACTGCAGCACCTGCATGTGGTCAGGCGCGGTCTGGCATTTGAACTTCAGCCGGTACCATTGGCCCTTGCTGCGGAAGGCGGCGCCAGAGCTCTTGATGGCGTCGGCGCTCATCTGTGGGGTGGCGAAGGCGTAGGCCACGACGCGGTCGGCCTTGTAGTTGCGATCGTCGTGACTGATCCGGTCGAGCACCTCTGCGTCACACCGCTGTTCGAGGCGGGTCTGCGGGTCGAGTTTCATCAGGCCGGCGCGCAACGCATTGTCCATCGCCTTGGCCGGCAAGACCAGCGTCAGAGACGCCAGAACCATCAGGCAGAGCTTCTTCATGGGCGCGAGAAGCAGCATATTTTGTCCGAGAAATCAAATGAACGCTGCTTCACCAAGCGTTGACCACCACGCGACGCGCCGGGGGAGCTTCGGTTCCGACAAATGCACCCATCATGCAACCGCTGGTCGCTGCCATCCGCAGAATCGCTAATAGGCGGGGAATGTCTAGGTGACACAGGGTGCGTCGCGTCGTGCTTTTCCTGCATTCAGGCCATGATATGCCCAGAAAAAGTCACCCCTGAAAACCGCTCCTGGATAGCCATCCGCGGAGCGCCTTTCGGCCGAATGGCATATCGGTCGCCTCTTCATTGTCGGAGGGCGTGCGGCAGGAAAAGCTAGAAAATCCAAATGGTTCAATACTTTCCGCGGCGATAGATCGCGAGTCGGATTACTTGATCCTGATAACAAATCCGTGATCTCAACCGCCGGCTTGCAATTGAAGCGAAGTTGACAAGGCGCTTCCCCTGGGTCACGCCATGGCCGGACGGGGACGGGTTGGTCGACCCGGGGGGACTGCGGCAATGGCGAAGATCGAGACGGCCAAGGGGTCGAAGTTCGGCCTGGGACGTGTTTTGCCTAGCCCTCACGCCGGTCCAACAGCAATCGCTGCGCAGTCCCTGTTGATTGCCCCAAAGTCAGCGCTGGCCGGCGTCGATAGGCCTTGGGTCTCAACCGCGGCAATGATGATTGTCACTTTGCCTGCTGTCGGCCTGAAGGCTCTGCGACGGTCCGCCCGATCGAGTGTGTTCGGGATGCTCACGGGCACAATGCTGCTTCTGCCTATGGGCAGCGCGTTCGCCGTGGCGGTCAACGACCTAGTGTACAATACCGGCACCCAGCAATTCGAGAAGGTCGTCCAGATCCCGTCGCCGTCCAATGGCTGGGTGGTGACCCAGGGCGCCCCTGACCAAGACGGCAAGCCCACCTTCAACGCCGTCATTGTTTCGCCGCCCGCCGTCGGAAGCTCTTACGTCTCCGGCGGAATAACCTACACGGTCGCGTCCTACACCAAGACGAACGTGAACGGCACCGACTACTACACCGGCATCGTGCTCACGAACGACAAGGACTCCACGACAACCACGCTCACCACCTATCGGGACAACGTTAAGATAGATGGCGGTGGCGCTGGCGCGTCCGGCACCGGCGGCACGGTGACCTCGGGCAACGACGTGCGCTTCGTCGACCGCCAGACCGGCTCCAACGGTTCCGGAGGCTCGAACGCCTATGGCATTGTCATCGATTTCGGCATCCTCGGCAGCCTGACTATTGGCGTGAGCGGCTCGGACGGCCAGCCGGGCGGCAACGGGCCGATGATCAACGACACGCTGGGTTTCGACAAGAGCTACAGTTCCAGCCAGGACGGCAAAGCCGCGGTCGAAATCGTCAGCATTGGTGGCGACGGCGGCAACGGCGGCGACTCCTACGGCAACCAGAAGGCCCGCCAGGGCGGCGCTGCCGGCCAGGGCGGCGACATCACGCTGAACTCGGCGGCGACGATCACCACCGATGCGGTCGGAGCCGACGGCATCTTCGTGATGAGCAAGGGCGGCCAGGGCGGCGCCGGCGGCAATGGCTACATCCTGAGCGAGGGCGGCGCCGGCGGTCCGCCGACGAAAGGCGGCACGGTCATTGTCACCAACAGCGGCCAGATCACCACCAACCAGGACAAGTCCGTCGGCATTTTTGCGCAATCGATCGGCGGCGGCGGCGGCTCGGGCGGCGACAGCTTCGGCATCGTCGGCCAGCCCGGCTCCGCCTCGGCCGGCGGCAATGGCGGCACCGTCACCGTCACCAACACCGGCGTCATCGAGACCAAGGGCGCTCGGTCCTACGGCATCTGGGCGCAGTCGCTCGGCGGCAGCGGCGGCAATGCCGGCGATTCCGGCGGCATCGTCGCGCTTGGCAACAAGCTCGGCGCCGGCGGCGGCACCGGCGACACCGTGACCGTCAACAACAATGGCGGCGGCAACATCACGACCTACGGCGTCGGCGCCTTCGGTATCCTGGCGCAGTCGATCGGCGGTGGCGGCGGCGATGCGGGCGGCGCCGGCGGCCTCGTAGCCATCGGTGGCGATGCCGGCTCCGGCGGCGACGGCAAGACCGTCATCGTCACCAACCACGGGAACGTCACGACATATGGCGGCACGGACACGAGCGTCACGGATCTCGGTCCAACCATCAAGGATGTCGGCGCCGACGCGATCGTGGCGCAATCGATCGGCGGCGGCGGCGGCAACGGCTCGGGCAGCGGCGGCCTAGTCGCCATCGGGGGCGAAGGCGATGCGGGCGGCATGGGCGGATCGGTGACCGTCACCAATGACGGCACGCTCATCACCACCGGACCGAAGGCGCGCGGCATCTATGCCCAGTCTATCGGCGGCGGCGGCGGCAATGGCGGCGATTCTGGCGGCCTCGTCGCCATCGGCGGCAAAGGCTCCTCCACCAGCAATGGCGGCACGGTCACCGTCAACAACACCGGCATCATCAACACGGCGGGCACCGCCATCCAGGCGGAATCGATCGGCGGCGGCGGCGGCGATGGCGGTTCCAGCGGCGGCCTCTTCTCCATCGGCGGCTCCGGGGGCGGAGGCGGCGACGGCCAGAACGTCATCGTCAATTCCTCAAACCACTTGACGACAAGCGGCGACAATTCGGTCGGTATCCTCGCCCAGTCGCTGGGCGGCGGCGGCGGCAATGGCGGCGGCTCCTATACAGTCGGCGAAGCCGTGGCGATCGCCATTGGCGGTTCCGGCGACAAGGGCGGCAACGGCGGATCGGTCGAGGTCAATCACGTGGCCACGCCGGGCAATCTCAGCGGCCTCGTCGCTTCCGACATCAGCACCGGCACGCGCACGACCAACATTCTGGGCCAAACCGTCGTAACGGGCGCCAAGGCCTATGGCGTCTTCGCGCAATCGGTCGGCGGTGGCGGTGGCAGGGGAGGCCTTGCAGTCGCGGTCTCGAGCGCCACCTCAGGCGCCGGCGCCAGCTTCGCGCTTGGCGGCAAGGGCGGCCCTGGCGGCGACGGCAAGGACGTGACCGTCAACTACAAGGGCGACATCACCACCCAGGGCGACGGCGCCTATGGCATCTTCGCGCAGTCGGTTGGCGGCGGCGGTGGCGATGGCGGCGGCGCCGTCGCGGTGAGCGGCGGCGGCGCGTTCAATTTCGGCCTCGCCATGGGCGGCGCGGCCGATGTCGGAGGCAGCGGCGACATCGTCACCGTCAACACCACGGGCGGCACGATCGAGACCTTCGGCCTCCAGGCTCACGGCATCTTCGCGCAGTCGGTCGGCGGCGGCGGCGGCAATGGCGGCTTTGCCGGCGGCGGCACGATCGGCGCGGTCGCGCTGACCGTCACCCTCGGCGGCAAGGGAGCCGCGGGTGGTATCGCCAAGGCCGTCACCGTCAACAATGGCTCCTCGATCATCACCCATGCGGACGGTTCGATCGGCATCAACGCGCAGAGCCTTGGCGGCGGCGGCGGCAATGGCGGCTTCTCCATTGCCGGCGCGCTCGCGGTCGGCGCGATATCGGCCGCCATCGGCGGCGATGCCGGCGACGGCAGCAGCGGCGGCACCGTCACGGTCAGCAATCAGGGTAACATCACCACTTCGGGCATCAAGGCCTACGGCATCTTCGCGCAGTCGGTCGGCGGCGGCGGCGGCAATGGCGGCGGGGCCATCGCCTTCTCGGTGGCGGTTTCTCCCGATCCCTCGGAAATCCCGGCGGTCGCCGTTTCGGTCGCGGTCGGCGGTAGCGGCGGCGATGGCAGCATCGGCGACACGGTGCATGTCGTCAATGGCGGCAACATCACCACCTCAGGCACCGGGGCCCACGGCATCTGGGCGCAATCGGTCGGCGGCGGCGGCGGCACTGGCGGTTACGCCGGGTCGGGCTCCGGCTCAATGGGGCCGGGCGCTAACATATCGGTCGCCGTCGGCGGCACCGGCGGCACAGGCGGTAACGGCGGCGCCGTTACCGTCGATGCGGGCAAGAATGCGCTCGACCAGGTCGTTCCCGGCTCGACCATCACCACCTGGGGCCTTGGCGCCGACGGCGTCCGGGCGCAATCGATCGGCGGCGGCGGCGGCGACGGCGGCTTCGCGATCGGTGTCAACCTCGGCATCAACAACAGCAACCTGCCGCTTGCGTCCATCGGCGTCACCGTGGGCGGCCAGGGCGCGCTCGGCGGCGACGGCTCGACCGCGACGGTCAACAACTGGGCGGCCATCCGCACCTATGGCGACAACTCGGCCGGCATCTACGCGCAGAGCGCGGGCGGCGGTGGCGGCGACGGCGGCAACGCGATCACGGCGGTCGGAAGCTGGGCCAACGCGACCAGCTCGAGCGCGCAGAACACCAACATCTCGGTGGCCATCGGCGGCAATGGCGCGCTCGCCGGCAACGGCGAGGAGGTCACCGTCAACAACCATGGCAACATCGAGACCGGCCTCATCACCACCGACAAGGACGTCGCCGGCGACACGGTGACCACCGGCAACAGCGCCTATGGCATCTTCGCGCAGTCGATCGGCGGCGGCGGCGGCATCGGCGGGCGCGCCAATTCGATCAATGTGCTGGTCGGCAAGGGCGAGGCTCCTCCAGATGCGCTCATAAACGTCGCCATGTCGGTCGCGGTCGGCGGCCAGGGCGGCGCGGCTGGCGACGGCGGGCACGTGACCGTCACCAACGATGGCAGCATCACGACCAACGGTTCGCTTGCCGACGGCATCTATGCGCAGAGCGTGGGCGGCGGCGGTGGCGCCGGCGGCAATGGCCTCCTCGGTACCGGCGAACTGATCCCGATCCCGGCGGCGCTGATCGCCAACGTGCTATTGGGCAAGACCAAGATCTACAGCAATCTCGGCGTCGCGGTTGGCGGCAATGGCGGCGCGTCAGGCATCGGCGGTCTTGTCGAGGTTACCAACACCGGCAACATCACCACGAAGGGCAGCAATTCCAACGGCATCTTCGCCCAGTCGGTGGGCGGCGGCGGCGGCGTCGGCGGCAAGGCCAATATCGGCGCTACCGGCACGGTCGGCGTCGGCGGCAAGGGCAAAAGTGGCGGCGATGGCGGCATCGTCCACGTCATCAACAACGACAACGCCAAGATCGAGACCTTCGGCGCGGCATCCAACGGCATCTTCGCCCAGTCGGTGGGCGGCGGCGGCGGTGTCGCCGGCAATGTCGACCGTGTACTCGAGCAAGCGATGGGGCCGATCCCGGCTCTCAATCTCGGCATTGGGCTGGCCTTCGGTCAGGGCGGCGGTAGCGGCGGCTCGGGCAAGGATATCACCGTTGAAGGCAGTGGCGCGATCATCACCCACGGCTCATCCTCGGCCGGCATCTTCGCGCAGTCGATCGGTGGCGGTGGCGGTATACTTGGCACGCTCGGCAACGACGTCCCGGTGCTGGGGACCATCACCGACTATCATGTCGGCAGCAATGGCGACTTTGGCGACTCCGGCGTTGTCAAAGTCGACTATGCCGGTACTATCGACACCTACGGCAGCGGCTCCATCGGCATCTTTGCGCAGAGCGCGGGCGGCACGAAGGACACCCTCCATCCGCTCAACCCGCTGTTCCAGGGCGTCGCCGGTAATGTCACCGTCGACTTTGCAGGGTCGGTCGTCACCCATGCCGCGGGCACCAGCGCCATCGTCGCGCAGAGCAAGGCGTCCGAAGGCAATGGCGACATTGCCATCAACCTGACGAGCGCAGCCGGCAAGGTCGTGGGCGGCGCCACCGACGCAAACCATATCGGTGTCGGTGTCTGGATCGTCGACGGCAACAACAACACGGTCAGCAACAAGGGCACGATCACCACCGCGAGCGGCACGGCCGGCGGCTGGGCGATCCTTTCCGGCGATGCCAAGGAGACGGTCACCAATTACGGCACCGTCACCGGTTCCTTCGATCTCGGCGCCGGCGCCAACAGCTTCACCAACGAGGCCAACGCCACCTTCAATGCCGGCGCCGATGCCAAGCTCGGCACCGGCAACCTTTTCGCCGACAGCGGCTATTTCTCGCCGGGCGGCAACAACAATGTGATGACGACCAACCTCGTCGGCAATTGGAACCAGGCCTCGACCGGCGCCTATAAGCTCGACGTCGACCTCGATCCGCAGTCCGACCTGATCAACGTCGCCGGCACGGCGGATCTCGGTGGCGCCATCGACCTCAACATCATGGATGCGGCCGCGGCGAAGCCGGGGAGCCAGACGTTCCACATCCTGCATGCCGATGGCGGCGTGTCGCACACCGGACTGGAGCTGAGTTCGGTCCAAAGCGCGGTCGCGCAATATCAGCTGCAGTATCCGGACCTCAACAATGTCTATCTCGGTGTCGACATCACCTTCGCCCCCACCGGCCTGACCGGGAACCAGATTCCGGTCGCGAACGCGGTCAACGCCATCCAGAGCGGCGGCCCGACCTCGCCGGATTTCCAGAAGATCGCCGAGGCGCTGTTCTATATCCCGACCGTCGAGCAGCTTGGCGCCGTCTACGATTCGGTCTCGGGCGAGGGGGTTTCCGGTTTCGAGCAGCCACAATTCGGCGCCTATGAAAGCTTCTTCGCCTCGATCGGCCGCCAGGCCGATTTCTGGCGCACCGGCCTCGGCACCGATCCGACGGATGTCACAGCGGCACCGCAGGCCTATGACGAACCGGCGAAGCCCGGGAAGGATCCGTTCAAAGCCCTGCAGCCCGACCCGCGGCGCTGGAGCTATTGGGCGAGCGCCGGCGGCAATGGCGGCGAGATCAGCGGCAGTGCGGCGGCTGGCAGTGCCGGCACCACCTACAGGGGCGGCAATCTCGCGGCGGGCATGGAGACCGTCGGCGATCCCGACACGCTGGTGGGCTTCGCCCTGGGCGGCTCTGCGGGTTCATTTGCCGTCGATGGCCGACAGACTTCGGGCAACATCGTCGGCGCGCAGGCCGGCGCCTATGTCACGCATAAATGGGACCAGTTCTATATCGACGGCGCGCTTGCCTTCGGCCTCTACAACAACAACATCCACCGGGCCACGGCCGTGCCCGGTTCGGACACGCCGATCGACCCGGTGGCCGGCATCACGCCCGAGAACTGGCGCAGCAATTTCCTCAGCGCCGGCTTCGGCACCAACATCGAGGCTGGCTGGCGGCAGCAGGTGGGCGAGGGGGCGATCACGCCTTTCGCCGGATTGCAGTTCGCATTCCTGTCGATGGACTCTTTCGACGAGACTTCGCCCGACGGTGGCGCTTTGGGGCTGAGCTTCGATCGCCGCGTCATCACCTCGCTGCCGGTCTCGCTCGGCCTGCAACTCGACACCACGATCGGCATCGGCGACGGCCAGTCGCTGCAGGCCTGGGGCCGCGCGGCCTGGGTGCATGAGTTCGAGCCGGACCGCTCGGTGAAACCGAGCTTCCAGGCGGCGCCGGGCACCTCCTTCGTCATCCAGGGCGCCTCGGCCGCCGAGGACGCGGTTGCGGTCAATGCCGGCCTGAAGATGAACTGGGGCTCAAACACATCGACGTTCGCAGCTTTCGACGGCAAGTTCGGCGACGGATTGCAGAGCTATGGCGGCGATGTCGGCTTGAAGGTGAACTGGTAGAGGGATTGGCGAGCAATCTCGACCGGGATTGCGCCGGTCCTGCGAAGCTCGAAGCTGTAAGCAATCTGGCGGAGGGAGTGGGATTCGAACCCACGGTGAACTTGCGCCCACGCCGGTTTTCAAGACCGGTGCCTTAAACCGCTCGGCCATCCCTCCATCGTGCTCTTCACGAGGCGCTTCGTCCTGCCGGCCACAAAGCCATGCCGGCAGGAACGCAAGCGCCCTATGCTCTAGTGCGCCGTGCAAAGACCTGTCAATCGCAGGAATGGCCCAATGTTGTTTGGGGCGCGGTGGCTAGCCGGCTGATGCATTGACAATGCGGCCGATACGCTGCCAATTTGAACCTGCTAATATTTCAAGAGAGGAAGATTATGAAGAAAACCTATGAGAAGCCTGTTTTGACGAAGCGCGAGAAGCTTTCGCAGGTCGCCGCCACCGGGTCGCCGGTGCCGCAATAACAAGCCGGCAATTCGATTGGGACGGCCCCCGACGCCGTGAAATTCCTGGCCGTGGTGAGGCTTGGAAACGACAGTCACGGCGAGACGGCCGCCCCATCATTGTCCGGTCCTGGGCCTTGCCATAATCTCGCCCTGTTGCCGCCATAATCGATTAACATCGTGATAAGCAATTCCTGCGCACAAAGGGATTGGGGATCAAGGTGTTGCTGACATCGGCGGATGCTTGGCTCCGTCGGATGGCAGCACGGTAGGGGACAATCGAAAACATGCAGATTTCGGCGCGCCCGCGTCTTCGTCGCGCTTCTGCTTTCGCCCTGTGCGCCCTTTCGGGCCTCATTTTGGCTGCCTGCGCCTCCCAGCCCGAACCGAAGGGCATGGTCTACAAGAAGGCCCGCTCCAAGGAATATTTCGCCGAATCCGAATATGGGGTGAAGGCCAGCCCGCGCGTGCAGTTCATGCGGCGCGGCGGCGGTCGCGACCAGCTCGGCAAGCCCTACCAGGTGCGCGGCAAGTGGTATTATCCGAAGGAAGATAAGAAGGGCTTCGCCAAGGTCGGGCTGGCTTCCTGGTACGGCGACGCCTTCCATGGCCGCCTAACCGCCAATGGCGAAGTCTACGACATGACGCATCTGACGGCGGCGCATCCGACAATGCCGCTGCCGAGCTATGCCCGCGTCACCAATCTGGAAACCGGCAGTTCGGTGATCGTGCGCGTCAACGACCGCGGTCCCTACCATGAAGGCCGCATCATCGACGTCTCCGAACGCGCGGCGCAGATGCTCGACTATGACAAGGTCGGCACGGCCAAGGTCAAAGTCGAATATGTCGGCCGCGCGCCGCTCGACGGCGACGACGATCAGTATCTGGTGGCTTCCTACCACCCCGGCAACAACCGGCCGGATCCTTCGGATGGCCTGCCGACCGGTGTGATGGTGGCCATGAACGGCCCGTCGCCGAGTCTCTCGGTGGGAGCGCCGCCGGCCGCCGTGCCGTTCCCTGGACAATTGACCGATTCGGAGCAGGCCTTTGCCGCGCAGCCGGGCCTGTCGGAGCAGCTCACCGTGCAACCGGCAAGTTTCTCGACGCAGGGCGCCAGCGATGTCACACTGCCCGATTTCGGACCAATCGTGCCGGAACGGCCGGATGTCGGCCTTCCTGCGAACTCGCCCTTTGCCATGGCTTCGCTGTCCTACGCCGATGAGCGGGTGAAGCGCGCCGATGTCTTTGCCGCGCTTGACACCGGCGGCATGTCGCCGGCCGATATCCTGCAGTCGTGGAGGAAATCGAACCGCCAGGAACAGCCCGCGTCCGACTATGTCGCCGCCGGTTCCTTCGACGAAGCCGCGGAGGCAAATCGCGTGGCCGCGGCGCTCAAGCCATTCGGCCGGACCGAGATCCAGCGCACCGAGCTCGACGGCAATGATTGGTACGCGGTCAATGTCTATCCGGACGGCCATGGCAGCGTCGACGACCTGCTTCAGGCCGCCTGGTCGCATGGCGCGCCGGACGCGCTGGTTGTGCGTAACTGATCAAATTCGCGCGGCCCGTTGATCCGGCCGAAAAAACCCTGATAGCTTGGCCGCGGGGTAGTCTTTGCGCAATTCCGGGCGAAAGCCGTCGGTGTCTCCGGTATTGCTCAGATTGGGTCGACATTTCATGCAATTGCGCATTTTTCCGCCTTTCGCCAGCGTCCTGGGATTGGTGCTGGCGCTGCTTTGCGCCGCCCCGGCAAGCGCGCAGCTTTTTGAGACCAAGGCGACGCAGGCGTTCATGATCGATGCCGACACCGGCACCGTGCTCTTCGCCAAGGACCCCGACAAGCCGATCCCGCCGGCCTCGATGGCCAAGCTGATGACGATGGAAATGGTCTTCAACGCCATCAAGTCGAAGCGCATCACGCTCGACGACACGTTCGTCGTCAGCGAAAACGCCTGGCGCACCGGCGGCGCGCCGTCCGGCACCTCGACCATGTTCGCCAAGCTCAAATCCGAGGTCCGCGTCGAGGATTTGATCCAGGGCGTCACCGTGCAGGCGGCCAATGACGGCTGCATCGTGCTTGCCGAGGGCATGGCGGGCTCGGAAGCGAATTTCGCCGCGCAGATGACCGATCGCGCCCGTCAGCTCGGCCTCCAGAAATCGACCTTCGTCAATTCGACTGGACTGCCGGCGGATGGGCAGCAGACGACGGTGCGGGAGCTGACGATGCTGGCGCTGCATCTGTGGCGCGACTATCCGGAGTTCTTCCACTATTACGGTCAGCCGGACTTCACCTGGAACAAGATCGCGCAGAGGAACCGCAATCCGCTGATCGCCATGGGCATCGAGGCCGACGGCTTCGTGGCCGGCGCCAGCGAGCAGGCGGGCTTCGGGCTGGTCGGCACTGTCAGCCACAACGGCATACGCGTGATCGCCGCGGTGAGCGGACTGGCGAATGACCGCGAACGCTCCGAGGAGGCACGCAAGCTGCTCGACTGGGGCTCTCGGTCATTCCAGAAAACCGAGATTTTCGCCAAGGACGAGGTCGTCGGCGAAGCGCAGGTTTTCGGGGGCGCCAAGTCCGGCCTGGCCTTGAAAGCGAAAGGCCCGGTGAACATCTTTCTGCCGATCGCCAACCGCGACAAGCTGACCGCCAGGATCGTCTACCAGGGTCCGGTGTCGGCGCCGGTCGAGGAGGGGCAACCGGTCGGGGAACTGCGCGTTTGGATAGGCGACACGCTCAGCCAGCAGACGCCGCTGTATGCCGCCGAGTCGGTGAAAGTGGGCACGCTGCCGCAGCGTGCGCTCGACGCGGCCAAGGAACTCGCTGTCGGCTGGCTGCGTCAGAAACATTTGTGATCGGGCAAGTTCGTGGACCTTTTGTCGGACGGGAGCTATGACAGCGGCCAGCACGGGCAAAGGCAGTCTCGATTGGCGAGCGGATTTTTCATCACCTTCGAGGGCGGCGAAGGAGCAGGCAAGTCGACGCAGATCGAGCGGCTGGCGCGGCGCATGCGCGCCAAGAAATACGAAGTCCTGGTCAGCCGCGAACCGGGCGGATCGCCCGGCGCCGAGGCCGTAAGGCACGTGCTCCTGTCCGGGGCGGCCGAGCCGTTCGGCTCGAAGATGGAGGCGATCCTGTTCGCCGCCGCGCGGTCGGACCATGTCGAGCAGGTCATCCGCCCGGCGGTCGAGCGCGGCTCGATCGTGCTGTGCGACCGTTTTATCGATTCCTCGCGCGTCTACCAGGGCGTGACCGGCGGCATCGATGCCGATTTCATGAAGGCGCTGGAGGCAGTGGCCATCAACGGCATGATGCCGGACATGACGCTGATCTTCGACATCGATCCCGTCGAGGGCCTGAAGCGGGCCACGGCGCGGCGCGGGGCAGGGGATGCCGCCGACCGCTTCGAGAAGGAGACTTTGGCCATCCATCGGCAACGGCGCGAGGCTTTCCTGGCCATCGCCAAGGCGGAGCCGGAGCGCTGCATCGTCGTCGACGCTTCCGCCGATCCCGATACGGTGGAAAATGTCGTCACCGCAGCCGTCTTCGCCGCGCTGGAAGCGCGGATTCCGGCGCAAAGGATCGAGACGGCGCCGGCATGATTTTTGAACGCATCGCCCCAGAACAGCACGACACTCTGGACGGCGTGCCCGAGCCGGCGGAAACACCGCGGCTGATCGGCCACGCGACGGCGGCCGCGATGCTTGCTGGCGCCTACCGCACCGGCAAGCTGCCGCATGCGCTGATTTTCGCCGGGCCGCAAGGCATCGGCAAGGCGACGCTGGCGTTCCACATGGCGCATCACCTTCTGAGACATCCGGATTTCAGGACGGCGCCCGACACGCTTGCCGTTCCCGATCCGGCCTCCTCGCTGTTTCGCCAGATCGCCACCGGCGCGCATCCTTCGGTGCTGCATCTCACCCGTCCGGCCAACGACAAGACCAAGAGTTTCAAGACGGTGCTGACCGTCGACGAGATCCGAAAGGTCAGCCGCTTCCTGTCGATGACCTCGCATGACGGCAGCTACCGGGTCGTCATCGTCGATCCGGCCGACGATATGAACATCAATGCCGCCAATGCCTTGCTCAAGAATCTCGAAGAGCCGCCGGCGCGCACCCTGTTCATCCTGATCGTTCACGCGCCGGGCAGCCTGCTGCCGACGATCCGCTCGCGCTGCCAGATGGTGCGCCTGGCGCCATTGGCCGCCGACGAGCTGATGGCGGTGCTGGAAAATGTCGAGCCGCCGCCACCCGACGATCCGGCGGCGCGCGCAGCGCTCGCCGAGCGGGCAGGGGGCAGCGCCCGCAACGCCATACTGCTCACCCAATATGGCGGGCTGGAGATCGCCGGCGCGCTCGATACGCTGGTGGCGGCCCCGAAGCCCGACATTATCGGTGCCCACCGCCTAGCCGAGGCCGTGGCGGGTCGCGACCAGGCGATCCAGTTCGACATCTTCAACCGTCGCGCGCTCGACCTGCTATCGTCCGCCGCCAGCGAAGCGGCTCTGGTCGGCGATCTCGCCAGGGCCAGAAACCTGTCGGAAGCTTGGCACGAGGCGCTAAACACGATATCTGAGGCTGAGACCTACAATCTCGATAAGAAGCAGCACGCTCTGACCATGATCGACCGCCTGAATTCTGCGATGCGAATGTGACGGCCCGTTCGATGCATGCCGTTGGCCCAGTTTCGGGCGGCATGCGTTGGCCTCGGGATGGCAATCGACGTTCCGATGCGATATCCACCGCCACAACTCACATTCAGATATTCATGACGGTTCATTCATGTCACGCGACACATTCTACATCACGACCGCGATCTCCTATCCGAACGGCAAGCCGCATATCGGCCACGCCTATGAGCTGATCGCCACCGATGCGCTTGCCCGCTTCCAGCGGCTCGACGGCAAGGACGTCTTCTTCCTGACCGGCACCGACGAGCACGGCATCAAGATGCTGCAGACGGCGCGCAAGGAAGGCATCACGGCGCGCGAGTTGGCCGACCGCAACTCGGCCGAGTTCAGGCGCATGGCCACCGCGCTCAACGCTTCCAACGACGATTTCATCCGCACCACCGAGGAGCGGCACTACGCGTCCTCCCAGGCGATCTGGAAGGCGATGGCCGCCAATGGCGACATCTACAAGGGCGGCTATGCCGGCTGGTACTCGGTGCGCGACGAAGCCTATTACGGCGAGGAGGAGACCGAGGTCCGCGCCGACAATGTGCGCTATGGGCCGCAGGGAACGCCGGTGGAATGGGTCGAGGAGGAAAGCTACTTCTTCCGGCTGTCGGCCTACCAGGACAGGCTGATCGCACTTTACGAAAGCCAGCCCGATTTCATCGGTCCGGCCGAGCGCCGCAACGAGGTGATGAGCTTCGTCAAGTCGGGGCTGAAGGACCTGTCCGTCTCGCGCACGACCTTCGACTGGGGCGTGCCGGTGCCGGGTGACGAAAAGCACGTGATGTATGTCTGGGTGGACGCCTTGACCAACTACATCACCGGTGTCGGCTATCCTGATGAAAATGATGAGAAATGGCGCTTCTGGCCGGCAAACGCTCACATCATCGGCAAGGATATCGTGCGCTTCCATGCCGTCTACTGGCCGGCCTTCCTGATGTCGGCGGGAATCCCGCTGCCGAAGCGCGTCTTCGGCCATGGCTTCCTGTTCAACCGTGGTGAGAAGATGTCGAAGTCGGTCGGCAACGTCATCGACCCGTTCACGATGGTCGAGCATTACGGCGTCGACCAGGTGCGCTATTTCTTCCTGCGCGAGGTGCCGTTCGGGCAGGACGGCAATTACAGCCACGAAGCGATCGTCAACCGCACCAACGCGGATCTTGCCAACGGCCTCGGCAATCTGGCGCAGCGTTCGCTGTCGATGATCGCCAAGAACTGCGGCGCGGCGGTGCCGAAGCGCGGCGAACTCGCGGAGGCCGACACGGCGATCCTCGACCAGGCGATCGAAGCGCTGGCGGTTTCGCGCCGGGCGATGGCGGAGCAGGGCATCCATCTGGCTCTGGCCGCGATCTTCGGCGTGGTGGCGGAAGCCGACCGCTATTTCGCTTCACAGGAGCCGTGGGCGCTGAAGAAGACCAATCCGGAGCGCATGGAAACCGTGCTTTGGACGACAGCCGAGGTTGTGCGCCGGGTGACGGTGCTTTGCCAGCCCTTCATTCCTGGATCGGCCGCCAAGCTGCTCGACCTGTTGGCCGTGCCCGCGGACAAACGCGCCTTCGAGCACGTCCATGCCGACCATGCATTGGTGCCGGGCACGGCGCTGCCAACGCCCGAGGGTGTGTTCCCGCGTTATGTCGAGCAGAACGCCTGATGCTGGTCGACAGCCATTGCCATCTCGACTTTCCGGACTTCGCCGAGGAGCGGGCGGCTATTGTCGCCCGCGCCCTCGCCGCCGGAATCGGCCGCATGGTCACGATCTCGACGCGGGTGAAGCGCTTTCAGCAAATCCTTGAAATCGCTGAAACTTTCAACGAAGTCTATTGCTCGATCGGCACTCATCCGCACAATGCCGCGGAAGAGCTGGACGTCACCGCCGACGAGCTGGTGCGGCTTTCCGGCCATCCCAAGGTGGTAGCGATCGGCGAGGCCGGGCTCGATTACTACTACGACAAGGCGCCGCGCGATGCGCAGGCGCAAGGTTTTCGCACCCATATTGCGGCTTCGCGCCGGACGGGCCTGCCGCTGGTCATCCATTCGCGCGATGCCGACGACGACATGGCGTCGATCCTCGAGGACGAAACAGGGAAGGGCGCCTTCCCCTTCATCCTGCACTGTTTTTCGTCGGGACGCAGGCTGGCCGAAGTCGGCGTGGCTTTGGGTGGCTATGTCTCCTTCTCTGGCATCCTGACCTTCAAGAATTCCGCCGAGCTGCGCGCCGTCGCCGCCGATGTCCCGCGCGACCGGCTGCTGGTCGAGACCGACGCGCCCTACCTTGCGCCCATACCGTACCGTGGAAAACGCAACGAACCGGCCTATGTGGCCAATACGGCCAAGGTGCTTGCCGAGACCGTCGGCGTCAGCGAAGCCGAGATCGCCGACATCACCACCGGGAACTTCTTTCGGTTGTTCACCAAGATGCCGCGTCCCGACATGGCGGCAGGCTGAGGCATGGGCGACCGGCTGCGCTTTACCGTTCTTGGCTGCGGCTCATCGCCCGGCACGCCGCGCATCACCGGCGATTGGGGCAATTGCGATCCTAAGAATCCGAAGAACCGGCGCATGCGCACGGCCGCGCTGGTCGAGCGGATTGCCGACAATGGCGCGCGCACCACGGTCGTCATCGACACCGGGCCGGATTTCCGCGAGCAGATGCTGCTGGCCTCTGTCAAGCGCATCGACGCCGTCGTCTACACCCATCCGCATGCCGACCATATCCACGGTATCGACGATTTGCGCGGCTATGTGCTTGAGCAGCGGCACAGGATCGATGTCCACGCCGACGAGCCGACGATGGAACGGCTGCGCCAGGCCTTCGGCTATTGCTTCGAGACGCCGGCCGGGAGCTCGTATCCGCCGATCGTGAAGCCGCATCTTATTGACCATGCGAGGCCGGTGGTGATCGAAGGCGAGGGGGGCGCCCTCACCCTCGAGCCGCTGCCGCAGATCCATGGCGACATCATCTCGCTCGGCTTCCGTGTCGGCGGCCTTGCCTATTGCCCCGATATCAGCGGCTTCCCGGATGCCACCGTGAAGCGTTTGCGCGGCCTCGACATGCTGGTGATCGACGCGCTGCAGTACAACACGCATCCCAGCCATCTGTCGCTCGGCCAGGCGCTGGAGTGGATCGAGAAGCTGGCGCCCGGTAATGCCGTGCTGACGCATATGCATGTGCCGCTGGATTACGCCGTGGTAATGGCTGAGACGCCGGAACACGTGGTGCCGGCCTATGACGGCATGACGATCGAAATTCCTTATGAGTCAGGACGATAGCGGCAGTTGCTCAGCCGGCGCTGCCGTTCGTCGGTCGAACGTTCGTCCTCGATCTCGAAGACGCGAAGCGCTCCCGGAGCGATCAGTGGGCTCGTCGCCGGCAGCGAAAGCCGCAGCAATTCCTGGGTACGCACCCGACGCGAAAGTTCCATAATATATCTTATGCGACTAAGATTTGCGAAGAGTATGGCCGGCAAGAAGGTGGTCGTCTGCGGCTTATCCCGACGGTTGGCTTGTATACCAGACAAGGCGTGCTGGCGGTTGGCTACTGACGGTTTGCAGAGTTGCCCCGCTTTCACGCAATTGCCTTCGGAAGCGCGAACCGTTCCGAGCTCCCCAAACGGCTAGATAAGCCTCTTCAGTCGCTTCGTCGCGGTAGTAAGCCGAGCCTCCAAAGGCGGCTTCAAGCCCATGCTCGCCTTTCATTCCGCCACCGCCAAACACCTGGACAACGAGATCAATTGGCGCAGCGGTCACGACCGTCTCGCTCTTGGCGAATTGACGAGCACGGAAAACGTATATCGGGATGGGCTGGCTCACCATTGTAAGCTGCCATGGCAGGCTGAATCTCTGCAAGAGGCCGGCCCCTTATTCATGTCGTCGGCGTGTCGTTCACGCCGGGAACACCGCCCGGGAAGTCGCTGACACATTTCAGGCATTCGGCAAGTGCAGCCTTGTCCGAAGCGCGTAGTTTTTCGCCTGCCGCCAGAGGCGACAGACCGGCAAGGAGCGACCCACAAACCATCAGCACCAGAACGCTTTTCATCGCTATAGCCCACAGTGTTGCGCGAGAAGCGAATTGTCGCAAAACTCCGGGCCGAAGCAACTACCCTGCCCCAAGCTGCCATCGCGCTGGGGCGCAACAATGAAGGCATCCAGAAATGACCGTCTCGCCTGCCTTTCTCGGCTTTCCCGATCGCCTCGCCGACGGGCGCATGCCGCGAGCCGTTATCTTCGCCGCCGGCCATGGCACCACCTATGCCGGCCAGGACAGTCGCGGTTACGTCTCGGCCGCTGACGCCATCCGCGCTGCAAGCCAGGACGACGCTCCGCTGGTGGGGCACTGGGATTTCGACCTCGGCGGTCCTCTATTCGACGGCAAGCCGGCCTGCTGTGTCGATGCCGGCGATGTCTTGACCATCATGCATGACAATGCTGGCAACCGGGCCCGGATCGAGGCAAAGACGCGCGAAGTCCTATCCTTGCCGGCCGTGCCGATCCTGCTTGGCGGCGACGATTCCGTCGTCATTCCGTTCCTTGCCGGCTTTGCCGGCCACGGACCAATCTGGATCCTGCAGATCGACGCCCATATCGACTGGCGGGACGAGGTGCATAGCGAACGCTACGGCTATTCGAGCCCTATGCGCCGGGCCAGCGAGATGGGCCATATCGAAGGCCTGGTACAGGTCGGCCTGCGCAGCGTCGGCAGCGCGCGTTCCGCTGAAATCGAAGCGGCGCAGCGCTATGGCAGTCGCTTCGTCACCGCGCGCGAGGTTCATGCCCACGGCGTCGAAGCCGCTTTGCTGCACATCCCGGAAGGCGCGCATGTCGTCGTTACCCTCGACTGCGATGGCCTCGATCCGTCGATCATGCCGGGCGTGGCCGCGCGTACGCCCGGCGGCCTCTCCTACACCCAGGCGATCGACCTGATCGCCGGCCTCGGCAAGCGAGCGAGGATAGCAGGGTTCGACCTCGTCGAGCTCTATCCACCTGCCGACATCGACAAACTGTCGGCGCTGACCGCGGCGCGACTTCTCGTCAACGTGATAGGCGCCGTCACTCGGCAAGCCGGCTGATGGGCCCCTTGGACTGCCCTTACCCAAGCCCAGAACGAATTTGGCTCCTCGACCGCCTTCTGGTTGCAGAAAGCCGGAACCTGTTTCGCAGAAAATTGAGAAGACTTCTGCCCTGCGACTATCGGATTTCCAACGTTCCGGTCGCGCTATTTCTTCATGTTGCTTTGGCGTATTGTTGCATCAAAGGACACTGATCACCTTTTACCGATGCTGCAAGCATTGGATTATCCGGTCGCGCCCTTCTTTTACTTACTACTATCTAATCCGTTGATTTTCATAGAAGTGCGACTAAATCGTCACACTTTATTTTCGAATATTCGACTATGGTCACATCACCGATGGGATTTGGGTGGATCGGAGGAATCAGTGAAGAGACTTATCGCAATTGCCGCGCTGGCAGGACTCAGCGCGACCGCAGCCTCGGCCGCGGACATGACGGCCCCGGTTGCCGGATCGGCCTATGACTGGAGCGGCTTCTATGCCGGCGCGCATATCGGCGTCGCCAATAGCCACATCAAGGCTACGGATACACAGCAGCCGGATGGTGGATTTTTCACCGATATCATCACTCCGGGAGGGCCAGGCTCGGACTTCGGTTTCAGTGATACAAATATCGCGGGTGGCGCGCACATAGGCTACCAGTCCCAGTGGAACCAGATCGTCTTCGGCGGCGAGGCGACCTGGACCGCCACCGGCATCGACAAGACCATCACAAGCCCCTACTTCCCCGACAGCGACACCGAGACCGCTAAGCTGAAGCACTACGCAACGGTGGTTGGTCGGGTTGGCTATGTTTTCGATCGCTTCATGGTCTATGCCAAAGGCGGTTATGCTGGCGGAGAAGTCAGCTTCAACGCCCACGATTGCTGTTATGCGGACCGGGGCGTGAGCTATGACCAAAGCGGATGGCAGAACGGCTATGCTGTAGGCGCGGGTATCGACTACGCCCTTACCGACAAGTTGATCCTCGGGATCGACTACACGCATATCGATCTCGGATCCAAGACCGGCACGGGACCGAATGTCTATGATGACAACGGCGAACACGGCAACAATCCGGAGACTTTCAAGATCAAGGCCCGGGCCGATGCGGTCATGGCGCGGCTGAGCTACAAATTCGGCAACTGAGCCGATCGACAAACTTGTTTGGACTGGCCCGGCCTTCGCGCCGGGCTTTTCTTTTTAGAAAAACTCATCGAGAAACGCCACCGTCGCATCCGAGATGCCGACGATCTTGTTCGTCGCCTGGCGGTAGAATTTGAAGTTGAGCTCGGTCTCGGGCCGGCCATCCTTCCAATCCTTGAAGCGCTTGAGCTCGTCGCGGCCCAAAGGTCTTGTCGCCAAGGCGGTGCGATGGACGCAAACGCTGACCCGCGGCGTCTGCCGGTCGAGATCGGCGCGTCTCGGGATAGGCTCGGAGGATGTCACGACACCTCGCGCGACAAGCCCCTGCCCGCCTTCGTTCTCGCTGGCGAACAGGAAGACGACGTCGCCTTCGGCCACGTGCTTGCCGCCATACATGGTTTTCTGGGTGGCGAAGACGAATATCTCGGCCTGCGGGTCCTTGATCTCGGCCTTGATGGCATATGCCATGCCTCACGGGTCTCGGCTTAGGCCGATGCGGTAGCTCAGCACGCGCCGGGCGCCCGGCTCGATCAGCATGACGCCCGGCTTGTCGGCAAACTCGCCGTCGAAATCGACGGGGCTGGCGATGCCGTGCCACGGCTCGATGCACAGGAAGGGCGCGCCGCCGGGCTTGGACCAGATCCCCAGCTCGTTGAACCCCTGCCACGACATCTCGATCGACGGTCCGCGCCCGGCGGCATAGCGCACGCTTGTGCTGGCCGGCTTATCGAGAATGACGGCGTCGTCGACGAACAGGTTTTCGGTGAGCGGCAGCGTCTTTCCCTCGATGGGCGTTGGTTGCGGTTCCGGCAGCAGCAGGCCGTCCTTCAGGCGACGGACCGGCGCCGGCTCATTGTCCGCGAAGGTGAGCCGATAGGCTTCCTTGGGCAGTTCCGGCAGCAACGGCCAGTTGAACGCCGGATGCGCGCCAATCGAGGCTGGCAGCGGTTCGTCGCCGGTGTTGGTTATCTCGAAGGTCACGCCAAGCTGCCGTGGTTTCAGGTCGTAGCCGATGGTCAGACGAAAGGCGAAGGGGTAGTGCGTCCGCGTCTCGGCGTCATCCGTCAGGACCAATGTGCAGGAAGTCGGCCCCTGCTGCGCCCAATCAAAGCGCCGGTCGCGGGCGAAGCCATGTTGCGTCATCGGATAGGTTTGGCCGCGATGCCGCAGCCGATCGCCTTTCAACCGGCCGACGATCGGGAACAGGACCGGGGAATGACGACGCCAGGCCGGCCCTGCCTGCCACAGAAGCTCAGTGCCGTCGGCATCGCGCAGCGAGACCAGCTCGGCCCCCTGCCCGACGATGGTCGCCGAGATGCCGTCAGCGTGAAGCGTCAGCTGTTCCATTACGTCCTCGCGGCTGGCCGGTTTGGACGACAGGCTAGCAAAAGCCGGAGCGTGAACTCAAGGGCGGCCGCGCCTCACATCGTTGCTCCGGTTTGGCGGCAGGCCACAAGCAAAAAAGGGCCGGAGGTTTCCCTCCGGCCCTGCCGAGGGCAGCAGCGTTGCCTGCTACGGTTCGGACTATTCGCGTTCGCCGGTGAAATTCAGCAGCAGCTGGAAGATGTTGATGAAGTTCAGATAGAGCGAGAAGGCGCCGAAGACAGCGAGCTTCTGCTGTGATTCCGCATCGAAATTCTCCGCATACTGCTCCTTGATCGTCTGCGTGTCCCAGGCGGTGAGGCCGACGAAGACGGCAATGCCGATCACCGAGATGGCGAACTGCAGCGCGGTCGAACCGAGGAACAGGTTGACCAGGCTGGCGATCACCACGCCGATCAGGCCCATGATCAGGAAAGACGAGAACTGCGTCAGGTCACGCCTGGTCGTGTAGCCGTAAAGGCTGGTGGCACCGAACATCGTGGCGGCGATGAAGAAGGTGCGCGCGATGCTGGTCGAGGTGAAGACTAGGAACACCGAGGCCAGCGACAGGCCCATCACGCCACAGAAGGCCCAGAACATCGTCTGCGCGCTTGCGGCCGACATGGTCTGCATCTTGAACGAGAAGATCATGACGAAGGCGAGCGGCGCCAGCATCACCACCCATTTCAGCGGGCTGGAGAAGATCGGCACATAAAGTGCCGGCGTCGAGGCGACGAAGAAGGCGACGAGGCCGGTGACGACGAGACCGAGGCCCATATAATTGTAGACGCGCAGCATGTGCTTGCGCAGGCCTTCGTCATAGACGGCTCCGGCCTGGGCGCCGGTGCCCATTCGGTATCCCAGATTGGGGCTGTTCATTTGGTTCTCCTTAGTTGGAAGTCTCAGAAAGCGTCGTAGGTCGTCTGTTTCAGTAGAGCGTTCTGGCGAGTTTCTCGGCGGCACGGTCGAGATTGCCGGCGTCGCCGCGTCCGACCACGGCATAGGCGACCTCGCCGATCTGGAAATATGCGGTTGAGATGTCATCGGAGGGCGAAACCGTCGGCTTCACGACGTCGAACGTCCCCGGCCTGATGGCGAACAGCGAGACGAGGCCGAGGTCCCTGGTCTCGACCGCCACCTCGACGCTCGGCCCGAATTGCGAGGGGTAGACCTGGACGTCGCGGATCTTCCAGTCGTCGGGCAGCGACGGCATGACGATTGCGGTGGCGGCGCGGATCTCGTCGGCATCGTAGCCCGGCGCCTCTTGCTGCGACGGCATCGTCTCGCGCACCAAAGTAGTCCTGTGCGCCCGGACCGCATCCTCGACATAGGCCGGCGGCTGCGTCGAGGCGACCACCTTGGTCACCGCGATCGGTCCGAAAATGCCGTTGGCCAGCCAACCCGCGGCGACCAGCACGGCCGCGGCCGCTGCCCGCTGCAACATGGCAAGGATACGTCCCCTGGCAAGCGCCCTTTCCAGCCGCCGCGCCGCTTCGGTCGTGGCCGGACGCGCCATGCCGACGGGACCTGCAAGCGCGACGCGCAGTTCGTCGCGCGTCCTCAAGTCCGACATCACGCGCGCCGCCGCTTCCGGGCGCGCGGCGAGGTGAGCCTCGACCTCAATGCGGCGGGCGACATCCAGCTGATCGTCGACATAGGCGTCGAGATCGGCATCGGTTACGGGGTCGACAATGGCGGTCATTGATCGTCTCCCACGATCCTGAGGTGAGGCCTGGCTTTCGGCGTTGCGCCGTCTTCCATCTCGCGCAACGCGGCACGCGCGCGGCCGATGCGCGACATCAGCGTTCCGAGCGGCACGCCGATGACTTCGGCGGCCTGCTGATAGGAAAGCCCTTCGATGGCGACGAGATGCAGGGCGGAGCGCTGTTCCTCGGGGAGCGAAAGGAATGCTTCGCGGACCTGTGACAGGCGCACCGAATGGTCCTGCGACGCCGGCACGCTTTGGTCGGCGACAAGGCCGGCCTGTTCGATACGCGCCGCCTCGGAGCGGCGCGAGCGCATGCGGTCGATGAAGATGTTGTGCGTGATCGCCAGCAGCCAGGCGCGCAGATTACCGCCCGAGCGAAAGGTCGCGCGCCGCTCATAAGCGCGCACCAGCGCGTCATGGACAAGATCCTCGGCCTCAGTGCTGTCGCGCGTCAGCGAGCGCGCGTAGCGTCGCAGCGACCCCAACTGCCCGACAATATCGAAGCGTGCCATCGACCGTTTCATGCCCTGTTTACGGAGCATGTAGGGATTTTAATCCCCTGCCCGGCATTTCTTTTCGTGTCGCCGGCGCGGAGGAAACCGCTGGCGCGGCGGGATCGATTTGCGTATCACTCCGCCGCCATTGGAGTCCTTCTCGATGTTCGAGACCCTGCAGCCCGCGCCCGCCGACAAGATCCTTGCCCTGATCGGCCTCTATCGCAACGATCCACGGCCCGGCAAAGTCGATCTCGGTGTCGGCGTCTACAAGGACATCGACGGCAGGACGCCGGTGATGCGCGCAGTGCGCGAGGCCGAGAAGCGGCTGCTGGCGAGCCAGGACACCAAGACCTATCTCGGCCTTGCCGGCGACACCGGCTTCAACGCCGCCATGATCAATCTCGCCTTTGGCGAGAAGGCCGACCATTCGCGCATCCGCGCCGCACAGGCGCCAGGCGGATCCGGCGCGCTCAGGCTGGTGGCCGAGCTTCTGCAGCGCACGCGTGCCGGCGCGACTGTATGGATGTCCGATCCGACCTGGCCGAACCACCTGCCGGTGATGCGCGCCGCCGGTTTGCACGTCCGCGACTACCCCTATTTCGATGCGGCGTCGGGGGCCGTCCGCTTCGACGAGATGATGGCGGCGCTGAGGGGCGCCAACAGCGGCGATGTCGTGCTGCTGCATGGCTGCTGCCACAACCCGACCGGCGCCAATCTCGATGCCGAGCAGTGGGCCAAGGTCGCCGACGTGCTTATGGAGCGCGGCCTGTTGCCCCTCGTCGACATCGCCTATCAGGGTTTTGGCGACGGTCTCGACGCCGATGCCGCCGGCCTGCGGCTGCTGGCCGGCAAAGTCCCGGAGATGGTCGTCGCCTCGAGCTGCTCGAAGAATTTCGCCGTCTATCGCGACCGCGTGGGCGCGGCGATGATCATGGCCAAGGACGGCGCCCAGGCCGATGTGGCGATGAGCCAGATGCTGGCTGCCGCGCGCGCGCTTTATTCGATGCCGCCGGATCATGGCGCGGCGGCGGTGCGCATGGTGCTTGAAGATGCCAGCCTGAAGAAGGACTGGGCGACGGAGCTCGAAGAGATGCGGCTGCGCATGCTTCGCCTGCGCGTCGCCTTCGCCGAGGCGTTGCGCCGGCAGTCCAACTCCGACCGCTTCGATTTCGTCGCCAGCCATCGCGGCATGTTTTCGCGCCTTGGACTGACCGAGGCGCAAGTCGAACGCCTGCGCACCGAGCACGCCGTCTATATGGTCGGCGACAGCCGCATCAACGTGGCCGGCCTGCCGGAGGACGGCATGGACGATCTCGCCAAGGCGATCGTCTCGGTGCTCGACTGAGAGTCTCGCGCAGCTGTGGACAATAGGCTTTTGCCGATCGGTGGGATTGGTCGCCCGCCGCGGCGCGCGCTAGGGTCTCTTGCATGAAGCCCTCGAAAGACATTTCCCGGCTGATCGAGATCATGGCGGCGCTCAGGGCGCCGAAGACCGGCTGCCCCTGGGATATCGAGCAGAATTTCGCGACCATCGCCCGCTACACGATCGAGGAGGCCTATGAGGTGGCCGACGCCATCGCGCGCGGCGATCTCGACGACCTGCGCGAGGAACTGGGCGATCTGCTGCTGCAGGTCGTCTACCATGCGCAGATGGCCGAGGAGATCGACGAGTTCGCTTTCGGCGATGTCGTCGAGGCCATCACCACCAAGATGATCCGCCGCCACCCACATGTCTTCGGCGACGAGAAGGCGCGCAGCGCCGGCATGGCCAAGGGCATGTGGGAGAAGATCAAGGCTGAGGAGAAGGCCGAAAAGCGTAATGCCCGCATCGCGCGCGGCCTCGATCCGGAAGATCACGGCAAAGGTTTCCTCGACAGCGTGCCGGTCGCCCTCCCTGCCCTGACACGCGCCCTGAAGCTGCAGGAGAAAGCAGCGCGCGTCGGCTTCGACTGGAGCGAGGCAGCCCCCATCCTGGACAAGATAGAGGAAGAGATCGGCGAACTGCGCGAAGCGCTCGCCACTGGCGACGCCGCGCCGATCAAGGACGAGTTTGGCGACATGCTGTTTGCCGTCGTCAATCTCGGCCGCCACCTCAAGCTCGATTCGGAAGCGGCGCTCAGCGGCACCAACGACAAGTTCCGCTCGCGCTTCCACTATGTCGAGCAGGCCTTGGCGGCTTCGGGCGGGTCGCTGGAGAAGGCCACGCTCGACGAGATGGAAGCGCTCTGGCAGAAGGCTAAAGGCGTAAAGTAAACAGTAATTTAGCTGCCGCTCTTGCGATGCAGGCGGTTCTCGATTTCCTGCCTGGCGCTATGCGTGGCCGTCAGCGAAAGGGTGACGCTGCCGTCCTCATTGTCGGTGCGCGAAACGACGTCGCCGTTGCGGTAGAGCCAGTCGACCTGGCCGAGTTGGGCCGGGCTCAAGGTCACCGTCATCGTTTCCAGCTCGCCTGACACGCGCGTCTCGATGAGCGCCTTCAGCGTGTCCAGTCCTTCGCCGGTCACCGCCGAAATGGCGATCGGTGGAGACTTGCCGCTTGCCCCCTCGGCGAGCAGCCGCTCCCGGTTGCCTTCATCGAGCAGGTCTATCTTGTTCCAGACCTCGATCACGCGGTTGGTGTCGGCGGCATCGACGCCGAGATCGCCAAGGATGCGCTCGACATCTTCCGCCTGGGCCGCCGTGTCGGGGTCGGAGATATCGCGCAGATGCAGCACCAGATCGGCTTCGACGACCTCTTCCAGCGTCGCCCGGAAGGCGGCGACCAGATGCGTCGGCAGGTCGGAGATGAAGCCCACCGTGTCCGACAGGATCACCGGCGTGCCGTGCGGCAGACGCACGCGCCGCAGCGTCGGATCGAGCGTCGCGAACAGCATGTCCTCGGCCAGCACCCCTGCCCCGGTCAGCCGGTTGAACAGCGTCGACTTGCCGGCATTGGTGTAGCCGACGATCGCTACCACCGGGAATGGCACCTTCTTCCGTTTTGCGCGATGCAGGTCGCGCGTGCGCCGCACCGTTTCCAGCTCGTGCTTCAGCTTGGTGATCTTGTCCTGCAGGATGCGGCGGTCGGATTCGATCTGGGTTTCGCCCGGACCGCCGAGGAAGCCGGCGCCGCCGCGCTGCCGCTCGAGGTGGGTCCAGCTGCGCACCAGGCGGCCCTTCTGGTAGTTGAGATGGGCGAGCTCAACCTGCAGCGTGCCTTCCTTGGTGCGCGCCCGCTCGCCGAAGATCTCGAGAATGAGCCCGGTGCGATCGAGCACCTTGGCGTTCAGTTCCTTTTCGAGATTGCGCTGCTGCACCGGGGTCAGCGGATGGTCGACAATGACCAGCTCCGCCTTGCGTTCCTTCACGATATCCGCGAATTCGGCCACCTTGCCGCTGCCGAGCAGCGTCGCCGGCCGCGGATCAGCGACCGTCACCACCGCGGTGTGAACCGGATTGAGATCGATGGCGCTGGCAAGCCCGACCGCTTCGTCATGGCGGGCATCCGCCGAGCGGCTCAAACGCGGACGGCTCGACTCATCGTCGCCGCGTGGCTGGCGGGTAAGCACCGGCACAATGACAACGGCCCGGGTCGGATCCTTGGATTCCGGCCCGAGTTGATGTCCTTGTTTTCCGCGAACGCTACGGTCCGCGCCCTTATCACGTGCCAATCAGGCGCCCTGGCTTTCCTCGCCATCGAACATCTGAACCGGCTGGCTCGGCATGATCGTGGAAATGGCGTGTTTGTAGACGAGCTGGGAGTGCCCGTCACGCCGCAACAACACACAAAAATTGTCGAACGAAGTGACCACGCCGGTCAGCTTCACGCCATTGATGAGGAAGATGGTAAGTGGATTTTTGCTCTTGCGAACTGAATTCAGGAACAGGTCCTGAAGGTTTTGCGATCGTTCCGCCATTTTTCTTGTCTTTCGCCGATCCCCTTCGGTTTGCGGGCCAATGCGCCAAATTACGCGGCACCTGTCAAGCGCGCAAACCCCCTCTTGCCGACACAATGGCAAGCAGAATGAGATAGTTGAGGTTAATTCCAGTTGTGCGGTTATCAGGCTGGACTTTTTTCCGCAACGTCAAAAAAGGCCTGCCGCAACGAAAGTGTCATAGATCCGGGATGACCATTTGCGATTGGCGCCCCGTCGATTTCGACCACCGGCATGGCGATTGTCGTCGCCGAGCTGATGAACGCTTCCCTGGCCGCCTTGGCCTCAGTGACCGAAAAACCGCGTTCCTCGATCTTGAGGCCAAGCTTTGCGGCGACATCGAACAGCGTCGTGCGGGTGATGCCGCGCAGGATGCCATGCTCGGCCGGCCGGGTCACCAGGACGCCGTCCCGGGTGACGATCCAGGCGTTCGAGGAGCCGCCTTCCTTGACGTTGCCGTCGGTGTCGACGAACCAGGCTTCCTGGGCACCGGCTTCCTTGGCCTTCTGCTTGGCGAGCACGTTGGGCAAGAGGCCCGTGCTCTTGATGTCGACACGGTCCCAACGATTCTCAGGCACCGTGATGACCTTGATGCCGGTCTCCACCCGCTTCGCACCCGCGGCCGGATCGGCCTTCCTGGCGGTTATGACCAGTGATGGCCTTATGCCTGCCGGCGGAAACACGAACTCGCGGCTGGCGACGCCACGTGTGACCTGCAGATAAACAAGGCCGTCGACCACGCCGTTGCGATTGACCACCTCGCGCAAAAGCATCGGCAAAACGCCTTCCGACACCGGCCAGGCGATCGCCAGTTCCTTCAGCGAGCGCTTGAGCCGGGCAAGATGGCGCGGCATGTCGACGATATGGCCGCGCGCCACCTCGCAGACCTCATAGACGCCGTCGGCGAACTGGTAGCCACGGTCCTCGATATGGACGCTGGCTTGGGCATGAACGACATAGCGCCCGTTGACATAGGCAATGCGCGGCATGGGCATCCTCAGGGAAATGTCCGGCTTTCATAGGCGATTCCGCCCCTGCCGTAATGAACAATCGCGTAGGCCAAGCCGGTTCAGAGAGTTTACGCAATTCCGGACGGAAAACCGCTGCACACTTTTCCCGGAATTGCTTAGACGCCGAGCGACTTCAGCTTGCGATGCAAGGCGGATCGTTCCATGCCGATGAACTCAGCCGTCTTCGAGATGTTGCCGCCGAAGCGGTTGATCTGGGCGATCAGATAATCCTTCTCGAATTGCTCGCGTGCCTCGCGCAGCGGCAGCGCCATGATGTGCTGGTCCGACTGGTTGGGCGTGCGTGGCATGACGTCGCCGATCTCGGAGGGCAGAAGGTCGGCCGTGATCGGCGAATCCGGATCTTCTCCTCGCGCCAGGATCATCAGCCGCTCGACATTGTTGCGCAGCTGGCGAACATTGCCCGGCCAGTTATGCGCCTGCAGCACGGCCAGCGCATCGTCGCCGATCCGGCGCGGCTTAATGCCTGCCTGGCGCGCGATCTGCTTCATGAAATTGTCGACGAGGTAAGGGATGTCCTCGCGCCGCTCGGCGAGCCCGGGCACCATGACTGGAACCACCGCCAGGCGGTGGTAAAGGTCCTCACGGAAGCGGCCGTCGGCGATCATGGCTTCGAGATTCTGCGAGGTCGAGGAGATGATGCGGACATCGACCTTGACGCGCTTGGTGCCACCTACCCGCTCGAACTGCTGCTCGACCAGCACGCGCAGGATCTTGTTTTGCGTCTCGCGCGGCATGTCGGCGACTTCGTCGATGTAGAGAATGCCGCGATGCGCCTCCTCCAGCGCGCCGACCTTGCGCTCGGTGCCGTTCGATTCGGTGCCGAACAGCTCGATCTCCATGCGCTCGGGTGTGATGGTGGCCGCGCTCAGCGTGACGAACGGGCCGGTCTTGCGCGAAGAAAGCGCATGGACGGCGCGCGCCGTCAGTTCCTTGCCTGAGCCGGAAGGGCCGACGATCATGACACGGCTGTTGGTGGGCGCGACGCGCTCGATGGTCTGCCGCAACTGGCTCATCGCCGAGGACATGCCGATCAGGTCGAAGGTCTCACCGCTGCGCTGCTTGAGGTCGGAAACCTCGCGTCGCAACTTGGACGTTTCCAGCGCGCGCTCGGCGATCAGGATGAGGCGATCGGCCTTGAACGGCTTCTCGATGAAGTCGTAGGCGCCGCGCCGGATGGCTGACACCGCCGTCTCGATGTTGCCGTGGCCGGAAATCATCACCACCGGCATGCTCGGATGCATGGTCTTGATCTCGTCGAGCAGTGCCAGGCCGTCGAGGCGCGAGCCCTGCAGCCAGATGTCGAGGAAAATCAGCCGTGGCGCGCGATCGGCAATGGCCGCAAGCGCGCTGTCGGCATCGTGTGCCGTGCGGGTTTCGTGACCTTCGTCGCTCAGAATACCGGCGACAAGTTCGCGGATGTCTTCCTCGTCATCGACGATGAGAATATCAGACGCCATTATCGACCTTTTCAGTTTCTCGTTCGTGTTCGTTTCGACCTTCACCGCGTGGCGGCGCGGCTACAACCGTTGCCGGCGGCAGGATGATCGAGATCATCGCGCCCCGGCCACCGTGGAAATCTGGCGGCGCGTCGTGCAATTCGAGACGGCCGCCATGGTCCTCCACGATCTTCTTGACGATAGCGAGACCAAGCCCGGTGCCCTTCTCGCGTGTCGTCATATAGGGCTCGAGAAGCCTTTGGCGATTCTCGCGCGGCAGCCCCTTGCCGTTGTCGATAACGTCGATTCGTATGGCGCCATCTTGGCGTCTGGCTTGAATCCGGATTTTGCCGTCAGCGCGGTCTTGCGTATCAAGTCCGTCGATCGCCTCGGCTGCGTTCTTGATGACGTTGCCGAAAGCCTGCGCCATCAGGCGGCTGTCGAAAGTGCCTTTCAACGGCTCGCTGCCGAAGTCGCGCTCGAAGGCGATGTCGGAGCGGCTGACCTCGACCAGGAAAGACGCCTCGCGCAGCGACTCGCGAAGGTCTATCGCTTTCATCTCCGGCTTAGGCATGCGGGCGAAGGCCGAGAATTCGTCGACCATGCGGCCGATGTCCTCGACCTGGCGGATGATGGTATCGGTGCACTGGTCGAAAACCTCGCGGTCCTCGGTGATGACCTTGCCGTAGCGGCGCCTGATGCGCTCGGCCGAGAGCTGGATCGGCGTCAGCGGGTTCTTGATCTCATGCGCGATACGCCGCGCCACATCCGCCCAGGCCGACGAGCGCTGCGCCTGGACGAGATCGGTGATGTCGTCGACGGTGACCACGTAGGATTTCTCTTCCTCGCCGTCGTCGCCGGACTCGACCGTGACCTGGACATTGAAGGTGCGCTCCAGCCCGGTGCGGAAGAAGGTCACCTGCTCGCGGTAGACGGGTTTGCCGGACTGCCGCCCGATCTCGAAGACGCGGCCGACGAGCGGCAGCACCGCCGAAAGGTTCTGGCCGAGCGTCGCATTCGCCGAAATCGCCAGCATGGTTTCGGCCGAGCGATTGACGATGGTGATGGTGCCGTAGGGGTCGACGCCGATGACGCCGGCGGTGACGCCGGCCAGCACCGCCTCGGAGAAACGCCGGCGCTCGTCGATCAGATCCTTGGCCGAGAGGAGCTCGTTGCGTTGCGATTTGAGCTCGAGGATCATGTTGTTGAAAGTATCGCCGAGCGAGGCGACGTCGCCGTCGGACTGGCGAACGGGAACGGCGACGTCGAGATTGCCGGTGGCTACCTCGTCCGCGGCGCCGATCAGCTGGCGGATCGGCCGCACGATCCGGTCGGCAACCGCGATGCCGGTCCAGATCGCCGACAGCGTAATGATCAGCGTGAGCGACAGATAAGGCAGCGCAAATGCGACCTGCGAGGTCCGGCGGTTGTCTTCCAGATTGCGGTATTCGTCGGTGTTGGACCTGACGATCTGACGCGCCTTGATCACGTCGGGGTCGACCAGCCGGATCGTATAGAGGTAAAGCCCTTCGATCTCGCGCAGCTTGATGATGGCGCCCATGATGTTGCGGGTGCGCGGCTCTATCAGCACCGGCTTGCCGTCGGCCGCGGTGTCGACGGCGCCCGAAGGCGGCTCGGGCATGGGAAAATCGGCATCGGTCTTGGCGTTCATGACGAACGAGCCGTCAGGCTTGATCAGGGCCGCATGCGCCAGTCCGCGGCCCACGGCTTCCTTGTTCAGCAGATCAAGGAAACCGCCCTTGTCGAGGCCGTAGAGCGTGCGCGAGGCATCAAGGTCGTATGCCATCGACAACGTCGTGCCCTGGAGGTTGCGCGCATTTTCCTGCACATAGGCGTCGGCAATCGACAGCGACGAGTTGACGATCGTCTTGGTGCGGATTTCGAACCAGCGGTCGAGGCCGATGTCGAGCGTGATCGATGCGATGATCGCCACCATGATGGCCGGGATGGCGGCAACCAGCGCGAACATGGCGACGATGCGCACATGCAGCCGCGAGGCAGCCCTGCCGTGGCGCCGCGCCAGAACGATGCGGCGCACCTCGCGGGCGATCAAAGCGATCAGGAACAGGACAAAGACGGCGTTGGCCGCGATCAAGGCCCAGGTCGCGTCGGCGGTCGGCGCGATCGGCGTCGCGCCGACCAGGATCGCAAACGAGATCGCCGCCGTGATCATCGCGCCAGCAATAGCGACCACGCCCGGCAACGCCAGCAACCGCCGCCCGTCAGGCGCGCCGGTCTGGTTGAAAAGCGGTTGGTTCAGGGTCGGAGCCTCAGCTGCCATGTCGCGGTACAGAGTCGGTCATCGCGTCGGATGTATGCAACGCATTGTGGCGATTATGCAACAAGTGTGGCCGGGAAGATAATCTTTCCCGGGCAAAATTCGCCGAAAGGACGAAGTGACGCTAGAGCCGGACGATTTCAGGTCGGGTCGACCTGAAATCTGAATCCGTCTCTAGATCAACGAGATAGAGCATGATGTCGTCCGAAAACCGCTTCACACTTTTCGGCATCATGCTCTACGGCTGCCTGGCGGATTTGTAGACGTTGACGCCGAGCTCGCGGATCTTCTTGCGCAGCGTGTTGCGGTTGAGCCCCAGAAGCTCCGCCGCCTTGATCTGGTTGCCGCGCGTCGCCGTCATCGAGGCCAGCACCAGAGGATACTCGACCTCGGCAAGAATGCGCTGGTAGAGCCCGGCCGGCGGCAAATCGCCGGCAAAGGAGGCAAAATAGCGCTGCAGGAAATGCTCGACCGCCTGGCCGATCGACAGGTCGTCGGGGATGAGCGCGCCACCGTCGGGCACGACCGGCCTATCGCCGGTCTTCAGCTCGGATTCGATGATCTCCGACGATATCTCGTCCTGCGAGTAGAGGGCGGCGAGCCGGCGCACCAGGTTTTCGAGCTCCCGCACGTTGCCCGGCCAGGGATAGCGTTTCATCAATTCGATGCCGCCGGTCGAAATGCGCTTGGTCTGCAGGCCCTCGCTGGCGCCCTGCTTGAAGAAGTGCCGCACCAGGTCGGGAATGTCCTCGGAACGCTCTCGCAGCGCCGGCAACCTGAGCGGCACGACGTTGAGGCGATAGAACAGATCTTCGCGAAACAGGCCCTGGTTGATGAGCGTGCGCAGGTCCTTGTTGGTGGCCGCGACGATACGGACGTCGGTCTTGATCGGGGTGCGGCCGCCGACCGTGGTGTATTCACCCTGCTGCAGCACACGCAGCAGTCGGGTCTGGGCTTCCATCGGCATGTCGCCGATCTCGTCGAGGAACAGCGTGCCGCCCTCGGCCTGCTCGAAACGGCCGCTGGAGCGGTTCTGCGCCCCGGTGAAGGCGCCTTTCTCGTGGCCGAAGAGCTCTGATTCGATGAGGTCGCGCGGGATCGCCGCCATGTTGATGGCCACGAACGGACCGCCACGGCGGCGGCCATATTCGTGCAGCGCGCGCGCCACCAGTTCCTTGCCGGTGCCGGACTCGCCACTGATCATGACCGTGAGGTCGGTCTGCATCATGCGCGCCAGCATGCGGTAGATGTCCTGCATGGCGGCCGAGCGGCCGACCAGCGGCATCGTCTCGGGCTGGTCCTCCGCGCGGGCATCGAGCTTCGGCCGCTTCGGTTCGGCCAGCGCCCGGTTGACGATGTTGAGCAGCTCCGTCAGGTCGAACGGTTTCGGCAGATATTCGTAGGCGCCGGTCTCGGAGGCGCGGATGGCGGTCATGAACGTGTTCTGCGCGCTCATGACGATGACCGGCAGCTCGGGCCGGGCCTTCTTGATGCGCGGCAGCATGTCGAAGGCGTTTTCGTCGGGCATCACCACATCGGTGATGACGAGATCGCCCTCGCCCGCCGCCACCCAGCGCCACAGCGTCGAGGCATTCGAGGTCACGCGCACCTCGTGGCCGACTCGCGACAGCGCCTGGTTGAGCACGGTGCGGATGGCCGCATCGTCGTCGGCGACGAGAATATTGCCGCGAGCGGTCATGTGCGGTCTCCTTCAGCTTCGTCGCCGGTGCCTGGCGCGGTCTCCTTCCAGGCCGGAAGCAGGATGCGGAACGTGGTGCCGCGCGGCGTCGAATCGCATTCGATGATGCCGCCATGCTCGCCGACGATCTTGGCGACCAGAGCCAGCCCGAGGCCGGAGCCGTTCGGCTTGGTGGTGATGAACGGATCGAACAGGATCGGCAGGATGTCCTCGGAAACTCCGGGGCCGTTGTCATGCACGCAGAATTCCAGCGGCAGCGAGACACGGTCCTGCGTTCCAGGCACGGAAACGCGGATGCCCGGGCGGAAAGCCGTCGACAGCATGATCTCGCCTTGCGGGTCGGCGCCGATCGCCTCGGCGGCGTTCTTGACCAGATTGAGGAAGACCTGGATCAGCTGATCGCGGTTGGCGAAGACCGGAGGCAATGATGGATCATATTCCTCCAAAATCTTGATCCGCCTTGCAAAGCCGTTCTTGGCAATCGCCTTCACATGATCGAGCACGACATGGATGTTGACCGGATAGCGATCGATCGGCCGCTCGTCGGAAAACACTTCCATGCGGTCGACCAGCGAGACGATACGGTCGGTCTCGTCGGTGATCAGGCGGGTCAGCGCGCGGTCCTCGTCGGACGCCGAAAGCTCGAGCAACTGGGCGGCGCCGCGGATGCCGGAGAGCGGGTTCTTGATCTCGTGCGCGAGCATCGCGGCAAGGCCGGTGACGGAACGCGCCGCACCGCGATGCGTCATCTGGCGGTCGATCTTGTCGGCCATCGACCGTTCCTGGAACATGACGACGACGGAACCCGGAAACTCCGGCACCGGCGCGACGTAAAGATCGACCATCTTTTCGATGCCGAGACGCGGCGACGACACGTCGACGCGATATTCGTTGACCGGCGCGCGCCGCTCGCGCACCTGGTCGACCAGCGTCAGCAACGGGCTGCCGAAGGGCACCAGCTTGGTGAGCGTGTTGCGGGCGAGCATATTCGCGCTGGACCGGAAGAAGTCCTCGGCATCCGCATTGGCGAAGGTGATGAAGCCGTCGGGATCGACCATGATGACCGGGCGGCGGATGGTGTTGAGCACGATATTGGCGGCACCCGCCATATCGGCCTGCTGGGGAACATCGGCCTTCATGCAGCGCTCCGCAGGCTGATCGATGGCGAGCCGTCGGCTAGCACGTTGCGCAACCCCGCAATGACTTCGCCCGGCTCAAAGGACATGAGAATGGCTTTGCGCCGCTCGGCTAGAACGTCGGGAGCATGCCGGTCGAGATACCAGCCGAGATGCTTTCGTGCTTGGCGCAGCCCGCTTTCGATGCCGTAAAGCGCAAGCATGTCCTCGTAATGCGAGACGACGTAATCGGTTAGCTCTTGCGGCGTTGTTGGAATGCCTTGTGTGTTTGCACCGGCCGCGGCCATCGCTATGCCGCCCGCGACCCATGGCGCGCCATAATGCGCGCGGCCGATCATCACCGCGTCGGCGCCGGACTGTTCGAGGATGGTCACCGCCTCTTCCGGCGAGCCGACATCGCCATTGGCCACCACCGGGATCGAGACCGCTTGCTTGACGCGCGCGATGGCGCGCCAGTCGGCCTTGCCTTGGTAGAACTGACAGCGCGTGCGGCCATGCACGGTCACCATCTTGACGCCGGCCTGTTCGGCGCGGCGCGCCAGCATCGGCGCATTGAGGGCGCTTTCGTCCCAGCCGAGCCGCATCTTGACCGTCACCGGCACCGACACGGCGCCTACCACCGCCTCGATCAGCGACAGCGCATGGTCGAGATCGCGCATCAGCGCCGAGCCGGCATAGCCGCCGGTCACCTTCTTGGCCGGGCAGCCCATGTTGATGTCGATGATATCGGCGCCCTCACCGGCCGCTATGCGCGCGCCTTCGGCCATATGGATGGCCTCGCGGCCGGCCAGTTGCACCATATGCACCGGCAGGCCAGAATGGCGGATGCGCAAGTCGCAGCCCGCCCTGCCCTTGGCCAGCTCGCCGCTTGCCACCATTTCCGACACGACCAGCCCCGTGCCGTGCGCGTGGGCGCGCTGCCGGAACGGTTCGTCGGTTATGCCGGACATCGGCGCCAGGAAAACCCGATTGCGGATTTTCACGCCGCCGACATCGAGTGGCGATGCCAATGCGGTCAGTTCAGCCATGCACAAAAACCTAGCATGTTCGATCGTTGCACATTCTCTAGCCAGAAGTGTGGCATTGTGCAACGCGCAATGACGTCACATTAAGGCGCATTTTGGAAAATGCTGGCCTTCGGCCATCACCCCGACTAGAGCATGATGCCGAAAAGTGTGAGCGGTTTTCGGCCGACATCATGCTCTACTTCTTTGATTTAGAGACGGATTCAGATTTCAGGTCGAATCGACCTGAAATCATCCGGCTCTAGGACCGATCGGAATGAGCGAGGCAAGCGAAAAGCAAGCGGCGTCCCCAAGCGGCGGGATCGGGGTGGTGATCGTTGCCGCCGGCCGCGGCGCGCGCGCCGGGCAGGCCGACGGTCCGAAGCAATATCAGCGCATCGGCGGCCGCGCCGTCATCGCGCACACGTTGGACACCTTCCTCTCCCATCCGATGATCGGCGCCGTGGTCGTGGCGATCCACGCCGACGATGCCGAACTTTTCCAACGCGCGGCCGAGGCGCATGGCGATCGCCTTGTCGCCGTGATCGGCGGCCCGTCGCGCCAGGCGTCCGTCCGGCTCGGCCTGCTGGCGCTGAGGGAGCAGGCGCCGGCAAAAGTGCTGGTGCATGATGCGGTGCGCCCGTTCGTCGATGCCGGGCTGATCGACCGCACCATCGAGGCCATCGGCGAGCGCCAGGGCGCGCTGCCGGCTTTGCCCGTCGCCGACACGCTGAAGCGGGAGTCGGCCACGGGGATGATCGACGAGACGGTGTCGAGAGCAGGCCTGCATGCCGCGCAGACGCCACAGGGTTTCCCGTTCTGGCCGCTGCTGGCCGCGCATGAGAAGGCGCATCATCTGGGCAAGACGGAGTTCACCGACGACGCGGCGATCGCCGAATGGGCGCAGATACCGGTCAAGATCGTTCCCGGATCGCCGGACAACGTCAAACTCACCTGGGCAAGGGACATCGCATTGGCCGACCAGCGGCTCTCGAGTGCTCAGCGCTTCCCGGACATTCGCACCGGCAATGGCTACGACGTGCACGCCTTCGAGCCCGGCGACCATGTGACGCTCTGCGGCATCGCCATTCCCTACGAGCGAAAACTCTCCGGCCATTCGGACGCCGATGTCGGGCTGCATGCGCTGACCGACGCGCTGCTCGCCACCTGCGGCGCCGGCGATATCGGCACGCATTTCCCGCCATCGGACCCGCAATGGAAGGGCGCGGCCTCGAAGATCTTCGTCGAGCATGCGGCAAAGCTGGTGCGCGAGCGCGGCGGGCGCATCGCCAATGCCGATATCACGCTGATCTGCGAGGCACCGCGCGTCGGGCCGCATCGCGCCGCGATGACGCAAGCGCTTTCGGCCATGCTCGGCATCGCGGGCGAGCGCATTTCCATCAAGGCCACGACCAACGAGAAGCTCGGCTTTGTCGGGCGCGGCGAAGGCATCGCCGCAATCGCCACCGCCAGCGTCGTCTATCCGGGAGACGTGCCGGCATGAGCAACGCCGAACTCGCTATCGCTTTGCTCCAGGCCTGCCAGCAGCGCGGCATCATGCTGGCGACGGCCGAAAGCTGCACCGGCGGCCTGATCATCGCGGCGCTTACAGACATCGCCGGGTCCTCCGCCGTGGTCGATCGCGGCTTCATCACCTATTCCAACGAAGCCAAGATGGAGATGCTCGGCGTGTCCGCCGCCACGCTCGAGGCGCATGGCGCGGTCTCGCGCGAGACGGTGCTGGAGATGGCGGCAGGCGCGCTGGCGCATTCGCAAGCCAGCCTTTCGCTCGCCGTCACCGGCATTGCCGGTCCGGGCGGCGGCTCGGCGGACAAGCCGGTCGGCCTCGTCTGGTTCGGGATAGCGCTCGCCGGACAGCCTATTGTCGCCGAACAGCAATTGTTCGGCCAAAAGGGCCGTGAATTCATCCGGCACGAGACGGTGCGCCACGCGCTGCAACTCGGATTGCGGGCACTCGGCGAGCTTTAAAGCGCGTTGCGCTGAAACGGATTCAGGCGACGCGCATTAAGTCTTTGTTTTGATGCATGTCGCCCAAAACCGCTGCGCACTTTTGGGCGACATGCATTAGGCCGGCTTTGCGCCGTAGATGACGTCGGCGCGCTTCTCGAAGGCTTCCGAGAACATGCGGAAGGCACGGTCGAACATCGTGCCCATCACCGCGCCCAGGATGCGGCTCTTGAATTCGTAGTCGATGAAGAAATGCACCTCGCAACCTTTCTCGGCCGGGTCGAAGCGCCAGATATTGCTGAGATATTTGAACGGGCCGTCGATGTATTTGACGTCGATGGCATGTTCAACCGGATTGAGCAGCACCTGCGTGGTGAAGGTCTCGCGGATCGCCTTGTAGCCGATGCTCATATCGGCAACCAGGATGGTGCGGCCGTCGCGCTCCTTGCGCGATCGCACGGTAAGCGATTCACAAAGCGGCAGGAATTGCGGGTAGGTCTCGATGTCCGCCACCAGCGCGAACATCTCTTCCGGCGTATGCGCGACGCGGCGTGTCGCCTCGAATTTCGGCATTGAAGGTCAGCTGGCCTTCGCGAGCTGCGCCTCGCGCGCGGCGCGCAGCCTGGCGAAATCCTCGCCGGCATGGTGCGAGGAGCGCGTCAGCGGGCTCGACGCCACCAGCAGGAAGCCCTTGGTCTTGCCGACCGTTTCGTAGGATTTGAATTCGTCGGGCGGGATGAAGCGGATCACCGGATGGTGTTTCTTCGACGGCTGCAGATACTGGCCGATGGTCATGAAGTCGACATTAGCCGACCGCAGATCGTCCATCAGCTGCAGCACTTCGTTCCGCTCCTCGCCGAGGCCGACCATGATGCCGGATTTGGTGAAGATCGACGGATCGAGCTCCTTGACCCGCTGCAAAAGCCGGATCGAGTGGAAATAACGCGCGCCCGGGCGAACCGTCAGGTAGTTCGACGGCACGGTTTCGAGATTGTGGTTGAAGACGTCGGGCTTGGCGGCAACGACGATCTCCAGCGCGCCGTCCTTGCGCAGGAAGTCGGGCGTCAGGATCTCGATCGTCGTCGAAGGCGTCGCCGCGCGGATGGCGCGGATGACGTCGGCGAAATGCTGCGCACCGCCATCGGCAAGATCGTCGCGGTCGACGGAGGTGATGACGACGTGGCTCAGCCCCATCTGCTTGACGGCGTGCGCGACGCGCGCCGGCTCATCCGGATCGAGCGCGGTCGGGATGCCGGTGGCGACATTGCAGAAGGCGCAGGCGCGCGTGCAGATCTCGCCCATGATCATGAAGGTGGCGTGCTTCTTGTCCCAGCACTCGCCGATATTCGGGCAGCCGGCCTCCTCGCACACCGTCACCAGCTTGTGCGACTTCACGATCTCGCGCGTTTCGGCATAGCCCTTGGAAACCGGCGCCTTGACGCGGATCCAGTCGGGCTTGCGCAGCACCTCCTGGTCGGGCCGGTGCGCCTTCTCGGGATGCCGCGGGCGCGGCCGGTTGGCGATCGTGTCTACGACTGTGACCATCTCAAACCCTTCGCGGCCGTTATTTCGACGGCCGGCTGTCTTTCGTCATCTAGGACTTTTCGAGGCAAAGAAAAAGGCCGCGCCGGCGCATGCCGCCACGGCCGTTTTCGCATAACGGCTCTTCTTCAGCGACGCATTCGCGCGCCCTACCGGCGAACGAGCCGCCCCACGAAGATCAGCAGGCAGGCGCCGATGAAGCCGGTGATCAGATAGGCCACCCAGCCGACGCCGAACGACTGGATGTTGAGAGCCTGCAGGAGCGCGTTCAGCACTATCGCGCCGACGATGCCCATGATGATGTTCATGACGATGCCGGTGTTGCTCTTCATGACCATCTCGGCGAGCCAGCCCGCCAAGCCGCCGACGATGATGGCTGCGATCCAGCCGACGCCATTCAAATGCATATGCCAGTTCCTCCTCGATCAGGTGAAAACGCATCCGGATATGAACTGCCTTGCCGTCAGGTTTTTCCGGCTGCCGCGTGTGAGTCTCGCCCGACCACGTTACCACGGATTGGCCAGCTACCACCGGTTGGTGATCTATCACCGATTGGTGACCTATCACCGGCCGGTGACTTATCATGCGTTCAAAGCGCGGCCATAGGCGTCGAGCACGCTCTCCTTCATCATTTCCGACAGCGTCGGATGCGGGAAAATCGTGTGCATCAGCTCTTCCTCGGTGGTCTCCAGGTTCATCGCCACGACAAACCCTTGGATGAGCTCGGTCACCTCGGCGCCGACCATATGCGCGCCGAGAAGCTGGCCGGTCTTCCTGTCGAAGATGGTCTTGACGAAGCCCTGGTCCTCGCCGAGCGCGATCGCCTTGCCGTTGGCGCTGAACGGGAAGCGGCCGACGCGGATGTCCTTGCCTTCAGCCTTGGCCTTGGCTTCCGTCAGGCCGACGGAGGCGACCTGCGGGCTGCAGTAGGTGCAGCCGGGGATCTTCAGCTTGTCGATGGCATGCACGCCAGGGAAGTTAGCTATTTTCTCGATGCAGACGACGCCTTCATGCTCCGCCTTGTGGGCGAGCATCGGCGGGCCGGCGACGTCGCCGATGGCGTAGACGCCCGGCACATTGGTCTTGCCGTAGCTGTCGACCACCACGCAGCCCCGGTCCGTTTTCACGCCGAGCGCCTCCAGGCCGAGATTTTCGATGTTGCCCTGCACGCCGACTGCCGAGATCATGCGGTCGGCGGTGATCTTCTCGATCTTGCCGTCCTTCATCTCGACATGCGCGGTGACCGAATTGGCGCCCTTCTCGACCTTGGTCACCTTGGCTTCGAGGATGATCTTCATGCCCTGCTTCTCGAACTGCTTCTGTGCGAATTTCGAGACCTCGGCATCCTCGACCGGCATCACCGCCGGCATCAGCTCGACCACCGTCACGTCGGCGCCCATGGTGCGGTAGAAGGAGGCGAATTCGATGCCGATGGCGCCCGAGCCCATGACCAGCAGCGATTTCGGCATCTCCTTCGGCACCATGGCCTCGAAATAGGTCCAGATCAGCTTGCCGTCCGGCTCGATGCCGGGCAGCGCGCGCGGCCTGGCGCCGGTCGCGAGAATGATGTGCTTGGCGGTATAGGTGCCCTCGCCCTTGACGCCTTTCGGCACAGGCGGCTGCGGTTCCATCGCCTTCTTCGCGGTCTTCGAAACGACGACTTCGCCGGGTTTCGAAAGCTTCGCCTCGCCCCAGATGACGTCGACCTTGTTCTTCTTCATCAGGAAGCCGACGCCGGTGTTCAGCCTGAGCGACACTTTTCGCGAACGGTCGACCACGGCTGATGTATCGGGGCTGACCTTACCGCCCTCGAGCTTCAGGCCGTAGTCCTTGAGATGGTCGGAATAATGCATGATCTCGGCCGAGCGCAGCAGCGCCTTGGTGGGGATACAGCCCCAGTTGAGGCAGATGCCGCCCAGATGCTCGCGCTCGACGATCGCCGTCTTGAAGCCAAGCTGGGCGGAGCGCACCGCCGTGACATAGCCGCCGGGGCCTGAGCCGATGATGATGACGTCGTAGGATTCAGCCACGGGGTTTTCTCCCTGATCTTTCTAAGGGTTAGAGTGAGAGCATGACACGCACGAGCGGCGCCAGAGCGTGGCCGATCCGCCGCGTGTTTTCAGCATCGAGATGGACGCCGTCGAGCGGCGTGGTGGTTGCGACGGTGCCGGCGTCGAAGAAGCCGCAGCCGGCCTCGTCGGCAAGCGCAGAATATTGCGGCGCCAGCCGCCTGGAGGCGTCGTCGCCGCCAGCGAACATTTCCTTGAATTCGGCATTGTCGGTGCGCGAGACGGCGGGCGGCGCGACGATGAGAATCTGCGGCGCGTCCCAATCGAACGGATAGTCGTGGCCGCGCACGATATCGATCAGGCGCTGCACGCCCTGCTTGGCGGCGACCGGATTGCCGTGGATCCATGGCTTCATGTCGTTTGAGCCGAGCATGACGATGACGAGATCGAGCGGCGCGTGGCTGGTCAGGATCGTCGGCAGGACGCGGGCGCCATTGCGGTCGGCGCCGGCCAGATGATCGTCGAACGCCGTGGTGCGGCCGTTGAGGCCTTCGGCGATGACCTCGACGTCGCCGCCGAGCTCGGCCCGAAGCACGCTCGGCCAGCGGTCTGCCAGCGCATGGCGGCCAAGGCTGGCGGCATCATAGCCCCAGGTCAGGGAGTCGCCGTAGCACAGAATTGTCTTCACGCCTTCGCCCCGCTTCTACCAAAACCTGTCCTGACAGGCCCCACCCGCCAGCGCACGAAGAGCCACTGCACGATGATCGTAACGATACCCGGCAGTATCAGTCCGGCCATCATCGGCACGTCGCGCCTTACCACGTCTGCGCCGGCATCCGTATAGAGTACCAGGCCGACCAGCAGGATCAGCAACATGGCGAACACGATCAGCGACCATTTTCCCACCTTGGCGACGGCCATGGCCGGATCGGCCATGAACTGCGCCATGAAGAAGACGACGGTGGCGACGAGGGTCACCAACATCGAGACCATGAAAACGACGATGTATTCTTCCTCGGCCCCGGTGGCGACGGCGAGTTCCTGAGCCACCAGGCCGCCGGCGAAGCCGGAAAGGACGAAGGCGAAAAGGCTGGTGAAGAACTTCCGCACCGCCTTTTCCTTCTTACACCAGCATGCCCATCGGGTTCTCGATCATGCGCTTGAAGGCGCCGAGCAGCTCCGCGCCAAGCGCGCCATCGACCGCGCGATGGTCGGTCGAGAGCGTCACCGACATCACCGTCGCTATCTTGATCTCGCCCTTCTTCACCACCGCCCGCTCCTCGCCGGCGCCGACCGCCAGGATCGTCGCATGCGGCGGGTTGATGACGGCGGCAAAATCCTTGATGCCGAACATGCCGAGGTTAGACACCGCCGTCGTGCCGCCCTGATACTCCTCGGGCTTCAGCTTGCGGCTCCTGGCGCGGCTGGCCAGGTCCTTCATCTCGTTGGAGATGACCGACAGCGTCTTTTCATCCGCATGCCGGATGATCGGCGTGATCAGGCCGCCGGGGATCGACACGGCAACCCCGACATCGGCGTGCTTGTGCTTGACCATGGCGCTGTCCGTCCAGGAGGCGTTGGCGTCCGGCACCGCCATCAGCGCCATGGCCATCGCCTTGATCACCATGTCGTTGACCGAGAGCTTGTAGGCTGGCGCCTCGCCCTTATCGGTCTTCCTCATCGGGGCTGCGGCATTCAACTGCGTGCGCAGCGCCAACAGCGCGTCGAGCTCGCAATCGAGCGTCAGATAGAAATGCGGGATGGTGGACTTCGCCTCGACCAAACGACGCGCGATGGTCTTGCGCATGTTGTCGTGCGGCACGAGCTCGTAGGAGCCTTCGGCGAACAGCTTCAGCACCTGGTCGTCCGACATCGGCTTGGGCGCAGGGGCCGGAGCGGACGGGGCGCCCGCAGGCGCCTTCGCCGTCGGCGCGGCCTTGACGCCGCCGGAAGCGATCGCCGCCTCGACGTCGACCTTCACCACGCGGCCATGCGGGCCGGAACCGGTCAATGCCGTCACGTCGACGCCGGCATCCTTGGCGATTCGGCGGGCCAAGGGCGATGCAAAGACGCGATCGCCGGCGGCGTGGCCGTTGGCGACGGGAGCGGACTCGGCCTTCGCCGGCGCGGGCGCCGCGGCGGCTGCAGCCGGCTTGGGGGCTTCCTTGGGCACTTCGGCCTTCGGGGCATCCGCTTTCGGCGCCTCTGCCTTGGGAGCCGCGCCGCCACCGCTCTTGGCCGCGGCGCCGGTATCCTCGCCCTCGCCGGCCAGGATGGCGATCAGCGCGTTGACCTTGACGCCTTCGGTGCCGGCCGGAACCACCAGCTTGGCGACGGTGCCTTCATCGACAGCTTCGACTTCCATCGTCGCCTTGTCTGTCTCGATCTCGGCGATCACGTCGCCGGGCGAAACCTTGTCGCCTTCCTTGACCAGCCATTTTGACAGATTGCCCTCTTCCATCGTCGGAGAGAGCGCCGGCATGGTGATGTTAATTGGCATGTTGTCCTCCCGACCGGCTCAGCGATAAGTGACGGCTTTGACAGCCTCGACGACTTCGCCGACGTTTGGCAGCGCCAGTTTCTCGAGGTTCGCCGCGTAAGGCATCGGCACGTCCTTGCCGGCAATAGTGATCACCGGCGCATCGAGGAAGTCGAAGGCGCGCTGCGAGACCTGGTTGGCGATGTGGTCGCCAACCGAGTTCTGCGGAAAACCCTCTTCCACCACCACGAGACGGTTGGTCTTCTTCACCGAGGCGATGATGGTGTCGAAGTCGAGCGGCCGGATGGTCCTGAGATCGATGATCTCGGCATCGATGCCCATGCCGCGCAGCTCGGCCTCTGCCTTGATCGCATAGGTCATGCCGATGCCGAAGGAGACGAGTGTGACGTCCCTGCCCTGCTTGTGGATACGCGCCTTGCCGATCGGCAGCACGAAATCGTCGAGCTTCGGCACGTCGAAGGAATGGCCGTAGAGGATCTCGTTCTCGAGGAAGATGACCGGGTTCGGGTCTCTGATCGCCGCCTTGAGCAGGCCCTTGGCGTCGGCAGCCGTATAAGGCATCACAACCTTCAGGCCGGGGACATGGCTGTACCAGGCGGCATAGCACTGCGAGTGCTGGGCAGCGACACGGGCGGCGGCGCCGTTCGGGCCGCGGAACACGATCGGAGCGCCCATCTGGCCGCCGGACATATAGAGCGTCTTGGCGGCCGAGTTGATGATCTGGTCGATTGCCTGCATGGCGAAGTTGAAAGTCATGAACTCGACGATCGGCTTCAGCCCGGCCATCGCGGCGCCGACGCCGACGCCGGCAAAGCCGTGCTCGGTGATGGGCGTGTCGACCACGCGCCGCGGCCCGAATTCCTGCAGCAACCCTTGAGTGATCTTGTAGGCGCCCTGGTACTCGGCGACCTCCTCGCCCATGACGAAGACGTCGCCGTCGCGGCGCATTTCCTCGGCCATGGCGTCACGGAGCGCTTCGCGCACCGTGGTGGAAACCATCTCGGTGCCGGCGGGAATGTCCGGATCCGCGGCGACCTCCGTCTTCGGCGCGGCAGCGACAGGAGCGGCAGCCTCGCTCTTGGCCGCGGCGGGCGCCGGGGCTGGCGCTGCGCTCTCAGTCTTAGGCTCTTCTTCGCCGATGCCTTCGCCGGCCTTGTCGACGTCTTCACCATCGACGGCAAGCACGGCGATCACAGCATTGACCTTGACGCCTTCGGTGCCGGCGGGAACCACGATCTTGGCGAGCGTGCCTTCGTCGACAGCTTCGACCTCCATCGTCGCCTTGTCGGTCTCGATCTCGGCGATGACGTCACCGGCGACGACCTTGTCGCCTTCGTTCTTCAACCATTTGGAAAGATTGCCCTCTTCCATCGTCGGCGAGAGCGCGGGCATGAGAATTTCGATCGGCATGTCCTTGCCCTCTCCTCAGAGTACGATGTCGGTCCAGAGCTCGGACGGATCCGGCTCGGCGTCGTGCTGGGCGAATTCGGCGGCGTCGGCGACGATGTCGCGGACGTCCTTGTCGATGGCCTTGAGCTCGTCCTCGCTTGCCCATTTCTTGTCCATCAACCGCGCCTTGACCTGCTCGATCGGATCGTGCTCGGAGCGCATCTTCTGCACTTCTTCCTTGGAGCGGTATTTTGCGGGATCGGACATCGAATGACCGCGATAGCGGTAGGTCTGCATTTCGAGGATAAGCGGGCCGTTGCCGGCGCGGCACCATTCGGTGGCGAGATCGGCGGCCGACTTCACGGCGCGGACGTCCATGCCGTCGACCTGGATGCCGGGGATCTTGAAGGAAGCGCCGCGATGCGAGAAGTCGGTCTCGGCCGACGAGCGCGACACAGACGTGCCCATGGCGTAGCGGTTGTTCTCGATGATGTAGATCACCGGCAGCTTCCACAGCGAGGCCATGTTGAAGCTTTCATAGACCTGGCCCTGGTTGGCGGCGCCGTCGCCGAAATAGGTCAGCGAAACATTCTTGTTGTCGCGGTAGCGGTTGGCAAAGGCGAGACCGGTGCCGAGCGACACCTGCGCGCCGACGATGCCGTGGCCACCATAGAAATGCTTCTCCTTGGAGAACATGTGCATGGAGCCGCCCTTGCCCTTCGACAGGCCGCCGCGGCGCCCGGTGAGCTCGGCCATGACGCCGCGCGGCGACAGGTCCATCGCCAGCATATGGCCGTGGTCGCGATAGGCGGTGATCATCTGGTCGCCTTCGATCAGCGCCATCTTCATGCCGGTGACGACAGCTTCCTGGCCGATATAGAGGTGGCAGAAGCCGCCGATGAAGCCCATGCCGTAGAGCTGGCCGGCCTTTTCCTCGAAGCGGCGGATCAAGAGCATATGCCTATAGGCGGAAAGCTCGTCTTCCTTGGTGAAATCGGCCGGCTTGGGCGCTGACAGATTATGCTGTTTGTCGGATCTGGATTTGGCGGGCGCTTTTTTGGCGGCGGTGGCCATGCGTCACTCCCTGTTGGCGTCTCTTTGCGGACATTTGGGGAGATCGATCGCCTCCCCACCGATTTGCGGGAAGCTAACACGCAAGGATGCATTGCGCCATGCTGAAAAATGCATGGCTGGCATGCATCTAAGCGATTAAAATCATTGAAAATAAAGACGATTAACCGGAATTCAGTTATTTCGTCGGGGTGGGCAACATGATGGTGATTTCGTCGGGGTGGGAGAGATTGAGCGCCTTTCGGGCCTGCTCGTCAAGCATATCCTTCTCCAGCGTGCCTTCATGCATCAACTGGACCCGGCGCTCGAAGTCGATCCGCCGCGCCTTGACGGCATCGAGCTGCGCCTGCAATTCGACCGTCCGGGCCTCGAGCCGATATTTGGAATAGATGCCGAATTCGCCGTGATAGGCATGGAAGCCGAAATAGGCCAGGAAGAGCACGCAGAGCGAGGGGATGATCAGCCTGCCGGTGTTTCTCTGCTTGTGCTGACGTGTCCACATAACCCGAACCCTCGCGGCCGCGAACGCAAGCGGCCATGAGTCCTATTTCGCCCGATTGTGCTTAATGGACGGTTACGGGCGACCTGTCGCAGGACCGCCTGAAACGAAAAAGGGCGGGAATGCCCCGCCCTTTTCAAACCGTCCGAACAGGCCGGATCAGCTCTTGACCACCGACTTGCCGGCGTAACGCGCCTGCTTGCCAAGCTCTTCCTCGATGCGGATAAGCTGGTTGTACTTGGCCATGCGGTCCGAACGCGACAGCGAGCCGGTCTTGATCTGCCCGCAATTGGTGGCGACCGCGAGGTCGGCAATGGTCGAATCCTCGGTCTCGCCCGAGCGATGCGACATGACGGCGGTGTAACCGGCCTTATGCGCGGTCTCGACTGCGTCGAGCGTCTCGGTCAGCGAGCCGATCTGGTTGACCTTGACCAGGATCGAATTGGCGACGCCCATGCGGATGCCGTCGCGCAGCCGCGCCGTGTTGGTGACGAAGAGGTCGTCGCCGACGAGCTGGATCTTCTTGCCGATCAGGTCGGTCAGGATCTTCCAGCCTTCCCAGTCGTCCTCGGCAAGGCCGTCCTCGATGGTGATGATCGGATAGTCGGCAGCCAGCTTGGCGAGATACTTGGCCTGCGCCTTCGGATCGCGGGTCTTCTTCTCGCCTTCATAGACATAGTTGCCGTCCTTGAAGAACTCGGTCGCCGCGCAGTCGAGCCCAAGCGCGACATCCTCGCCCGGCTTGAAGCCGGCCTTCTCGATCGATTCCATGATGAAATCCAGCGCTGCGGGCGCGCTCTTCAGGTTGGGAGCAAAGCCGCCCTCGTCGCCGACATTGGTGTTGTGGCCGGCGTCCTTGAGCTTCTTGCGCAGCGTGTGGAAGATTTCCGAACCCCAGCGCACGCCTTCGCGCAGCGTCGGCGCGCCGACCGGCAGGATCATGAATTCCTGGAAATCGATCGGATTGTCGGCATGCGCGCCGCCATTGATGATGTTCATCATCGGCACCGGCAGGATGTGCGCCCTGGTGCCGCCGACATAGCGGTAGAGCGGTAGGCCCGCCGCTTCCGCCGCAGCCTTGGCGACCGCCAGCGAAACGCCGAGGATGGCGTTGGCGCCCAGTCGGCTCTTGTTCGGCGTTCCGTCGAGTTCGATCATCGTCTGGTCGATATGGATCTGGTTCTCGGCTTCCATGCCGCCGATCGCCTCGAACAGCTCGCCATTTACCGCTTCCACGGCGCGCTGGACGCCCTTGCCAAGATAGCGCGGCCCGCCGTCACGCAGCTCGACTGCCTCATGCGCGCCGGTCGATGCGCCCGAGGGCACAGCGGCGCGGCCCATCGAGCCGTCTTCCAGAACCACGTCGACCTCGACGGTCGGATTGCCACGGCTGTCCAGGATTTCACGCCCGACAATGTCGATGATGGCGGTCATTTGCGATGTCCCCGATTGATCGATTGAAGCGTCGCGCCCCTCTTAGCCAAAGCGGAGCAAAAGGCAATCGGCGGGGCCGCAATTATTGCCGCGGGCGAGAGTCACGAAGCGCAAATTTCTGTCATCATAAGTCATGCGCGCCGCAAGGCCTTCTCATCTATGGTCGCGTTCGCGCGGGGCGAAACAGGAGGAGTTTCGCCATGTCCCAGTTGAGCGGTATCGTGAGTTTGTTCCTGATCGCCGCGGCGTTCCTGACGTCGTGCGACGACCAGAAACCCCAGCAAAGCTCGGTAGAATTATCGACCCTCCAAGCGGCGTTCAAAACACCAAAGGCCTCCGGGTTTTACCCGGAGGCCTTTGGTGTTAGTGCGCCTATTCAGCGGTCAATGCCAATAGGGCTCCACATGGTAATACTGGAATGAGGCATCGCGAGCGGCTTCGCCGTCGGCGCCGGTCAGTTCCTCGATCGAGTATGCGGGCGCGGCCTGCAGCTGCTCCTTGGTGAATGGCACGATGTAACCGCCTTGATCCTTGTCATAGTCGAGGGTCGCCCACGGGACCGCGTGGTACTTCTCGCCCATGCCGAGGAAGCCGCCGAAGCCGATCACGGCGAACATGATGCCGTTCGACATCTTGTCGAGCATCACGTCCTCGATGCTGCCGATGCTCTTGCCTTCGGTGTTGTAGACAGACGTGCCGATGACGCGCGAGGCGGCAATGGCTGCGGTGTGCCCGGACGGGGTGGTCATGGTGGTGCTCCTCTTTGTCGTTCCGATATGGTGACAATGAGGGGCGCGGACGAAGGTTCCGGCTTGCTGCCTAGAACGGGTCGCCGTTTCGCGGAAACGGCGACCCGTTTTATTTCTTTGTTTTGACGCAATTCCGGACGGAAGGCTACGGCGAAGGCGCCGAGCCTGACCGCTGACACTTTTCCTGTAATGCTTTAGTTGTCGGTGAGGATGAAGGTGACCTTCATGTTGACGCGGTAGGCAGCGATCTTGCCGTCCTCGACGACGATCTTCTGGTCCTGGATCCAGGCGCCCTCGACGTTCTTCAGGGTCTTTGCGGCGCGTGCGATGCCCTTCTCGATGGCATCCTGAAAGCTCTTCTTGGACGACGACGTGATTTCGGTGACGCGGGCAACGGACATGGCTTCCTCCTGCCAAGACGCTCAGTTACGAAAACGAGCGTAGTGCCGGCTCGGTGCAACCACAAGCCGGCGCGGGATTCGCTAGAGCCGGCTGGAATCAGAGGCCTTTGGCGATGCGGTCGAAGGCCATCAGCTTTTCCAACAGCGCCGGCATGTCCTTGAGAGGCACCATGTTGGGGCCGTCCGAAGACGTCGAATTGTCGGGGTCCTGATGGGTTTCGATGAAGACGCCGGCGACGCCGACGGCAACGGCCGCGCTTGCGAGTGTCGCGACGAAGCGCCGCTCGCCGCCCGAGGAGCCGCCCTGCCCGCCCGGCTGCTGCACCGAATGGGTGGCGTCGAAGATCACCGGGGCGCCGATCTCGGCCATGATCGGCAGCGCGCGCATGTCCGAGACCAGCGTGTTGTAGCCGAACGAGGCGCCGCGCTCGGTGGTCAGCACATTCGGATTGCCGGAACCGGTGATCTTGGCGACCACGTTCTTCATGTCCCAGGGCGCGAGGAACTGCCCCTTCTTCACATTGATGACCTTGCCGGTCTTGGCTGCGGCGACCAGCATGTCGGTCTGGCGCGACAGGAAGGCCGGGATCTGCAGGACATCGACATGGGGTGCGACGATCGCGCACTGCTCCTCGGTGTGGACGTCGGTCAGCATCGGGAGCCCAAACTCCCTGCGCAGATCGTCGAAGATCGGCATCGCCGCATCGAGCCCCGCGCCGCGCGTCGCCGACAGCGAGGTGCGGTTGGCCTTGTCGTAGCTGGTCTTGTAGACGAGGCCGATGCCCAGGCGTTGCGTCAACTCCTTCAGCGCGCCGGCCATGTCGAAAGCATGCTGGCGCGATTCAAGCTGGCACGGGCCGGCGATCAGCGACAGCGGCGCATTGTTGGCGAAGACGACCTTGCCGACGGTTACCGATGCATTGGGCGCCAGGGGCTTGCTCATGGGATCTCCCGGAAGATGAAGGCGGCACCCTGCCCGGGCGCCGGCGCAACGACGATATCATCGCCGCTCATGTTGTGATCGACAGCGCCTGCCGCAAGCGCGCGTATGGCCGAAGCTTTGTCGCGGACCGAGAAAACAACCGCCTCGAACCGCAAATGCGACGAGGACTTGGCCGTCAGGCCGAAGCGCCGCACGTAAGTTTCAGGCGTGACGACGCTCAGGATTGCATTCGGCAGCCGCACCGTGTCGCCCGCCCCAAGCTCGTCGGCAATTGCGTCGGCGGCGATCGAGACCAGCCCGATCTGCGCGGCGCGCGCGTCGCTGACCGCGACCACTTCGACGATGCCGGTCACGCCATTGGCGTGCGCCTGAAGCGCCGTGCGATCGATCTTCGGCGCGTTGACGCGCTCGCAGGCAAAGAGGAAGGCGTCCGACGCCTCCTTGCCGGCCGCGAAGGCCAGCCTGAACGATGCCGTATCGCTCTTGCCGTTCGTATCGGTGAAGGCGCGTGAAAAACCCAGCATCTCGCCAGCCGACAGGCCGGCTTCGACAAAGCGCCTATGGTCGGCATCGGCGCTGCCGGTTCCAAGCACGACGGCGGAAAAACCTTCATCGCCCAGCCGCTCGCGATAAAGGCGGTCACGCGCTACGAAGACATTGCCGGCCGCGATCGCCTGTCCTGCCGCCTGTTCATTTCCTACCGCCAGTGGCTCGAGATAGGTGCCGTCGGCGAAAAAGACGCAGGCATTCTCCGTGCCGAAGGGGTGGATGCCCGTGGGCGCGACGACAAAGCCGAGCGAGGCCAGACGCGACCGTACGGAATCGAGGCTTCCGGTCGGCAGCACGAGATGGTCAAGCGGATGGGCGGAGCTTATGGTCATGCCGGGGCGGTGTGCCCCATTCCGGCCGGCTGTTCAAGAGCGCGGAGCCGACGAAGCCTTGCCGGTTCAGGCCGCCGCCACGACATCGGCCGAATAGCGCAGTTCGCGCAGCGGCTTCACCCTGCTGGTCGTGTCGGCATAGATGGGATCTGCCTTGTAGGCGGCAAGCGCCGCCTCGTCCTCGAACTCGGCATAGACGACGACATCGATCGCGTTGGAGAACAGATCGACCTTGGTGTTGAGCGTCACCTCGAAATGCTTCGAGTGTGGAATCTTGCCAAGCGCCAGCAAGCCCGAGCGCACCGCCTCGACATCTTCCCTGCGCCGCACGCTGAAGAAAACGATGTGCCGGATCAAGCCAGCCTCCCTTGTCTTCGATTCAGCGGTGTTTCTGTGGGAGCAATGCCCAGGCGTCAACCGGCAACGATGTCGCGCCCGCGATGCGAAACCGGCGGGACCTTACCCGGTGACGTAGCGCACGATGCGCGACATTTCCCGCACGGTCACGTCGAGGTAATGGCCGCGATTGTAGAGGCCGTCCCAGAACAGGAAGAAGGTGATGGCGGCGATGACGATCACATAACGCATGGCTAAAACTATCGCATGTGAACGGCCGGAACCAGAGTGGCGGCGAGAGCGATTGGTCCAGTTCACCGATTTTTGCCTGAGGCCGCGTTCCGTCAGCGACCGCTTTGCTGGAAGACGCCCAGCCTATGGGGTGCGAAGCCACACGCTTGTGAGGCGACGTGATGAAACCGCGATCGGGCATCGGGCATTTTTGCTGCCAGCCGATACGAGCGCGACGTTCCGAAGCGCCGGCCGGCCAGGCAACAGGAGGCCTCCATGAAGCGCGCCATCATTGCAACAGCGCTGGCGCTTGCCGCAATCCCGGCCAGCGCCGCTCCAAGAATATCCCGGCCAACGGTCACCAACGACCCGTTGGGCGCAAACACCACCGCGACACTGACGCCGGGTGTGGGCGACCTGATCAACAATGTGCCGACCTCGTCGATCACGGCGGTCCACCACCCGAAGGGCATGGCGCCGTTGACGGTACCCAGCGATCCGCTCGGCACATCGATCCAGCCGGTGTTTCCGGGACCGCTCACCACGCCCGCGACGACCAGCGCGCCATAGCCAAATCGGAGTAGCCTGACAGCGGCGATCAAGGGGCTGGTCAAAGCGTGATGCGGTATCTGGCGAAGCCTGACTCGCCATCGCCCGCCGGCTCGATCTTCAACGACTTGACCTCGGCGATGAAATCCTTGGCCCTGGGTCCGGTCTCGAAGACGACGCTGGCGCCGGGCAGCGACGCGAACGACCAGTTGTCGTCCGCCGACGGGTTGATGGTGCCCTCGCTGACGACATAGCGCACGATCACGTCGCGGTTGGTGTCCGGCGCCTCGTAGATGATCTTCGAAGCATTGATGTCGGGGAAATTGCCGCCGCCGCCGGCGCGGTAATTGTTGGTGGCAACAACGAATTTCGCTGCCGGATCAATCGGTTTCCCGTCGAATTTGAGGTCGACGATACGGTTGGAGCCGGTATTCGCGGCGCCGCCCTTGGCATCGTATTTCGGCGCCTGCGACAGGTCGATCCTGTAGGTGACGCCGTCGATGACATCGAAATTGTAGGACGGGAAATCGGTGTTGATGAGTGGCTGATCCGCTTTGCCCGGCTCGATATGGTTGAAGATGCCGGCAGACATCTCCAGCCATTCCTTCACCTCGGCGCCGGTGATTTCGACGGCCCGCACCGTGTTCGGGTAGAGATAGAGATCGGCGACGTTCTTGATGGCGATATCGCCCACGGGAACGTCGGTATAGTAGTCGGCGCCGTTTCGGCCGCCGGCCTTGAAGGGTGCCGCCGCCGACAGGAGCGGCACGTCCTTCCACTCGGTGCTCTTCAATATGTCCTTGAGATACCAGGTCTGCGCCTGGTTGACGATCTGCACGGACGGATCGTCGGCCACCAGTGCGAAATAGGAATAGAGCGGCGCCGATGTCTTGCCGACGGGGCGGCGGACATAGGCTAGGGTCGCTTCATGGTCCTGTTCCAGCGCGGCGATGATGCGCTTGTCGTCGCCGACGGTCGCCTTGTTCTTGTTGTCGACGCGCTCATAGATCGGCCGCGCTTCGGAGGTGGCCGACACAACCCGCCATTTCGAGCCGTCGCGCTCCAGAAGCAGGTCGATGAGGCCCATATGCGAGCCCCAGAAGCCGCCCATGACGGCCGGCTTGCCCTGCAGCGTGCCCTTCTCGGTGTCGACGCCTTGAAGCGCCTGGAAATCCTTCTTGCCGGGGAAGACCAGATGCTGGTGGCCGGTGAAGACCGCGTCGATGCCTTCGACGCCGGCGACGAAGAAGGAGGCGTTCTCCATCTTGTCGCCCTGCTTGATATCGATGCCTGAATGCGAAAGCGCGATGACGATGTCGGCGCCTTCTTCCCTGATCTGCGGCACCCAGGCCTTGGCCGCCTCGACGATATCGCGCGTCTGGACGTTGCCTTCGAGGTTCTTCAGGTCCCAGACCATGATCTGCGGCGGCACGAAGCCGATGACGCCGATCCTGATCGGTTGCTCGGCGCCCGAGCCATCCTTGATCTTCCGATCGAGGATGACATAGGGCTTGAGGTACAGCTTGTCGTCGCGCGGGTTCGTGGCAAGCGTGGTGCCGCGGATCAGGTTCGCGCAGACGAAGGGGAAGTTGGCGCCGGCCAACACCTTGTCGAGAAAGGAGAGGCCGTAATTGAATTCATGGTTGCCGAGTGTCGAGCATTCGTAGCCGAGGACGTTCATGCCCTTCATGACGGGGTGCAGGTCGCCATCCTTCATGCCTTTCTCGTAGGCGATGTAGTCACCCATCGGACTGCCCTGCAGCAAGTCGCCATTGTCGATCAGCATCGAATTCGTGGCTTCCTTGCGCACGGCGTCGATCAGTGAGGCTGTGCGCGACAGGCCCATCGTGTCGTTCGCTTTGTCGGCGTAGTAATCGTAAGGCAGCAGGTTCACATGGATGTCGGTAGTCTCCATGATCCTGAGATGCGCCTGACCGGCCGCGGCTCGGGCGGAGAACGGGTGCAGCATGATCAGCGCGCCGCCGGCAGCGGCGCCGGCCAGGAATTCCCGGCGGGAGAATCGGCGACGGGAGACGGGCAGTCGTGACATTCTCTTCTCCTCTTCGACAACGCGACAACCCCTGCCCCAGCACGAAGCATGGCGCTGAAGGCGCCGTGAGTCCACGTGCGCGAAAAGCCTTTCGATCACGAGAAGGTGACGCGTCGATGAAGCAGGGGATGGCGAAGTGATCAGCTTTTGTCGTCGTCGCCCTGGGTGATCAGGCGCGCGCTGCGCTGACCGGTCAGGTAAATCCATAGCCAGCTAAGCGAGACCGCTAGGCGGTTGCGGAAATCGATCAGGAAATAGATGTGCGCTATGCCCCAGAGCCACCAGGCGAGCCAGCCGGTGAGCTTAATCCAGCCGAAGTCGATGGCGGCGGCGCGCTTGCCTATCGTCGCCAGATCGCCGGCATGCCGGTATTGGAAAGGATGCGTTGCCGTGTCGCCGGCGAGCCGCGCCCTGATCGTCGCGGCAACGTGCTTGCCCTCCTGCTTGGCCGAGGGCGCCACGCCCGGCACCGGCTTTCCATCCGGCCGCAGCACATGCGCGGTGTCGCCGATGACGAAGATGTCTGGGCTGCCAGGCACCGTCAGGTCGGGTTCGACCATCACCCTGCCCGCCCGATCGGCCGGCACAGCCAGCCACTCAGCCGCCGGCGAAGCGGCAACGCCGGCCGCCCAGATGATCGTCCTTGCCGGCAGGCGTTTGTCGCCGAAGACGACACCTTCAGCATCGAGCCTTGTGACCGGACGCCCGAGCTCGACGGTGACGCCGAGCCGTTCCAGCGCCTTGCGGGCGTAATCGGAAAGCTGCGGCGCGAAATTGGCCAGGATACGGTCGCCGGCTTCGACCAGAACGACGCGCGCCTGGCGGGTGTCGATGTTGCGGAACTCGCCTCGCAACGTGTCATGCGCAAGCTCGACAATGGTGCCGGCGAGCTCGACGCCGGTCGGTCCGCCGCCGACGATGACCAGCGTCAGCAGCGCCTGGCGCTTCGCCGGGTCGATTTCGCGCTCCGCCTGCTCGAAAGCGAGCAGGATGCGGCGCCGAATCGTCGTGGCATCCTCGAGCGTCTTCAATCCCGGCGCGAATGGCTCCCATTCGTCATGGCCGAAATAGGCATGGCGAGCGCCGGTGGCGAGCACCAGCGTGTCGTAGGGGACCGAGCTGCCGTCGTCGAGCAGCACGCGTTTGCCGGCGCGGTCGACGCCGGTGACATTGCCGAGAAGCGTCGTCACGTCCTTGCGCCTGCGCAGCAGATGACGGATCGGCCAGGCAACCTCCGAGGTCGCGAGCGACGTCGTCGCCACCTGGTAAAGCAGCGGCTGGAAAAGATGGTGATTGCGCTTGTCGATCATGGTGATGCGCACTGCGGAACCAGCCAGCGCGCGGGTGAGCTCGAGGCCCCCGAAGCCGGCGCCGACGACTACGACTCTATGCTCGGTTTCGTTCATTTCATTCCACCTCGCCAGGTGCAATTGCCGCCTATGATGTAAGTATTTTTGTGCGTTGCAACAATATTGAATCGGGCAATGACCATGCCGGGGAGTCGTCGCGCGGCGTCGTGAATGCACATGCGACTGCCTCGGCGCAGGTATAGCGTGAAACAAAACGACAGGAGCCAGCATGGCTGACAACCGCGATGACGAAGCGCCGGGACAATACGCCTCACCGCCCTGCTTCATGCATGAGCTCGACCCGGAATACCGGGATCTGCTCTCCGACTGGACGGATGTCAGACGCTGGCGCAAGGCGGAGCGCGAGCGGCTCATCAATGCCCGCCTCGCCGTTTCAGCCGATGCGCGCGCCGCCATGTCGGCGCGTATCGCCGACGGCCTCGACGCGCTGATCGGAGACATAGCCGGCCGGATGGTCAGCCTCTACTGGCCATTTCGCGGCGAGCCGGATTTGCGCGGCTGGATGGCCTCGATCAACGAGCGCGGCGGCCGCACCGCGCTGCCTGTCGTCATCGAGAAGGGACAGCCGCTGGTGTTTCGCGCCTACAGACCGGGCGACCGGCTGGAAAAAGGCGTCTGGAACATTCCGATCCCGGCCGAAGGCGATCCGGTGCTGCCCGACATCGTGATCTCGCCGATCGTCGGCATCGATCCTGGCAACTACCGGCTGGGCTATGGCGGCGGCTTTTACGACCGTACGCTCGCCGCGATGCCGTTCAGGCCGCTGGTCATCGGCGTCGGCTACGAATTGCAGCGCATCCCGACCATCTACCCGCAGCCGCACGATATTCCGATGAGCGAGGTGGTGACGGAGGCGAATGCCGCCTAAACCATCCAGGCCCAGTCGATCGGATAGTGGAAAATCGGGGTGAAAGTCACGCCAACCGCCTCCATGTCCCTGCGACCGTCGATGGCCATCTCCTTCAGCGTGTTGAGTTGCGCCGCATGCTCGTCGGTATCCCAGACACTAACTTGGACCATCGAGCCCTTCGGCGAGACGCCTGAGTAAAACTGGAGGAGCCCCGGCAGCCGTCTGACGGCCGGTATCATATACTGCGAGGTCTTCTTGCTTGCAGCGTCGACTTCGGGGAACCGAACCGGGTCGAAGGTGGCGCGCGAAATGCGGACGACGGAGGTTGCCGGCAATGACTCGGCCAGAGTGACTCTTTCTGTCATGGTCCAGCCGCTGCCTCTTTAATTGTGCCGAGGCCGGACGCTAAGCAATTCCAGGCAATGCGTGAGACGGTTTCATCCGGAAATGGCGTCAAAACAAAATGAACAAAGAGAGCGAGAGGTCGACTGTTCCGTCAAGCGATGAACCTCGCTAAGCCATCTCCGGCCGCAGCCCGACCGCCGTGCGATCGACGATCTCACGCAGCGCGAAGGACGAGTTGATCTTGGTCACATGCGGCATGGCCGACAGCCATTCCTTGTGGATGCGCTCGTAGTCGACGAGATCCTTCGCCGCGATGCGCAGGATGTAATCGTATTCGCCCGACATCAAATGGCAGGAAAGCACGTTCGGGCAGCGCTTGATCGCCGCCTCGAAATCCGACAACGTCTTCTCGAATTGCCCTGACAGCGATATGTGCACGATCGCCGTCATCTGGTGGCCGAGCGCCGAATTGGACAGCCGCGCGTGGTAGCCGCGGATGGTTCCGGACTTCTCCAGATTGTCGAGCCTGCGCGAACAGGCCGATTGGGAAAGGCCGACCTTTTCGGCAAGCGCCGCATTGGGGATCCGGCCATCCTTCTGCAAAGTCTCCAGAATGGCGATATCAATCCTGTCGAGCCGCATTTTTCGTGGTTCCTGCGAATTTCCAGTCGTTTTGCGCAACGATTATCGAAGAGCGGCCGTTGCCGCAAGTGCATTCGCAAACACATACGCAACGATTCGTGGTTGACTGCGATTATTGCGTGTCACCTCCAAATCGCGCGGCGTTCCGGAGCTGATGGCATGCACCAATGACAGGGAGAGCGCCCCTTTAAGGGCGCGGACAGGAGAAGAACGATGCGTGTCGGCTGCCCCAAGGAAATCAAGAACCATGAGTATCGCGTCGGCCTGACGCCGGGCTCGGTCCGCGAATATGTCGCGCATGGCCATGAAGTGCTGGTCGAGACCGGCGCCGGCGCCGGCATCGGCGCCGACGACAACGCCTATCGCGCCGCCGGCGCGACCATCGCCAAGACCGCCGCCGACGTGTTCGCCAAGTCGGACATGATCGTCAAGGTCAAGGAGCCGCAGCCCAACGAATGGGTCCAACTGCGCGACGGCCAGATCCTCTACACCTATCTCCACCTCGCCCCGGATCCGGAGCAGACCAAGGGTCTTCTTGGCTCAGGTGTCACCGCCATCGCTTACGAGACCGTGACCGACGATCGCGGCGGCCTGCCGCTGCTCGCCCCGATGTCGGAAGTTGCCGGCCGCCTTTCGATCCAGGCCGGCGCCACGGCGCTGCAGAAGGCCAATGGCGGCCGCGGCGTGCTGCTCGGCGGCGTGCCCGGCGTGCTGCCCGGCAAGATCACCGTGCTCGGCGGTGGCGTCGTCGGCCTGCATGCGGCCAAGATGGCCGCCGGCCTCGGCGCCGACGTCACCATCATCGACCGTTCGATCCCGCGCCTGCGCCAGCTCGACGACATCTTTGGCGGCCGCGTTCATACGCGTTACTCGACCGTCGAGGCGCTGGAAGAAGAATGCTTCTCGGCCGACGTCGTCATCGGCGCCGTGCTGATCCCGGGCGCCGCGGCGCCCAAGCTCGTGACCCGCGAAATGCTTTCCGGCATGAAGAAGGGCTCGGTTCTGGTCGACGTCGCGATCGACCAGGGCGGCTGCTTCGAGACTTCGCATGCCACGACCCACGCCGATCCGACCTATGAGGTCGATGGCGTGATCCACTATTGCGTCGCCAACATGCCTGGCGCCGTGCCGGTCACTTCGGCGCACGCGCTCAACAACGCGACGCTGCATTACGGCCTGCAGCTCGCCGACAAGGGCCTCAAGGCGCTGGTCGACGACCACCACCTGCGCAATGGCCTCAACGTCCATAAGGGCAAGATTACCAACCGTGCCGTCGCAGAGGCGCTCGGCTACGAGATGGTCGAACCGAAGGCGGTCCTTGCCGCCTGACAAATCCGCAGAGATTTCCTTCAGTCGCCCGCCGGTCATTCCGGCGGGCTTTTTCTTGCGCGCAAACTGGTCGCGCCAAGAAACCGGGCAACAAAAAAGCGGAGCAAAAGCCCCGCTTCCTCGAGTGTTGGGACCTGCCGCCGGTTCATCCGCGGTCGACAAATCATCAACGACCCTTTTCTAGCGCAGTCGTGCGACGGAAATACGACAGTCCGGAAAGGCCCGGTTCCCACCTTCCGGGCCATTATGCGTGCTTGTGTGAAATGCTTCACATTCGCTCCGCGCGAAGGACGCCTAGACACGGGCCGTTACTGGCGGCCTGAGCTGCTTTCCGAGTCGGCCAAGTCCGGCTCGGACAGCACTGGCCGACAGCTTCTGTCAGACCCTCCAACGGCCCGCCTGACCATCGGCGGGCTTCTTTTTGGGTCATACCGGTTTGGGATCAGGCCCGCTCGATGCGGCATTGATAGCAATTGTTCCGGGCCGAGCGGACATGGATGTAGGCGATGTCTTCGCGCCCAAGCAGCGTCTGCGCGCGGGCGGCAATGTCGTCGGTCGGCGTCACGGCGCCGCTGCCATAGACGATGCGATCGTCCTTGCCATAGCCCCTGACGATGTAGTCGCTGCTTTCGAGCATCTCCGGCAGCGCATCGCCTTCCGCAGCGCGCTCGCATTCCTCGGCGTGCAGGAAGATAGGGCCGGTTTCGGCGTAGGGCTGCAGTTCCGGGAACGGCCGGTAGGCGACGATCAAGTAGCCCTCGCCCGCGGCGACATTCTTCAGGCAGTGCCTGCAGGGCACGCCGTCGCCGTCGGAGATCTGGCGCTCCGGGGCGCGGCCGTAGGCATCGGGCGCTCCCCGCTGCAAGGCGCGCACGGCTTCGGTCGGCAAGGCTTTGAACTGGATGCTCATGGCAAATCTCCGGGTGTCGATTTCCGGAAATTATGCCTTTAGGGCGGTGTCTCCCACCCGATTCCTGACCGACCGCGCGCGCACGTGAAAGAGCCCGGCCGCTTTGAACAGGCCGGGCTCCGTTGTCGGTATTATCGCTTCGTCGTCAGCGCACGAAATCGTCGAAGCGGCGCAGCGTCACGCGGCGGTTGCGCCAGTTTTCCTGCTGGGTCTGCACAAGCAGGAATTCCTCGCCGTAGCCGACGGTGTCGAGCGCGTAGGCCGGCACGCCGAACTCACCCACCAGCGTGCGCTTTAGCGACGCCGCGCGGCGTTCGGACAGAACCTGGTTCGATTCGAAGGAACCCACCGCGTCGGTGTGGCCTTCGATCAGGATGCGGGCGCCGCGGTCGCGCCGCAGGATGCGATGGAGCGCGTCGGCAATGATTTCGACCTTGCCATATTGCGAGGGAGCGATAGCGGCCGAGCCGAACTCGAAATTGATCGACTGGATGTCGATCGAACGCGCCATGCGCCGCAGGTCAGGCCGGCGCTTGAACTCGCGAATGGTGACGCGCTCGTTCGGGCGCAGCTTCTTCCTGGGAGCTGCGTCGAGCTGGCGCTCGATGGTCGCGGCCGAAGGCGTCGTCGCCTGCGCGGATGCCAGGCTCGGCACGGCAATTGCCGCGATCATGGCTACGGCGAATGTACGTCGGGTCAACATTGTCTTTTCTCCTATAAGCTCGGCCTCGTAATGCGGCCGGACAATGGCAAAGACAGTCTGAAGCGGCGATGAACGGGATGTTCAGTCGGTGGGACTCGCCGCTTTCCGCCCGAAACTGCTTGAGCGGCTTAGCCTCGCATGACGCTGGCCGAGCGCTCGGCGAAGGTCAGCGGATGCACGACCTCCTTCTTCTGCGCCACGGGGGCGAAGCCGAGCTTCTGGTAAAGCGGAAGCGCCGCCGGATGGTCGAGCGTGCAGGTCTGCACGGTGACGCGCCTTGGCCCATGCGCCCAGGCAGCCGAGATCGCGGCGCCGAGGAACCAGCGGCCGATGCCTTGGCCGTGCGCATGCTCCATCATGCCGAAATAGGCGAGCTCCACTTCGTCCGGCAGATGCGGCTTGAGATCGAAGAAGCCGGCAGGAGCGCCGTCGAGATAGAGCACGCGGATGTCGCGGTCCTCGCGGTGCAGGCCGGCGGCAAGCTCGTCGTCGCTCAGCCTGAGCACATTGACCCAGTGCCATTTGCGCCCGACGCGATCCATCAGGTAGCGGTAGAAATGAAGCGGGATATCTTTCGTCTTCAGCAGCGCGATCTGGCGGTTGTAGGGGATCGGCGGCGAAACCGCCGGCGCCGCATGCATCTCCAGGAAGGTGACGGTGACATCGATATCTTGCAGCGCGCCGTTTTCCATCATTCTTTCCCCGTCACCACCGGCGTGTCGCTGAGACCGCCCCATTCCGTCCAGGAGCCGTCGTAAAGCCGATTGTCGGCATGGCCAAGCGTCTCCAGCGCCAGCGTGATCGCCGCCGCCGTGATGCCCGAGCCACAAGACGTGACGACCGGCTTCGACAGGTCGATGCCGGCGTCCTCGATCACCTTGCGCAAGCGGTCCTTGGACAGCAGCTCGCCATTCTCGGCAAGCGCCGTGATCGGAACATTGTGTGCGCCCGGCATATGGCCCGAGCGGACGCCCTGGCGCGGCTCCGGATCGGTCCCGGCAAAACGGCCGGCAGAGCGCGCATCCGCGACCTGGCTCTCTCCGTCGCCGACAATCCTGCGCATCTCGTCGAGGCCGACGACCCGGCCCGCATCGAAATCGGCATGGAAGACGCTCGGCGCGATCTTCGTCGGCTCCGCCGTCACGGGTCGCCCCTCTGCTTTCCAGCGGTCGATGCCTCCGTTCAGGATGTAGACCTGGAAGACGCCCATGACACGGAACATCCACCAGGCGCGCGGCGCCGAGAACAGGCCCGGGCCGTCATAGACGACAATGGTGTCGTCGGCCGAAACGCCCATGGCGCCGACATATTGGGCGAAGTGCTGCGGCGAGGCCAAAGTGTGTGGCAGTTTCGAATCCGGATCGGAAACCGCATCCTGGTCGAGGAAGCGCGCGCCGGGAATGTGAGCGGCATCGTATTCGGCGCGGGCATCGCGCTTTTGCGCCGGCAGGTACCAGGAGGCGTCGACGATGGTGAGACCCGGCTCGCCAAGTTGCTTTTCCAGCCAGTCGGCGTCGACGATGAAAGGACTATCCTGCGCCATTTTTGTTCTCCCTGCCCCGCCTTCGCGCTTAGAGCATGATGCCGAAGAATGTAGAGCGGCTTTCAGGCGACATCATGCTCTACCTCCTTGATTTCGAACGATTTCAGGTCGTTTCGAGCCGAAATCATCCGGCGGTCAGTTCGCCGGTATCGGCCCGAAGCGGATGCGGAAGCGGCGGTTCTCGCGGCCTTTCTTCTCGATCTTGCCGATATGGATCTCGCCGACCTCGCCGGTCGACTTCACATGGGTGCCGCCGCATGGCTGGCTGTCGATCGAGCCGTTGTCGCCGATGCAGACCAGACGGATTTTTCCCGTGCCGACGGGAGGGCGGACGTTCTTCGATTTCACCAGGCCGGGATTGGCGGCAAGCGCCTCGTCGGTGATCAGCCGGGTGAAGATCGGATGATCGGCGCGCACCAACTCCATCAGCCGGGCCGTCACATCCTCCTTGGTGAAGCCGGCGTCGGGAATGTCGAAATCGACACGGCTGTCGTCCTCCGCGACCGCCGCCCCGGTGATCGGAAACGGACAGACCACGGTCAGCAGGTGGCAGGCGGAATGCATGCGCATCAGGAGATACCGCCGCTCCCAATCGATCAGGAGCTTTAGCCTTTCGCCGATAATGGGCATCGCCTGCTCCGGCGCCGGCACATGGATGATCTCATCCTTGGTCTCGCCGGTGATGCTGGCGGCGATCGCAATGCGGCTGCCATCAGCGCGTTCGAACATGCCGGTATCGCCCGGCTGCCCGCCAGACGTCGCATAGAAGACGGTCCGGTCGAGAAGGATGCCGCCACGGTCGTTGATGGCGACCACCTCGGCCTCGGCCGTCTTCTGATAGGCGTCGTCGCGAAACAGCGCCTCGGTCTTGCGCGCCATCATGCCACCTTTTCGAACGGCACGGAAATGCCGGTCTTCTCTTCCATCCAGCCCGGCACCGGAAGGTTCTTGCCGCGCAGGAACTCCGGATTGAAGAGCTTGGATTGGTAGCGCGTGCCGTAGTCGGCAAGGATTGTCACGATCGTGTGGCCGGGACCAAGCTCGCGCGCCAGCCGGATGGCGCCGGCGATGTTGATGCCGGTCGAGCCGCCGACGCAGAGCCCCTCCTCCTGGATCAGGTCGAAGATGATCGGCAACGCTTCTTCGTCCGGGATCTGGTAGGAGAAGTCCGGCATGAACCCGTCCAGGTTGGCGGTGATGCGGCCCTGCCCGATACCTTCGGTGATCGAGTTGCCGTCGGATTTCAGTTCACCGCTGGTGTAGAAACTGTAGAGCGCGGCGCCCAGCGGATCGGCAAGCGCGATCTTGACGTCCTTGCTCTTGCCCTTGAGCCCGAGCGCGACACCGGCGAGCGTGCCGCCGGAGCCTACGGCCGAGACGAAGCCGTCGATCTTGCCGCCGGTCTGGGCCCAGATTTCCTGCGCGGTCGTGCGGACGTGGCCGTCGCGATTGGCGACATTGTCGAACTGGTTGGCCCAGATCGCGCCGTTGGGTTCGGAGCGCGCCAGTTGCTCGGCAAGGCGGCCCGACAGTTTTATGTAATTGTTGGGGTTCTTGTAGGGCACGGCCGGCACCTCGATCAGTTCCGCGCCCAGGATCTTGATCACGTCTTTCTTTTCCTGGCTCTGCGTGTCGGGGATGACGATCACGGTGCGATAGCCGAGCGCCTTGGCGACCAGCGTCAAGCCGATGCCGGTGTTGCCGGCAGTGCCTTCCACGATAAGCCCGCCTGGTTTCAGGAGCCCGCGCTGTTCGGCATCGCGGATGATGAACAGGCCGGCCCGATCCTTCACCGATTGCCCTGGATTCATGAACTCGGCCTTGCCGAGGATTTCACAACCGGTCGCTTCCGAGGCCTTGTTGAGCCGGATGAGGGGCGTGTTGCCGATCGCTTCGATCACAGAACGGGGCATGCGGGATTCCTTCATGTGTGCGGCGAGACCCTAAAAACCGGACGCCGCGGTTTCAAGGCAAGATTTTGCCTGGTCCAGTCGCATTCCGGATGGTGCAACGCTCGCGATCATTTCAACGCCACGGGCCAAAACCGCTCTTTTCAATCGATTTCTCCGCCGCTAGAGCAAACCGGAACATTCACAGGACATCCCATGGCACTCTACCGGGCCAATCCGAAAGACGGTGTCGCCTGGATCACGGGCGGCAGCAGCGGCCTTGGCCGGGCGTTGGCCAAGGATCTCGCCAATCAGGGCTATGCCGTCGCGGTAACGTCGCTGCCGGAAGATCCCGCCGACACGCTGATCGTCGAAACGGCGCAAATGTCCGGGCATGCGAGGTCCTTTCCCTGCGACGTGACCGACGAGCACGGCATGGCGCGCACGGCCGCCGCGATCGAAGAGCAAATGGGGTCGATCGTGCTTGCCGTCTTCAACGCTGGCAACTACATCGCCACCCCCGGTGAGAATCTGGTGGTGCGCGACTTCCACCGCTCCTTCGCCGTGAACTATTTCGGCATCGTCAACGGCGTGGTGCCTGTCGTCGAGCATATGCGCGTGCGCGGACGCGGCCATGTCGTTCTGGTCGGATCGGTCACTGCCTATTCCGGTTGGCCTACCACGGCGGCCTATGGCGGCACCAAGGCCGCGATCAACATCCTGGCGGAGTCGCTGAAATACGACTTCGACAAGATGAACATCCGTATCCAGGTCATCAATCCGGGGTTCGTCGACACGCCTTTGACCGAAAAGAATAAGCTGCCGATGCCGGGCCTGATGCCTGTGCACCGCGCGTCGCGCCGCATGGCGCGCGGCATCATGAAGGGCGGTTTCGAAGTCACCTTCCCGTATCACGTAAGCTGGCCGTTGAAGTTCCTCGCCCTGCTGCCGCGGCCGATCTGCCGGTTCGTCATCGGACTCACCACCCATTGGTGGGGGCGGCCGTTGCATTTCGACCGCAAGCTGCCCGGCAGCAAAGATCCGTCCCGCGACAAGGCGACATGAGCCGGCGAAACAGCGATTGCCCGCCGGCAGGGAACGGCCATAGGTTGAGAATCATAGCTTGGAGACTGTAATGGGGCGGCGGATCGTGCTTGCGGTGCTTGGCCTTGCAGTCATCCTGGTCGCGGGATTTTTCCTCGGCCCGCGCGTGCCGGTCGACACCACAATCCGTTTCAATCCATCGGTGATCGGCGACGACCCGCAGGCCTATCTGGCGCGTGAAGAGGCTGCCGTGCCCAACATCCGCGACGGGCTCGACAAGGAGATCATCTGGGCGAACCCGATGGTCCATGTGAAGACGCCTTTGGCCATCGTCTACATCCATGGCTTTTCGGCCTCGAAGGGCGAGGTCCGCCCGTTGCCGGACGATGTCGCGGACGAATTGGACGCCAACCTTTTCTACACGCGGCTGACCGGCCACGGCCAGGACGGCGAGGCCATGGCGCAAGGCAGCGTCAACGCGTGGGTCAACGACTATGAGGAGGCTTTGGCGATCGGCCGCGCCATCGGCGACAAGGTGATCGTCATCGGAACCTCGACCGGCGGCTCGCTGGCGGCATGGGCCGCCACGCAGCCGGGCGCGTCGGACGGTGTCTCGGCAATCGCTTTCATATCGCCGAATTTCGGCGTCAAGGCCTCCGGCGCCGAGTTGCTGACCATGCCCTGGGGCGGGCAGCTCGCCGAGCTTGTCGGCGGCAAAGAGCGCAGTTTCCCCGCGCGCAACGCGCTCCACGAAAAATTCTGGACCACCAGATATCCCATGAAGGCGGTGCTGCCGATGGCAGCGCTCACCAACCTTGCCTATGAGGCGCCGGTCGAGAAGGCGACGATCCCTGCCCTGTTCATCTTCTCGGATTCCGACAAGGTGGTGCAGCCAGACCGGACGCGCGAGATCGCGGGGCGCTGGGGCGGTCCGCACGAGCTGGTACCGGTCGACGACACAGGCGACCCGGACAATCATGTCATCGCCGGCGATGTCTTGTCGCCGCAGACCACGGCCTTTCTCACCCAGCGTATCGTGGTGTGGGTCAAGGCGCTGATGCAGCAGCAATCAGGCCAATGAAATCGGGCCGGTGAAATGAAAACGGCCGGAGCATGCTCCGGCCGTTTCTGTTCCTGGTATCTCGCTGGAACTCAAGCCGCCCTGTTCGCCGGACGCTTGCCGCCGAAGCGGCGCTTGTTATTGCCCTTGAAGCGCTTGAAACCGTCGGGCTTGATCGAGCCATTCGGCTTGGCGGCCGCCGGGCGCTCGCCCTGCGGCTTCGGCCCGCGCTCGCCGTGAGGCTTGCCGCCGAAACGCTTGTTATCGGCACCATTGCCCGGGCGGCGACCGTCGCGACGGCCGCCGTGATGCTCGCGGTCATTGGCCGGCTCGAAATGACGCTCGGTCTTTTCCCGGGGGTCGCGCTGCGGATCCGGGCTGCCAAGATGATCGGCGATGACCGGCAGCTTCATGCGGATGATGCGCTCGACCTGCCGCAGCTTGGCGTTTTCCGAAGGATCGCAAAGCGTGATCGCAATGCCGTCCCTGCCGTTGCGGCCGGTGCGGCCGATGCGGTGGACATAGCTTTCCGCTTCGTCCGGCAGGTCGAAATTCACGACATGGCTGATGCCGGGCACGTCGATGCCGCGTGCCGCGATATCGGTCGCGACCAGGATGCGAACCGAGCCATCGCGGAAATCGTTGAGCGCCTTCTGGCGGGCGTTCTGTGATTTGTTGCCGTGGATGACCGCGGCTTCGAAGCCGTCGCGGGCAAGGTCCTTGGTGACGCGGTCGGCGCCGTGCTTGGTGCGTGAGAACACGATCACCGCGCGCATCGCCTCGTCGGCCAGCATCTTGGACAGCACCTGGCGCTTCTGCTTGGTGCGGGCAAGCACCACGCTCTGCACGATCTCGGCCGCCGCCGTGCTCTGCGGCGCGACCTCGATGCGGACCGGGCTCTTCAAAAGACCCTTGGCGAGCTCGGCGATCTCATCCGGCATGGTGGCCGAGAACAACGCTGTCTGGCGGTCCGGCGCGGTCGCCTTGGCGATGCGCTTGACGTCATTGATGAAGCCCATGTCGAGCATGCGGTCGCCCTCGTCGAGAACGAGCCATTTGGTGTCGGCAAGGATAAGATCGCCTTCGCGCACCAGATCGGTCAGGCGGCCCGGCGTGGCGATGAGGACGTCGACGCCGGGGGCGATCTTCTTCACCTGACTGAAGCGCGAGACGCCGCCGAGCACGAGCGCGGTCGAGACATGCGCGCCCTTGGCGAGCACCTTGATGGTGTCCTCGATCTGCACGGCGAGTTCGCGCGTCGGCGCCAGGATCAGCGCGCGCGCCGTCTTTGGCCGGCGCTTGGTGCCGAGGCCGATGATCTTCGACAGGATCGGCAGCGCGAAGGCCGCCGTCTTGCCCGAGCCGGTCTGGGCGATGCCGAAAATGTCACGGCCTTCCAGTTGCGGCGGGATCGCCTGCACCTGGATCGGCTTCGGCTCGGTAAAGCCGGCGGCAAGGGTCGCCTTGAGCAGCGCGCCCGAAATTCCCAGAGCGGCAAAGCCCGACAGCTGTGTGGCAGAACCGTTCAGTTCTGCTATGTTTTCATTGGTCAAAATAATCTTCTTTCAAGCGGCCTCTGGCCGCAAACATCAAATGGCGGCAGGGCGCAACCTGCCGTCGAAACAATCATCAGGAACGACAAGGCGGCGGACGTATCCGTCCGCTCGGCTGCGCTGTCGTGCCCGCGGGCTTCATGCCCCGGGGCTTTTTCACCGTCTTGCCGATCGACCGGGGCCGATTTGGCGGAAAGAGGGAAAACAGACGCAACCAGTCTCATTCGCGGAGAAAGCCGGACAAGCCGGCCCAAGCGCCTATGCCGCCCATATGGCCGAGTCCGGCCCGAAATGCAAGGGGGCCATGTTGCATTGCAGCAAAAACCCAGGAGCCGCGACGATATAGGGCGTACCTGAGATCACCAGTTCTCGAGTTCCTTTGATCTCGCCAACCCGCCCGATAAAGGGGTTGGCCGACAATAGCCGAGCTGTCTTTGAATGGATCTCATTGACGACCCGCGCTGCGGCGCGTGGGTTGTGTTGGCCGATGTAGTCGCCGATTGATGCAAGTTCGATCAAATAGTGTCGGGTCCAGACAATCCGCACAGATCGTTATGCCCGACCGTATTTGTTCAAAACGGCGGCTATCTCTTCTTCATCTGCGAAGTCGCCACGATCGGCGGCCTCGATCCCCGCCTGAATGCCGGCGATCCACTTTTCCTGCCACGCGAGCGAGCGACCGTGGGACAGGGCATCTTCAATGATCTGATCGCGAGTGAGTGTTGAACGCGAGGTCAGCATTTCGATCCTGCGATTCAAATCCTCGGATATTTCGACATTGTTCTTCATCGTTTCATTCTGCCATACACAGCTCCCGGCTTCCAAGATCGCTCAAGAAAGGCAGCGCTTGCGCTAGCTCGCAGGCATCTTTACCACGAAAGCAGCTTCCCATTCAGGAACCGTGCGATGAAAGATGTGCTGAAGGAACTCGAGCGTCGCCGCGAAATCGCCCGCATGGGCGGCGGCAAGGACCGCATCGAGGCACAGCACAAGAAGGGGAAGCTCACCGCCCGCGAGCGTATCGAAATCTTCCTCGACGAGGGCTCGTTCGAAGAGTTCGACATGTATGTCGAGCATCGCTCGACCGATTTCGGCATGGAGAAGACCAAGATCGCCGGTGACGGCGTCGTAACCGGCTGGGGCACCGTCAACGGGCGCCCGGTCTATATCTTCGCCAAGGATTTCACCGTGTTCGGCGGCTCGCTGTCGGAAGCGCATGCCGAGAAGGTCATCAAGGTCCAGGAGATGGCGCTGCGCAACCGCGCGCCGATCATCGGCCTTTACGACGCTGGCGGCGCCCGCATTCAGGAAGGCGTGGCGGCGCTCGGCGGCTACGCGGAGATATTCCAGCGCAACGTGCTCGCCTCCGGCGTCATCCCGCAGATCTCGCTGATCATGGGGCCTTGCGCTGGCGGCGACGTCTACTCGCCGGCGATGACCGATTTCATCTTCATGGTGCGCGACACCTCCTACATGTTCGTCACCGGGCCGGACGTGGTGAAGACGGTGACCAACGAGACGGTGACTGCGGAAAGCCTCGGCGGTGCTTCCGTCCACACCACCAAATCCTCCATCGCCGACGGCGCCTATGACAACGACGTCGAGGCGTTGCTGCAGATGCGCCGGCTGGTCGACCTGCTGCCGGCGTCGAACACGGCCGAAATCCCTGAGATCGAGTGCTACCAGTCGGTGGCCGACCACGACCTCTCGCTCGACCGGCTGATCCCCGACAATGCCAACAAGCCGTACGATATCAAGGAGCTGATCCTGAAGGTTGCCGACGAAGGCGATTTCTTCGAGATACAACAGAGCTTTGCCAAGAACATCGTCACGGGCTTCGGCCGTGTCGAGGGCCGCACGGTGGGTTTCGTCGCCAATCAGCCGATGGTGCTGGCAGGCGTGCTCGATTCCGACGCCAGCCGCAAGGCGGCGCGCTTCGTGCGCTTCTGCGACTGCTTCTCGATTCCGATCGTCACCTTCGTCGACGTGCCGGGCTTTCTTCCCGGCACCGCGCAGGAATATGGCGGGCTGATCAAGCATGGCGCCAAGCTGCTCTTCGCCTATGCCGAGGCGACCGTGCCGAAGATCACCGTCATCACCCGCAAGGCCTATGGCGGCGCCTATGACGTGATGGCGTCGAAGCATTTGCGCGGCGACATGAACTACGCCTGGCCGACGGCGCAGATCGCGGTGATGGGCGCCAGGGGCGCGGTCGAGATCATCTATCGCAAGGATATCGGCGATCCGGGGAAAATCGCTGCCCATACAAAGGCTTATGAGGATCGCTTCCTGTCGCCCTTCGTCGCCGCCGAACGCGGCTATGTCGACGAGGTGATCATGCCGCATTCGACCCGGCGCCGCGTCGCCCGGGCGCTGCGCATGCTGCGCAACAAGGACATGCAGAATCCGTGGAAGAAGCACGACAACATCCCGTTGTGAAACGACCTCCATCAGCCGAAAGGACGACAACCGCCAACATGAGCGCTGAGACGAAATGCGAATAACGCTTGCGGCCCAGGGCCTTATTCCGTGCAAAGGCTATGGCGGCATCCAGCGGCAGGTCGAGTGGCTGACCACGGAAATGGTCAAGATGGGCCATCAGGTGACATTGATCGCCGGCCCGGGATCGTCGCATCCGCTGTGCGAGGTCCGCCACGCGGTAACCAATGACGAGTGCCGCGCGGCCGTTCCCAAGGATACCGATATCGTCCATCTCCACGCCTGGAAGGTCGAGGTCCCCTTCCCGACGCTCAACACCGAGCGCGGTCATCTGCCGGATTACCCGAGGCCGCAGCCGAACTGGAGCTTCATCAGCGCCCGCCATGCCGAGCTGCATGGCCGCAAGACCTTCGTCTATAATGGCTTTCCGGTGGATGCCTATCGCCTGGCGCCGTCGAAGAACGACCATCTGTTTTTCATGGCGGCCATCGCGCGGGCCGGAAAGGGCCTCAACCGGGCGGTGGATCTCGCGAAAAAATACGATTTCAAGCTCGACATCGCCGGCGGCTCGCGCTGGAAGCTGCTTGGCCGCAGCAAGACCCGCCGCGAGGGCGTCTTTTTCAAAAGCCTGTCGTCCCGCTTCCGCTATCACGGCATGGTCGACGGTGAGCCAAAGGTGCGCCTGCTGGGTGAGACCAAGGCCTTCCTGAACCCAATTTCCTGGGAAGAGCCTTTCGGCAACGCGCCGGTCGAATCCATGTTGTGCGGCACACCGGTTTTGACGACGGCACGCGGCGCGTTGCCCGAAACCGTCGATGCCGATACCGGCCGTTTCTTCGACACGGACGAGGAGTTCGCGCGCGGTTTCGGCGAAATCGGCGGTTTGTCGGCGCAAAGATGCCGCGAATCCGCGGCAGACCGGTTTCCGATCCAGAAGGCCGCAAAAGCCTATCTGGAGCTCTACCACCGCATTCTTGATGGCGAAGCGCTTCCGTGAGACATCACGCAAGTGTCTCCCATCGGCGGTGGCCGCTTCGGATCGAAAAGGTTTCGCGCATTGCGCCCCATCCTGGTTTTCTGCCTGCCGGCGATCGGTGATTTCATCCGTTGCCACGCGGCCATCCGGATCATCGCCGGGAAATTTCCCGGGCAGCCGATCGATATCGTCACCTCGAGGATCGCCGCGCCGCTGGCGCGGCTGATGCCGCATGTCCGCAAAGTCTGGATAGCGGAGAAGCACTGGAAGCCGGGGCTGAAAGAACGCGCAGGTCTGGCGCGCGACATCCGCAAGGAAGATTACCAGGCGGCCTATATGCTCACCAGCAGCACGAAGGCTTCGCTGGTTCCGTGGCTGGCCGGGATACCGGAGCGCATCGGCTATCCGCGCGAGTTCCAGTTCGGCATCGTCAACCGGCTGCCTGCCGGTTGGCTGAAGTCGATGGTGGCCTTCGGCCCGCGCAAGGCACGGCTTGCAGAACAGGTTTGCGCAATCGCGCGTCTCGGCAAAAGGCCGGCCGAAGACGGACCGTTGCCGGCTCCGCAACTGGTCGTTTCCGCAGAGGAGCTTGCGGATTGGCGCCGGCGCAACGGGATCGACCCGGCGAAACCGGCGATCGCACTCTACACGTCCGACTTTGCCAACAAACGCTCGTGGCCGATAGAGCGCTTCGTCTCGATCGCGCGCGACCATGCTGCTCGCGGCTGGTCGGTTTGGCTGATCGGCGGGCCGCGCGAGCGGCAGGCTGCCGCGGAAATCAAAGCTCATTTGCCCGAGGCGATCGACTTCACCTCGACGCCCGATATCGCGGAAGCCATGTGCCAGATCGCAGCCTCGACCGTCTTTCTCGGCGTCGATGGCGGCATCTCTCATGCCGCTGGAGCGCTGGGCGGTCCATGCGTGCTCATATACGGTTCGAAGCGGGCCTATATGCACGGTCCGGTGAACGAACAGGTGATCTTTCTCGAACCGCCGATTTCGACACCGGGTTGGGTGGAGAACACGCGCGCCGTGAGCGAAGACAGGGTTCGCGAGGCGCTCGCGGCAGCGATCCGCAAACACGCGCCGCAGTTCGCCTGAACTATTCCTCCGCGGCTGCCCCGAAACCCGTGCCCATGCCCGCGCGCGCCGTGGTCGCCCATGGCGTGGCATGGTTGTCGATGCGCATCTGGAAGATGAAATAGGTCGGCGAGCAGAAGCCGATGCCCTTGACCTTGGCGGCGCCCGGCGTGTCCGCCGGCAGCGACTGGCACATATAGTCCTCGCGGCAGAAATGCTCGGCCGAGCAGGCCGGCCGGTTGCCGCGGTTGACCGCGCCGCCAAGACACTGGTCGAAATTGTTGGTCGCCACGCAGATGTCGAACTTCTTGCCGCCGACCAGGCCGCAGATTTCGCTCGGCATCGGCTTGCCGGTCTTGAAGGAGGCGAAGCTGCGGTCCTTGTCGTCGCAGGCGCGATAGGCGAAACCGCCTGGAACGCCAATCTTCGGCAGCCGGCAAGTATAGGCGGTGCGCGAGATCGCTGGCGCGGGGGCGGCGAACTGGCCGGTGATCTTGTAGCGATCGTTGAAAGGCTGCACCGCGTTGCTGGCAATCGAGCCGGTCAGGCATGGGTGGCCTGAAAACATCTTGTCGCTGTCCTTGGGCAGCAGGCACTGCGCCAGTTTGGTCTTCACCCCCGAAGCGGTCGCGATCGGCGTGCAGACCGTGCCGGCGCCGCATTGCCAGGTGCCACCGAAGCGGCTTGCGTCTTCCGGCACCAGGCATGGCATCGCCGTTTCGGCCGGCGCATAGGCGACCTCGCCAGTGTCTTTCCAGGCAGCGGGCGGCGCGAAGGAGAGCGGGCGAAAGCGGTTGGGTTCCCTGCCCTCGGCTGTCGCCTTGAGCCACGCTTCGCGGCGCGTGATCTCGGCATGGAGATGCGGCGAGATGCCGACCTCAAGACGGTTGAGCGGCGAGGTCGTGGCATCGTCGAGCCCTATGAAATGGAAGCCGGCGGTCGAACCCGCCTGATGGCAGCCCTGGCAAGCGCCGTTGTCGAGCCGCTCGACCAAAGCGTCCGGCGTGCGCGCCAAGGTGAATTTCGAATAGTCGAGTCCGACGAACTCTTTGGGATCGAACAGCGGCGTGAACGGATGATTGGCCTGCCTTGCGCTGCCGAAGGTCGACCAGGAGATGACTTTACGGGCGAGGAACTCGTCCGGGATTTCGTAGACGCCGAGATCGACCGCCGCGGCATTGGCGCGAACATAGTCGGCGAGCCGTGCCTTCAATTCTGCATCCTGCGCAAGCCGGGCCGTGTCCGGCGTATTTTCCAGCGGTTTCTCGCCGACCGTCGCGCCGTCGATACTGAAGATGCGCATCAGGTAAGCGGCCTGCCCGCCGAACTCGGTTTCCTGGCCGGAAGGAAAGCGCACCACCTGCGCGTTGAGCTCGAGCTGCTTGAAGGACAGCGAGGCCTTTTCGAGCGGCCCGCCGGTCAGCCAGCCGGCATCGACGGTTTCGTCGAGCTGCGGCGACCAGCGGCCGGCAACCCCCGTACAGCCGCCGTCGGCGTCTTGCGCGACGCGGTATATGGCGCTGAAGTTGAACGGCAGGCGCGAGGCCAGCTGCTTGCCGTTCTTCTTGAACGAGTAGGCCAGGCGATAGATGAACCGCACCTCGCCGCAGCTCGTCTCATTGCCAAGCGCCGCGAAATCGCGCCGGTCGAGCCGGTTAACGACCCCGACCAGGCGGAAACGCGCCGCGTTCGTCTTCAGCCAGCGTATGTCGATGATGCGGCCGACATTGCCGTCGGTCACTTCATAGAGGGTGCGGCCGCCGGCCTTCACGTCGGCGCGCAACGCCGCAACGTCTGCCGCGACAGTCTCGACGATGGCGTGATAGGCCGGTGCGGAATCGTAGAGGGTTTCCAGGTCGTCCTTGCCGTCGACACCGAAGAGGCCGGCGAAACCGTATCCCTTGGCGTCGAGCGTGGCGAGCACGCGCGGGTCGTCGACGATGGTGACCGGATGATCGGCGGCGCGCGCCGATTGCGCGGCGAACAGCGCCGGGAGAAGGGCCGCGATAAGGAGCCCCAGCCGTTTCATCGGACAGTGGTCTCCATCAGTTGACGCAGAACCGGCACCATAGCCAGGGGCAGGTCTTCGGCTATCAAACCCGGCCCAAAGCGACTGCCGGCTTCGGCATGAATCCAAACCCCAGCGCAAGCCGCTTCGAAGGCCGGCATGCCTTGCGCGAGAAGCCCGGCAATGATGCCGGCCAGCACGTCGCCCGAGCCGGCGGTGGCAAGCCAGGGCGCGCCATTGCTGTTGATCGCGGCGCGGCCATCCGGCGATGCGATCACGCTGTCGGCGCCTTTATAGACGATCACGGCGTTGGAGCGCTCTGCGGCGGCGCGCGCCTTGGCCAGCTTCGACATCGCCTTGTTGCCGGCAATGTCGGCAAACAGCCTGCCGAACTCGCCCTCATGCGGCGTCATGATCAAGGCCGGCGCGTCCGGCCTGCCGGCCGCCTCGAACAGCGTCGAGGCCGCGTTGCGGAAAGATGTGATGCCGTCGGCGTCGAGCACGAGGCCCTCGACGCCGCCGTCCTGGCGGTTTTTGGCGAGCACGGCGAGCGTGAAATCGCGGGCCTTGTCGCCGATGCCGAAGCCGGGGCCGAGGACAAAACTCGATGGCCGGCGATCGCCGATAAGGTCATGCACCTCCTCGACCGCATCGACCTTGCGTAGCATGATGGAGGTCAGGTGCGCCGCGTTGACCTGCATGGCGTTGGCGGGTGAGAGCACGGTGACGGCACCTGCCCCGCTTCGGGCTGCCGCAAGCGCCGAAAGGCGCGCCGCGCCTGTCGCGGATGGTCCGCCCGAAAAGACGCCCGTGTGGCCGCGCTTGTATTTATGCGCGTCGATGGCCGGCATGGGAAAGTCCGCGATCCAGAGTCCAGGCCGGTTCTCGAAGGCCTGCGACGCGACCTCGTCGATAATCTCGTCGCGAATGCCGATGTCGGCCAACACGATCTCGCCGCATCGCTCGCGGCCAGGCAGAAGCAGGTGCCCAGGCTTCTTTCGCGCGAAGGTCACCGTAAGGACCGCGCGAAATGCCGAGCCGAGGACTTCGCCGCTTTCGCCGGAAACGCCCGAAGGCAGGTCGATCGCGACGACCGGCAGGTTCATCCCCGTCACGATGTCGACCGCGCCCTTGGCGTCGCCGGTGAGAGGCTTCGACAAGCCCGCGCCATAGATCGCGTCGACAACCAGCGAGCCGGCTTCCGCGGTGAAGGCCGAAAGCGGGTGCCGCTCCAGAGGGCAGTCAGCCCCCGCGAGCGCGGCGTCGCTGCCTGCCCGCGGTTCGCCCGACGCCCACAGGGCCACATCGACGCCGGCCTCGGCCAGCAGCCGTGCCACGACATAGCCGTCGCCGCCATTGTTGCCGGGGCCGCACAGGACGTGGACCCTCTTCGCGCCAGGGTAGCGCGCCAGCACGACGGCAGCGGCCGCCTCGCCGGCACGTTGCATCAAGCGATAGCCGTCGATCGGTCCGGAAGCGATTGCCAACCGGTCGGCCTCGGCCATTTCGGCTGGCGATAGAAGTTCATTGCGCATGGGATTGCCGATCTCCATGCGATCAAGCATTGTCCAGTTTTCGGTTCGAAGCAAACCAGCGCGACCGCGCATCTGTTGCGCGTCCGGTCGCATCCGGGAGGGGTTCTGCCTGCAAATTGCGCTGTCTGCCCATTTTTTGCGCAGACGTGAGGAGGAGCGATGTATAGGGTTTGGGCGTCCATGACGCATCCGATGCAGCGGATGACGCGAATTTGCATCCGGACGCGGCATAGATTCGAAAAGGCCCCTCGCCGTCCGCACTCCTCGGGATTGGCACGGTTCGTGCTTGATGGAGGCGCAAGCGGGGCACACAACCCGTCTTCTTGGCAGTGGAGGCCACTTTTTACATGAAAAAGATCGAAGCGATCATCAAGCCATTCAAGCTGGACGAAGTGAAGGAAGCGCTTCAGGAGGCCGGACTGCAAGGCATCACCGTCACCGAGGCCAAGGGTTTCGGCCGCCAGAAAGGTCACACCGAGCTTTATCGCGGCGCCGAATATGTCGTCGACTTCCTGCCCAAGGTGAAGATCGAAGTGGTGCTCGGCGACGAGGCCGTCGAAGGCGCCATCGAGGCCATCCGCAAGGCGGCGCAGACCGGCCGTATCGGCGATGGAAAGATCTTCGTCTCCAACATAGAGGAAGTCGTGCGCATCCGCACCGGCGAGACCGGCATCGACGCCATCTGACCCCAACCCATTCCAGACGTCATCACACAGGGAAGAAATGACATGACGACAGCCAAAGACATCATGAAGCAGATCAAGGACAACGACGTGAAATTCGTCGACCTGCGCTTCACCGATCCGCGGGGCAAGCTGCAGCATGTGACGATGGATGTCGTCGAGGTCGAGGAAGACATGTTCGCCGACGGCGTCATGTTCGACGGCTCATCGATCGCCGGCTGGAAGGCGATCAACGAGTCCGACATGGTGCTTATGCCCGATACGGACACCGTCCACATGGATCCGTTCTTCGCCCAGTCGACCATGGTCATCCTGTGCGACATCCTCGATCCGGTCTCCGGCGAGGCCTATAACCGCGATCCGCGCGGCACCGCCAAGAAGGCGGAGGCTTATATGAAGTCGGAAGGCATCGGCGACACCATCTATGTCGGCCCGGAGGCCGAGTTCTTCGTGTTCGACGACGTGAAGTACAAGGCCGATCCCTACAACACCGGCTTCCGCCTCGACTCGACCGAACTGCCCTCCAACGACGACACCGACTACGAGACCGGCAACCTCGGCCACCGTCCGCGCATCAAGGGCGGCTATTTCCCGGTGCCGCCGATCGACTCCTGCCAGGACATGCGCTCCGAAATGCTGACCGTGCTCGCCGAGATGGGCGTTCGGGTCGAAAAGCACCATCACGAGGTCGCCGCCGCCCAGCACGAGCTCGGCATCAAGTTCGACACGCTGGTGCGCAACGCCGACAAGATGCTGATCTACAAGTATGTCGTGCACCAGGTCGCCAACGCCTATGGCAAGACGGCCACGTTCATGCCGAAGCCGGTGTTCGGCGACAACGGCTCGGGCATGCATGTCCACCAGTCGATCTGGAAGGGCGGCAAGCCGACCTTCGCCGGCAACGAATATGCCGGCCTGTCGGAAAGCTGCCTGTTCTATATCGGCGGCATCATCAAGCACGCCAAGGCGATCAACGCCTTCACCAACCCGCTCACCAACTCCTACAAGCGTCTAGTGCCGGGCTATGAGGCGCCGGTGCTGCTCGCCTATTCGGCGCGCAACCGCTCGGCTTCCTGCCGCATCCCGTTCGGCAACTCGCCGAAGTCGAAGCGCGTCGAAGTTCGCTTCCCCGATCCGGGCGCGAACCCTTATCTCGGCTTCGCCGCCATGCTGATGGCCGGCCTCGACGGCATCAAGAACAAGATCCATCCCGGACAGCCGATGGACAAGGATCTCTATGACCTGCCGCCGAAGGAGCTGAAGAAGATCCCGACGGTCTGCGGCTCGCTGCGCGAAGCGCTGCAGAGCCTCGACAAGGACCGCGGCTTCCTGAAGGCCGGCGGCGTCTTCGACGACGACCAGATCGACTCCTATATCGAGCTCAAGATGGCCGAGGTCATGCGCTTCGAAATGACCCCGCATCCGGTCGAGTATGACATGTACTATTCGGTCTAAGCTTCTGATCGGATACTGAAATGAAGCCCTTGGAGGTCATTGCCTCCAAGGGCTTTTCATTTTTGGAGACAGGTTTTCAAGATCGTTCTCCGAGCGCAAAAAAGAACCCCGGCGTTTCGCCGGGGTTCTCGCATGGACAGGTGTCGGAGGGCTGACGCCTATCCCGCAAGCTCGTCGGGTCCGTGCAGCGTCCAGTCGGCGCGGCGCGCCAGGAACAGCAGGAAGTAGATCGCGGCGACGGCCATGATCGCCAGCGTCGCGATCAGGCTCGGACGGCCGAAGGCGGCGTCGAGCCAGTTCTGGTAGGCGACATAGACCAGCGCCACGAAGGCAAGGATCGCCGGCACCGGGAACAGCGGCATGCGATAGTGGCCGCCCGAAGTGGTGCCGTTGCGGCGACCTGCGAAGACGGCGACGCACAGCAGCGCATAGATCACCACCAGCGACGTGCCGCTGACGACGAGCAGCAGGTTGAGGTCGATGAAGCAGGCAAGTGCCGCCAGCACCACCACGACGATGGTTGCGATCCATGGCGAAGCGTAAGTGCCGTGGACGGATGCGACCGCGGCGTTGATCGGACCGAACCAGGTCTTGTCGCGGCCGGAGCTGAAGAGCAGCCGTGCCGCCTGCAGGATGATGGCGATGACGGCGTTGAAGATGGCCACTGCAATCGCCAGGCTGATCGCCACGGTCAGCCAATGGCCGCCGCGCGCCTCGAGGAAATACTCAATCTTCTGGGGCGCTGAGAGCAGGCCGACGAGATCCGGCGCGCCGAGGAGCACCGCGGTCAGCGGGATGAGCTCGGCCGCGACCGTGATCACCAGCGCCCAGAGCACCACCTTGCCGATGTTGCGCTTGGCATCGTGCGTCTCCTCGCCAAAATAGGCGGCGGCGCCATAGCCATTATAGGCAAAGAGCGACACGGCGGTGGATGCGAGGATGATCGCCGCCGAGGCCGGGACCAGCGTGTTGGTCGTGGCGTCGAGCAGTTGCGGCGTGGTGAACAGGCTGGAGAGCGGCCGCTCGATATGGGTGAAGCCGAGCCAGATCAGGACCAGCAGCGCCAGCATCTCGATGCCGAGGAAGATGCCGGTGACGAAGGCGTTGAGCTTGATGCGCATGGCGGCGACCGCGCCGGCCAGGATGATCGTCACCACGCCCACCCATTGCGGGCTGAGGTTGGGAATGAGGACGCCGAGATAGGTGCCGACGCCGAGCGCGATGACCGCGACGATCAGCACGATCGACACGAACACCAGCACCAGCGTGACGAAACCCCAGAAGCGGCCGAGCGTGCGGCCGATCATGGTGTATTCGCCGCCGGCCATCGGATAGGCCGAGGAAAGCTCGGCATAGACGAAGGCCATGAACAGGCCGATGACGGCCGCGATCACGAAGCTCAGGAACGATCCTGTGCCGGCAAGCGCGATGACGCCCGGCACGATGATGAAGACGGATGATGCCGGCGTCACCGCCGATAGCACGATCATCAGCGTGCCCAGCGCGTTCAGCGCCCGGTCCAGGCCCTTGGCGCCGGGCGCGGCCTTGTCGGCGGCCGTCGTAGTGGCTTCGTTTGTAGACATTATCCTCCCCTTTTTTTAATTGGATAAAAATTACTATCCGCAGCGGAAGCTATCTGCGTTGACACATATCGTCAACAAATATGCGATAGGCAGGCTTGCAAAAACCCACAGGCCAGTTTTTATTGAATCAAATTCAGGAAACGAAATGGGCAGACCGAAGACACAGACCGATCGCCGCCTGACGCTGGTCGCGGCAGCCGAATCGATGATCGCCAAACGCGGCCTCGCCGGCGTCACCTTGCGCGACGTGGCCAATGAGGCGGGCATGAGCTCGAGCGCCCTGCTCTATTATTATCCCGGCCTCAAGGAGCTGCTGGACGACGTACAGAAGAAGGCGGTCGAGCGCTTCTGCACGCAACGCGCGGCAGCGGTCGCCGCGATCGCCAATCCGAGAGCGCGGCTGAAAACGATGCTGGATAGCGGCCTGCCGACCGATCCGGACGACCAACTTTGCCGGCTCCTGTTGGAGCTCGGCGCCTATTCGCGCTCGGATGCCAGCTATGCCGCCCGCCACATCACGCTGTTCGAGCGCCAGGTGGCGATCTATGTCGGCATCCTGGAGGCGGGCGCGGCCACCGGCGTCTTCAAACTGAACGCGGCGAGCGAAATCATCGCGCGCGGTCTCGTCGTCCTGGAAGACGGTCTCGGCCTCCACCTCGTCAACGTCGTGCCGGCTGTCGACCACGCCTCGGCGATGGCGATCCTCACCGGCTACGCCGAACTTGCGACCGGCTGCAGCCTTGGCTGAGCCGGCCATTATCAACGGAGCATCCTTTCGCATGGACCAACGAGCTGCCTCGACCACCACGCCGGCCGGCAAGATGCGCGCCCGCGGCCTCGGCATTCCGCTGTCGGGCACGCCGGGGCCTGCCAACGCCATCACCGATGTCGATGGCGTGCTCGTCGGCTATTCGACGCTGATCAAAGGCGACGGAAAACTCAGCCTCGGGCACGGGCCGGTTCGTACCGGCGTCACCGCGATCCTGCCGCTCGGCCGCGACGGCGTCGGTGCGGCTTTGGCTGCCGGCTATCATTCCTTCAACGGCAATGGCGAGATGACCGGCGCGTCATGGCTGGAGGAAGCCGGCAGCCTCTCGATGCCGATCCTCATCACCAACACTCATGCGGTCGGCCCCTGCCATCGCGGCGTCATCGACTGGGTGGCGCGCAACAAGCCCGATGTGGCGAACCAATGGCTGCTGCCGGTGGTGGCCGAAACCTGGGATGGCTATCTCAACGACATCAACGGCTCGCATGTCACGGTCGACCACGCGATCGAGGCGATCGACAATGCAGCCGGCGGGGCCATCGAGGAAGGATCGGTCGGCGGCGGCACCGGCATGAATTGCTACGCCTTCAAGGGCGGCTCCGGCAGCGCTTCGCGGACCGTCGACTACGGCCATCGCGCCTATATGGTCGGCGTCTTCCTGCAGGCCAATTTCGGTTCGCGCAACGAGCTCAGCATCGCCGGCGTGCCACTTGGACAGGAGCTTGCGGCCGACAATCCGATGGAGGCCTATTTCAGCGGCAGGCCGACCGGCGCCGGCTCCTGCATCGGCATCGTCGCCACCGACGCGCCGCTGCTGCCTGGACAGTGCAAGGCGCTGGCGCGGCGCGTGCCGCTCGGGCTGGGGCGCACCGGCACCGCCGGCTCGCATTTCTCCGGCGACATCTTCCTCGCCTTCTCGACCGCCAATCCGGACGCGCTCAACGGCCGCTTTCCCAAGGGCGCTCCCGGCGAGGAGAGCTACAGCCACATGAACTTCATCCCCTGGGGCCGCATGGACGATTTCTACACGGCCGTCGTGCAGGCGACCGAGGAAGCCGTGCTTAACGCACTCATCGCCAACACGGATATGGTCGGCCGCGACGGCAACCGCACGCCTGCCCTGCCGCATGCCAAGGTGGTGGCGGCGCTCAAAGCGCGCGGCGTCATTGCCGGCTGACGGCAGCGGGCGGAGCTCTCTCGCCGGCAGTCGCCAAGCAAAAAACCCCGGCGTTGACCCGCCGGGGCTTTTTTCTTTGATAGGCCGCAGGCTGAAGATCAAGCGGCGGCCGAAACCTTTGCGTCGGTTGCGACTTCCGAGATCGTCTTCAAGACCTGCGAAGCGATCTGGTAGGGGTCGCCCTGCGAGTTCGGGCGACGATCTTCCAGGTAGCCCTTGTAGTCGTTCTTGACGAAGGAGTGCGGCACGCGGATCGAGGCGCCGCGGTCCGCGACGCCGTAGGAAAACTTGTTCCACGGCGCGGTTTCATGCTTGCCGGTCAGGCGCTTGTCGTTGTCCGGACCGTAGACGGCGATGTGATCCATCAGGTTCTTTTCGAATTGCGCCATCAGCGCCTCGAAATAGGCCTTGCCGCCGACTTCGCGCATGTAGCTAGTCGAGAAGTTGCAGTGCATGCCCGAGCCGTTCCAGTCCGTATCGCCGAGCGGCTTGCAGTGGAACTCGATGTCGATCCCGTATTTCTCGGTCAGGCGCAGCAGCAAGTAGCGAGCCATCCACATCTGGTCGGCGGCCTTCTTGGAGCCCTTGCCGAAGATCTGGAATTCCCACTGACCCTTGGCCACCTCGGCGTTGATGCCTTCGTGGTTGATGCCAGCGGCGAGGCAGAGATCGAGATGCTCCTCGACGATCTGGCGGGCGACGTCGCCGACGTTCTTGTAGCCAACGCCGGTGTAATACGGGCCCTGCGGAGCCGGATAGCCGCTTTCGGGGAAGCCCAGCGGCCGGCCGTCCTTGTAGAAGAAATACTCCTGCTCGAAGCCGAACCAGGCGCCCTCGTCGTCGAGGATGGTCGCGCGGCTGTTCGATTCATGCGGGGTGACGCCATCGGGCATCATGACTTCGCACATCACGAGAACACCGTTGGTGCGGGCCGGATCCGGATAGACGGCGACGGGCTTCAGCACGCAGTCGGAGCTGCGGCCCTCGGCCTGGTTTGTCGAGGAGCCGTCGAAACCCCACAGTGGCAGCTGCTCGAGCGTCGGGAACTCGGCAAATTCCTTGATCTGGGTCTTGCCGCGCAGGCTGGGGGTCGGGACGTATCCGTCGAGCCAGATATACTCGAGCTTGTATTTGGTCATTCCAGTGCCTCTCGTTGCTTGGACGCCGCCATGGCGGCATCGATGCATGGCCGGATCAAGCCGGCCTGCCGATGATTAAAAAAGCAAGTCGTATGCCACTTAGATTTCACGGGGTGCGGCAAAATGGTCATGGCAAGGCGTTGATTTGCCGAGCCGCCTCAGCAATGCGTCCGGATTGTTCAGGCACCAATATTGCTTAAATAATGTGCATAAGATGATCTTTTGATGGGCATATTGCCTAAAGGAATCGCAGAACCTATTTTGGTGGAAAGATGAATCGATACGCTCCTGAAGAGACAAGGAGACCGGCCATGCAAGTCACGCCATCGCGCCCGTCGGCAAAAATCCTGATGTTCCCACTTGCAGCACGCAAGTCTGCCTCAAATTTAGGCGCCAAGGCCAAATTCGCGGCAGAACTTGCAGCGCTTCGCGGTGAGCAGGCCGATTTCGACGGCTGGTACCATGAAGCGGCCATCGAGGAAGAAAACCAGCGCAACGGCTGATCGTCTCTTCGAGGCTCAGGAACGGCAAAGCCCGGCGCGATCGCTAGCGCCGGGCTTTCTGTTTCAGCGGGTGATCGAGGTCAGTCCTTGGTCTGCAGGTCGGTGCCGAGCGTATCCCTGACGAAGATCATGCCGATGATGAGCGACATTGCCGCGATGATCACCGGGTACCAGAGACCGTAGTAGATATCGCCCTTATAGGCACTGAGCGCGAACACCGTCGCCGGCAGCAGGCCGCCGAACCAGCCATTGCCGATGTGGTAAGGCAGCGACATGCCGGTGTAGCGGATACGGGTCGGGAACATCTCGACCAGGATCGCGGCGATCGGCCCATAGACCATGGTGACGAACAGCACCAGGATGAACAGGATGCCGATCGTCATCGGCCAGTTGATGGCTGCCGGATCGGCGGTCATGGCGAAAGCGCCGCCGCCGGGGATGTTGTAGACGGTGACTTCCGGCGCGCCGGCTGCCTCATCCTTGGTCAGTATCTTGTCGGCGATCGCCTTGTCGGTCGGAACTGCCGTCTTCTCGCCGCCGCGAATGGCCACGGCGTCGAGCTTCAGTTCGGGATTGGCCGCGATGAAGGCGTCGAGCTTCTGGTCCGCCACCTTGGCCGCGGCGCGCTTCAGCGGATAGCCGCCGTCTTGCAGCGACATGTTCACCGCCTTGACGAAGGCTGCGTCCTTGGCCTTGGCCTGATCTCCCGCGGCGACGGTGTCATAGGAGGCGACCGTCTCGTTGCCGATCTTGACCGAAGCCGCGGTGCCAGGCGCTGCCGTGGTCACCACATCGTAAGGCACCGAATTCTTGGTCAGGAACGAGGTCGCGATGTCGCAGGAGGTCGTGAACTTCGCCGTGCCGACCGGGTTGAACTGGAACTTGCAGTCGCCGGGCGCCGCCGTCACCGTCGCGCGCGTGTTCTGCTGCGCGGTAGCCAGAGCCGGATTGGCGGCCCAGGTAAGCGCCTTGAACAGCGGGAAGGTGCAGACGATGCCGAGTGCGAGGCCGGCCATGATGATCGGCTTGCGGCCGATCTTGTCCGACAGCCAGCCGAACACGACGAAGAAGATCGAGCCGATGGCAAGCGCGATAGCGATCATGATGTTGACCGTCTGCGCTTCGACCTTCAGCACGTTCTGCAGGAAGAACAGTGCATAGAACTGGCCGTTGTACCAGATCACCGCCTGGCCGGCGGTCAGGCCGAGCAGCGCCAGCAGCGCGATCTTGGCGTTCTTCCATTGACCGAAAGCTTCCGTCAGCGGCGCCTTGGAGCCCTTGCCCTCTTCCTTCATGCGCTGGAAGGTCGGCGACTCCGAGAGCGACAGCCGGATCCAGATCGAAACGGCGAGCAGCACGAAAGAAACGATGAAGGGAATGCGCCAGCCCCAGGCGGCGTAAGTCTCCTTGCTGAGCGACCCTTGGACGATCAGGATGACAATCAGCGACAGGAACAGGCCGAGCGTCGCCGTCGTCTGGATCCACGACGTGTAGAAACCGCGGCGGTCGTCCGGCGCGTGCTCGGCGACGTAGGTCGCGGCGCCGCCATATTCACCGCCGAGCGCCAGGCCCTGCAGCATGCGAAGCCCGATCAGGATCACGGGCGCCGCAATGCCCCAGCTGGCATAGCCGGGCAGCAGGCCGACCAGGAATGTCGACAGGCCCATGATCGTCATGGTGACGAGGAAGGTGTACTTGCGGCCGACGAGATCGCCGATCCGGCCAAACACCAGGGCGCCGAACGGACGCACGAGGAAGCCCGCGGCAAAGGCCAGCAACGCGAAGATGTTGCGCGTGGCTTCCGGGATTGTCGGGCTGAAGAAGGTCGAGCCGATGAAGGCGGCGAGCGAGCCGTAGAGATAGAAATCGTACCATTCGAAAACGGTGCCGAGCGAGGAGGCGAAGATGACCTTCTTCTCCTCCCGCGTCATGCCGCGGCTGGTTCTGCCGGCGGTCGAAGCCATTGCCATTGATATTTCCTCCCGTGAGATCCCGTCTGTCCTCGATGACTGCGCGCCACCATCCGTGCTCCTCCGAACGCGGACTCAAAAACGCAGCCAACGAAGAAAAAATGACAGAAAGGGCGGGCCAAAGGCACCGCGACAATGGGATTATGACTTTGGTATTAGGTGCGCTGCGAAAGCGACACAGTGTGTGGAGTGGCTCGGCTCTGGGGATCGCCGATCCACTCCAGGTTTTGTTTACGCAATTGCGGACGGAAAACCGCTACGCACTTTTCCTGGAATTGCTTTGGCCTTGCAGCGCCTCGAGCAGGCCGACCGCCGCCATCATGTCGCGCTTGCGGGCCGAGCGGCGGGCGACCGCCTCTGCATCCTGACCCCAATGCTCGATCTGCCAGTCCTCGTCGACATGAGCCGCGGCCCAGGCTTCCTCGCCGTCGAGCTCGCCGAAATCGACAGCCAACGCCAGAAGCGCCGATCCGGTCAGGGATGTCATGACATGGATGGCGGCCAACCGCATCGGCTCGGCACGCTGGCCAAGATGCGCGCCGAGGACGGCGATGGTCTCGCGCGGCTGCTCGACATGGATGACGCCTTCGGCAAGGTTGAAGTGCGCGCGAAGGTGGCCGCGCGCCCAGTCGAGCACCGGATCCCAGAATTTGTTCTGGCGATCGACCAGTCCCTGCGGGCCGTCGGCCCGGTAGCACAAGAGATCGGACGAGGCGAAGCGCAGCACATCCTCCAAAACCGCCTGCGGATCGGAGGCGACGCCGTCGATGGCGGTGTTGACGAGCCGCATGACGGGCATCGTCACCGGATCGATGACCTCGCTTTGCGCGCTGAATTCATCGGCCACGAGCGCTGCAGCCTTTTCGGTCGGCAGCGCCATCACGGCCTTGCCCGGCGTGCGCACAGGCCGGCCGTCCAGATGAACGGCAAAACCATTCTCGACGGGAGCCAGCGAAACGGCCTTGTAGAACCGCTTCGGCAGCGGCGTCTTCATCTGGATCTGGGCGCGGCGCACGGGATCGGGATCGGACAGCAGCTTGCCGGCTTCGAGGTCTTCGAGGATGTCGCGCATGCCGAACTCCTTAAAGCAATTCCAGGAAAAGTGTGAAGCGGTTTTCCGTCCGGAATTGCGGCGAACGCCTATGGTGCTGGCTGCCTGCGCGCCGAGCGGTTGACGATGATCAGCCCGGCGGCGATCAGGCCGAGCGCCAGGATTATCCTGGCCGTCGGCGGCTCGCCGAGCAGCACCGCGCCGCACAGGACGCCGAACACCGGCGACAGGAAGGCGAAGCTCGAGAGGCTTGCCGCCGGATAGCGCGTGAGCAGCCAGAACCACAACACATAGGTGAAGGCAACGATATAGAAAGACTGGAACAGCAGCGCCAGTGTCGGCAAGGCGGCAACCGCGCGGATCGGCGGGCCGGCGAAAGGCATCACCAGGGCACCTACAATGGCGGCGCCGGCCAGCTGATAGAGCAGCAGTTTCTCCGCGCGCGTCTCGACCAGCTTCGACCGCTTGATGACGATGCTGGTCGCCGCCCAGAGAATGCCCGAGCCGAGACTGAGCAGATCGCCTGTCAGTGTCGCGTCGCTGCCGGCAGAGATACCGTCGGAGAAAACCGCCGCGAGGCCGCAGAAGGCGAGAACGAGACCGCCGAGCTTGCGCGCGTTGATGCGCTCGCCAAGCAGGAAATGACCGCCGATCAGCACCCAGAACGGCATGGTGTTGACCAGGAGCGTGTTGCGGGCAACGGTCGTGTATTCGAGCCCGATATAGAGGCAGAGGAATTCGACGCCGAAGAGCACGCCGACGACGATGCCGGCGGCCAGCGTCCCATCCGCTTCGAACAGCTTGATGCCGCGCAGCCGGCACCATCCGAGCACGCAGGCTCCCCCGATCAGCGAACGGGCGATCGAGACGAAGACAGGATCGTAACCCGCATAGGAGACCTTGGCGGCGACGTAGTTCAGCCCCCAGGAGAAGGTCAGCCCGACCATGATGGCCGCCGCCGCCATGTCGACCGCATCGCGGCGATCCAGTACGGGCGCAGCTGTCAAACCTCAGTCCTCCGCGCTCTGTTCGTCGAAGCCGAGCAGGTTCCAGCTCTGGCGCATATGCGGCGGCATCGGCGCCGTCACGTCGATCACGCCCTGGTCGGGATGCGGGATGACGATGCGGCGGGCATGGAGATGCAGCCGGTTCTGGATGCCGCCTGGGAAATCCCAGTTAGTATCGGCCTCGAAATATTTGGGATCGCCGATGATCGGGCAGCCGATATGGGCGGCATGAACGCGAAGCTGGTGTGTGCGGCCGGTATAAGGCTCCATTTCAAGCCAGCTCATGGTCTGTGCCGCTTGCTCGATGATGCGGTAGAAGGACACAGCGTGGTCGGCGCCTTTTTCCCCATGCGCGGCCACGCGTACACGGTCGCCGTCCTCAGTCGGCTCCTTGATCAGCCAAGTCGAAATCTTGTCCTCGCGCTTCGGCGGCACGCCCTTGACCAGCGCCCAATAGGTCTTCTTGGTTTCGCGCGCGCGGAACGCTTCCGAAAGCTTCATCGCGGCAAGACGGGTGCGGGCCACCACCAGCACGCCGGACGTGTCGCGGTCGAGGCGATGGACGAGGCGCGGCTTCTCACCCTTCTGGTTGCGCCAGGCCTCCAGCATGTCGTCGACATTGCGGGTGACGCCCGAGCCGCCCTGCACCGCCAAGCCGGCCGGCTTGTTGAAGACAAAGACCTTCGGGTCCTCATGCAACAGCATCTTGGCGAGCACATCGGCGTCGCCCTGGTTGCGGATCGAGTGGCCGGTGAGCGCGGTATCGCCCTTCTTGTCGACCTCCAGCGGCGGCACGCGCACGGTCTGGCCCGGCTCGACGCGCGTGTCTGCCTTCACCCGGCCGCCGTTGACGCGGACCTGGCCGGAGCGCAAGAGCTTTTGCAGGTGGCCGAAGCCGAGGCCCGGATAATGGACCTTGAACCAGCGGTCGAGCCGCATGCCCGCCTCGCCGGCCTCCACCGTGATCTGTTCAACACTTGCCATGACTTCGCTTTTCCATTCGAAAGCGGGCCATAGCACTAAGGCGAGGATGTTGCGAGCCAAAGGCCCAACAAAGCCGGACGATTACCCCAACGTCGCGCTGGATGCCGACCAGGCTATTCGCTCAGTCGCCGGAATATGGCGGCGGAACGGCGCAGATCGTCGAGCGCGTCAGGAATCGTTTCTCGCGGCCATTGTCGAGCGAGAACATGCCACCCCTGCCCTTCACCACATCGATGGTCAGGTCGGTGTGCTTCCACGCCTCATATTGCGAGGCGCTGATATAGACCGGCGTGTCGCCGATCTCGCCGAGCTTCACGTCGTTGTCGCCGATCATGAGCTCGCCGCGCTGATAGCACATCGGCGACGAGCCGTCGCAGCAGCCGCCGGACTGGTGGAACAGAACCGGGCCGTGATCGGCGATAATCTCGGCAAGCAGCGCCTTGGCCTCCGGTGTGGCCGACACTTTGCCCAATGAAGCACTATCCATCGAAACCTCCTCCAAATGACGGGAGGACGCGGGTGAACCGCGCCCTCCCTTCGGCCCTGGGAGGATCAGAAGAAGCCGAGCTTCTTGGGGCTGTAGCTGACCAGCATGTTCTTGGTCTGCTGGTAGTGGTCGAGCATCATTTTGTGGTTCTCGCGGCCGATGCCGGACTGCTTGTACCCGCCGAAGGCGGCATGCGCCGGATAGGCGTGGTAGCAGTTGGTCCAGACCCGCCCGGCCTGGATGGCGCGGCCGAAGCGGTAGCAGCGGTTGGCGTCTCTGCTCCAGATGCCGGCGCCCAGGCCGTAGAGCGTGTCGTTGGCGATCGACAGCGCTTCGTCATCGTCCTTGAAGGTCGTCACGGACACGACGGGACCAAATATCTCCTCCTGGAAGATACGCATCTTGTTGTTGCCCTTGAACACGGTCGGCTTGACGTAGTAGCCGCCGGCAAGGTCGCCCGGCAGATGGTTCTGCTCGCCGCCGGTCAACACCTCGGCGCCTTCCTGGCGGCCGATGTCGAAGTAGGACAGGATCTTTTCCAGCTGCTCGCTCGACGCCTGCGCGCCGATCATGGTGGCGGGATCGAGCGGATCGCCCTGGACGATCGCCTCGACACGCTTCAGCGCGCGCTCGATGAACCTGTCGTAGATCTTCTCATGCACGAGCGCGCGGCTGGGGCACGTGCAGACCTCGCCCTGGTTGAGCGCGAACATGACGAAGCCCTCGATCGCCTTGTCGAAGAAATCGTCGTCTTCCGCCGTCACGTCCTGGAAGAAGATGTTGGGCGATTTGCCGCCAAGCTCGAGCGTCACCGGAATGAGGTTCTGGCTGGCATATTGCGAGATCAGGCGGCCTGTCGTCGTCTCGCCGGTGAAGGCGATCTTGGCAATGCGGTTCGACGAGGCGAGCGGCTTTCCGGCCTCGAGGCCGAAGCCGTTGACGATATTGAGCACGCCTTCGGGCAAAAGGTCACCGATGAGGTCGGCCCACAGCATGATCGTTGCCGGGGTCTGCTCGGCCGGCTTCAGCACCACGCAATTGCCGGCGGCAAGTGCGGGCGCGAGCTTCCATACAGCCATCAGCAGCGGGAAGTTCCAGGGAATGATCTGGCCGACGACGCCGAGCGGCTCGTGGAAGTGATAGGCGACGGTGTCGTGATCGATTTCGGAGATCGAGCCTTCCTGGCCGCGCAGCACGCCGGCGAAGTAGCGGAAATGGTCGATGGCCAGGGGGAGATCGGCGGCGGTCGTCTCGCGGATCGGCTTGCCGTTGTCCCAGGTCTCGGCGAGCGCCAGAAGGTCGAGATTGTCTTCCATACGGTCGGCGATGCGGTTGAGGATCAACGCGCGTGCCGCGGGGCTGGTCTTGCCCCAGGCGTCCTTGGCCTTGTGAGCGGCGTCGAGCGCGGCATCGATGTCCTTGGCATCCGAGCGGGCGATCTCGCCCAACGGCCGGCCGGTGACCGGCGAGATGTTCTCGAAATACCTGCCTGAGAGCGGTGCTGCCCACTTGCCACCGATGAAGTTGTCGTAGCGCTTGGCGAACGGAACCTTGGCCGTGCGCGAGAATTCCACCTTGTTCATCGCATCCTCCCAAAAACCACGCCGCGGGATGCGGCGCGCTGGAGAGGAAGGGTCGCGGATCGACGCCGGCTTGTCAGCCCGGGGCCGATCGATCGCCGGTGCCGACTGTCGCAGAACTGCGACAGGTCATTTTGACATTTCACCGAAATGACAGCTTGTTTCAGTGCGGGCGGCGTATGCCGAAACGCGCGAGCTTGCGATGCAGCGTCGCGCGCGAGATGCCGAGGCTCTGCGCCGCCGCCGAGACATTGCCGCCGGCGCGCGCCATCGCCCGCTGCAGCGCGCCGCGTTCGGCGTCGTCGAGGTCTTCGGCAGCCTTGGCGGAATCGCCGAGAACATCGGCAGCCAGCAGTCCCTTGGCCAGGACTTCGCCGGTAATGCCAAGCGCTAGGCGCGCCGACCGGGTCGCGCCGATCACCAGGTCGTCCTGGTCGACCGCGATCAGCGCGCCGGCGCCGCGTTCTGCGACCGGCGCCAAAAGGATGCGGGCATTGGAGTAGAACAAGCGGAAATTTTCCGCCTCGATGCGGCGCGCGGCATCGCCCACCGCGACCGAGATAAGCTGGACGAAGCCTTCCGTCAGGTCCGAGCGGCAGGACGATACGTCGAGCGCGGCCGCCAGATTGCCTTCATGGTCGTAGACCGGTGCCGTGGTGCAGCTCATCAGCGTGTTGCGCGAAAAGAAATGCTGGTCGCGATGGATGGTTAGCGCCCGCTGTTCGGCAAGGCAGGTGCCGATGCCGTTGGTGCCTTCACTGTCCTCGCTCCAGACCGTGCCGGTCCACAGGCCCCATTCGTCGAAGGTTTCGTCGTCGGCGACCGCGCCCCGGCGCTCGACCGGGGTGCCGTCGCGATCGGCCAGCATCACGCAGCAGCCGACGCCGCCTACCGCCAGATAGAGCCGGTTGAGGCTTGCTTCCGCCGCGCGGATCATCCGCTCCATACGCTGACGGGCCCACCGCAATTCAACCTCGGTCAGCCGCCTGGGCGCCGTGCGTTCTGCCGGATCGAGGTGATGCAGTTGCAGGGAGCGCTGCCACGAGGCGACCAGCGCCGAACGGGCCGCGTCGCTCCTGGCGATCGAGGCCTGGACAAAATCCGCATGACCGGCTGCTTGCCGTCCGCTCAAGCCATCCTCCCAGCGAGCGGATCCTCCTTCCGCTCGTTGTCGTTATATCCGTACGGATATATCCGATGGAAGAGTTTTAACGGCGGGAGCCTCGCGGCGCTATAGGACGTTGGTTCAAGAGTGGGTTTCGCTGGTTCGGCTGGATATCGGCCGAACCAGGGCTGCGGCCTGGTGCAAAATCAGTTGGCGGCGGCCTTCGGCTTGGACGAGCCGATCATCTTCCAGTTCTTGTAGAAGATGGAATTGATGCGTTCCACACTGACCGAGACGATGGCGAGAAGGCCGGCGATCAGCTTCGGGAATGGGGACGGCCGGATGATATCGACAAAGACGCAATAGCGGCGGCCATCATATTCGTTGACCGAGCGGTGGAACAGCGTGTCGTCGAAGATGAACAGCGGGTTGTCGTACCAGTAGTTCTTCTTGCTGCCGCACTGCACGAAGATCTCCGCCTTCACCGGGATCAGATTGTAGAGGATGCGCAGGCTGAGGCGCAGCGGACCGAAATGCCAGGATGTGGATTCGCGCTTGCTGAAAACGGATACCGCGATCGTCTTGATGTATTTGTAGTCCTTGTTGAATTCGGGAACGTTGTCGATCTTGTGCTTGCCGTACCACTGGTAGACATACATGCCGCGCCGGCCAGCGCCGAAATTGGCGTCGATGTCGGCGATGATCTCGTCCTTGCGGGCCTTGAAGACGCCCAGGACCTCGTTGATCTCGCGCTGATAGTCCTCAGGGAACTGCTCGGGCTTCCAGACCCCGGGGTTGCGATAGCAGAGGAGATCGACGATCAGGTTGAACGGCGCCAGCAGCCAGGTGAACAGGCCATTGCCGAGGAAGTAGCGCTCGAACAGGTTCCGGTTCTTCTGGTCGTTGCGCATGACGTCGATCAGGCCGCAGGCGACCCAGATCGCCGTGATGATTGGAATGAAGTAGAAAGCGAGCGCGAGGACCACGACCGCGATGGCGGCCTTGCGGAGCGTCTTGACGGTTTGCTTTGTCATTGTCATTCGCGCGGGAGCGCGATCCTGTTCCATTAGCCAAAATCACGGCGACCCCCGCCTGCCGTGCGTCTTGATAAGATTTTTTGTTTCCCGGCACAATGCCGCCGCACCGGTCCGGGTGGTCGGTCGGAGCAGATATTTGGAGTTTTTTACTCCACTTTATCTCAATGCACGGCCGGTAAGCCAAGCTCGTCCCATCTGTCTCTGGGGATAGGATCGCCGACCAGGAACTCGAAGCCGACGACGCTTTCGCCATCTCCGGCGAGCTCGCAATTGAACTTCAGCCCGTGCCAGTTCCGGCGACTGCGAAAGGCGGCGCCCTCCGCCTCGATCGTGGTGCCCCTCACCTTCTCCTCGGCGGTTGCGTAAGGCACGACGCGCTTCGATTGGAAGTCCGGACACCATTTGTGGATCTGGTCCTGGGCCTCGATATTGCAAAGCTGCACCATACGCTCCTCGGAGGCGAAGGTTGCCAGGTCCGCGCGTGCATGCCGACTGCGCGGATCGGCCAGTGTCTTTCCCGACAGCATTTCGCCCGCATGGATCATGGCGGGCTGGGTGGAAGGTTGCGGAGCAGTCGGTTTAGCGCGGGTTCCGGCTTTGGCACCTGCGGCGGTGCTTCCATTGCCTGTGCCGGCGTCGGCCGCGTCGCGGCTTCGAACTGCCGGGGCGTCAGAATGTCGACCGAGACCCGCTCTTCCTCCAGCCGTTTTGGCGGCTTGGGCAGCGGCATCAACACCAGCACCGCGGCGAGCAGCGCGTGCAGGGCGATCGATGCGGGTATGCCCCATGGCGCGGCTTCGCGACGAAGCGTGCCGACCGCAGGGGCACGCAACTCAACCGTTCCGTTCGCTGCGCAGCTTTGCCCAGTATTCCAGCCGCTTGCGGATATCGCGCTCGAAACCGCGCTCCGGCGGATCGTAGAAAGCGCGCCGACCCATCTTCTCCGGAAAATAGTCCTGGCCCGAAAACGCGTCCGGCTCGTCATGGTCGTAGCGATAGCCGGCGCCGTAATCTTCCTGCTTCATCAGCTTGGTCGGCGCGTTGAGGATGTGTTTTGGCGGCAGCAGCGAGCCGAACTCCTTGGCGGCCGCGGTCGCAGCCTTGAAGGCTGTGTAGAGGGCGTTCGATTTCGGCGCCGTGGCCAGATAGACGGTGGCCTGGGCGAAGGCGAGCTCGCCCTCGGGCGAGCCGAGATAATCATAGGCGTCCTTGGCGGCATTGGCGACGACAAGCGCCTGCGGATCCGCAAGCCCGATATCCTCCACAGCCATGCGCACCAGCCGGCGGCCGAGATAGAGCGGATCCTCGCCGGCATCGAACATGCGGGCAAGATAGTAGAGGGCCGCATCCGGATCGGAACCGCGCACCGACTTATGCAGCGCCGAGATCAGATTGTAATGGCCGTCCTGGCCCTTGTCGTAGATCGGCGCGCGGCGCTGGATGACGCGTTGCAGGCCCTCAGGGCTGAACACCTCGCCTTTTTTCGCGGCGCGCCAGACTTCCTCGGCCAGTGTCAGCGAGGCGCGGCCGTCGCCGTCCGCCATGCGGATCAGCATCGCGCGCGCCTCTTCATCGAGCGGCAGCGGCCGGCCCTCGGATTCTTCCGCCCGAGCCAGAAGCTTGGCGATGCTTTCCTCGCCCAGCGAACGGAACACCAGAACGCGCGCTCGCGACAGAAGCGCTGCATTCAGCTCGAAGGACGGGTTCTCCGTGGTGGCGCCAACCAGCACCACCGTGCCGTCTTCCATCACCGGCAAAAAACCGTCCTGCTGGGCGCGGTTGAAGCGATGGATCTCGTCGACGAAGAGCAGCGTCTGGCGGCCGTTGGCACGCCTGAGCTTCGCCGCCTCGAAGACCTTCTTGAGATCCGCGACGCCGGAAAACACGGCGGAGATCTGCTCGAAGGCAAGATTGGTCTCGCCGGCCAACAGCCGCGCCACCGTCGTCTTGCCGGTGCCGGGCGGACCCCAGAAGATCATCGAGCCGAGCGAACCGGAATCGATCAGCCTGGTCAGCGCGCCGTCGGGGCCGGTCAGATGCTCCTGGCCGACGACCTCGCCTAGGTTCTTCGGGCGCAGCCGATCGGCCAGCGGTCGCCCGGGCGCCACTTTCTCCGGTTCATCGGAACTGAACAGATCGGCCATGCAAGTCTTTTGGTTGAAAAGCGATCCCGCTCGTTTTGGAGCATGATCTTACCCGAAAACCGGTTCCCACTTTTCGGGATCATGCTCTAAATGGGAAGACCACCTCAGTAGCGCAACACCTGGCGCAGTATCTGCCCGCCGCGCTCGACGGTAAAGCGCCACCAGCGCGTGTCCTGCTGGGCAACCTGCGCCAGCGTCGCCGCGGTGTCGATGGTGGTGCCGTTCACCTCACGCACGATGTCGCCGGGCTGGAAGCCGAAATCGGCGGCCGGCGAATCGCGGCTGATATCGATGACGGTGACGCCCTTGAGATCGGTGCGAAGGCCAAGCCGCTGGGCAAGCCTGGGCGACAGTTCCGCGACCTTGGCGCCCGAAAAGGGACTGCGGCCGCGCAAGGTGACTTCGCTGGGCTTGGCACCTTCCGGCGCGCGCTCCAGCGGGATCTCCAGCGTCGCCTGCTGCCCCTTGCTCAGCACGGCGAAGGTCGCCTTGGTGCCGATCGACAGCGTCGCCATGCGGTAGTCGAGCGCCTCGATGCTTTCGACTGGCGTGTTGTTGAGCGACAGGACGACGTCGCCAGGCTTCAGGCCCGCCTTGCCCGCTGGCCCCGTGGCGTCCACCGTGGAGACCAATGCGCCGGTCGGCTTTTCCATGCCAAGGGATTCGGCGATCTGCGGGGTCACCATTTCGAATTCCGCGCCGATATAGGGACGCTCGAAGAAGTCCAGTCCGGCCTTGGCGGCGTCGGCGAAGGCGCGCACCATGTTAGAGGGAATGGCGAACCCGATGCCGATCGAGCCGCCGCTGCGGCTGTAGATGGCCGTGTTGATGCCGACCAGCTGGCCGCCCATGTTGATCAGTGCGCCGCCCGAATTGCCAGGGTTGATGGCCGCATCGGTCTGGATGAAATAGCCTGAATCCGAGACGCCGATATGGCTGCGGGCAAGCGCCGAGACGATACCGCTGGTGGTGGTCTGGCCGACGCCGAACGGGTTGCCGATGGCAAGCACCAGGTCGCCGACCTCGAGTGCGTCGGAATCGCCGATGGCAATCACCGGGAACGGCTTGTCGGCCGAGATCTTGAGCACGGCGAGATCGAGCGTCTCGTCCTTGAGCATGACCTTCGAGGTGAACTCGCGGCCGTCCGCGGTCGCGACCTTAACCTCGTCGGCGTCCTTGATGACGTGGAAATTGGTGACGATGACGCCGCTCGGATCGACCAGCACTCCCGAGCCCAGCGAGGACTGCGCGCGCGGCTGGGCGCGGCCGAAGAACTCCTCGAAGAAGGGATCGCCCTCGAAGGGCGAGGTCACTTTGGCGGTCTGCGAGGCATAGACATTGACCACCGCCGGCGCCGTCTGCTTGACCAGCGGCGCGAAGGAGAGCTGCACCTCCTCGCGGCCAAACGGCACGCGCTTGTCGGGACCGGACGTGCCGTTCTCGCCTTCGACGCCATGCAGGAGATCGGTCAGCACATCGGAGAGGCCCGGATCAGCCGGCTTGGCGGCGTCCTCGGCAAAAGCCTGTCTTGCGGCCGGTGCCGCGGCGAAGACGGCCAGCGCGCAAACCGCGACAAGAAACAGTCGTTTGAGGTGCATTCCGAATCCTCCAGATCGGGCGCCATTGTCCCGACGATTGTGCAGAATGAAAGGCTAATGCACACAAATGCGGCGCTTGTCGCGCAAAAGCGTGAGCCCGGATCTGAAATTCCGCTCGCCCGGCTCAAACCTCTTCCATATGCAAAAGGGGCCCGTAGGCCCCTTGAAGTCATTGACGAAAACGCCGGCCTCAGGCGGCCGCGGTTTCCTCATTGGTGCCTTCTGCCTCGATGCGGGCGCGGTCGCCGGCGCCCTTGGCCGAAGTGTCGCGGTCGACGAACTCGATGACCGCCATGGCAGCGTTGTCGCCCTTGCGGAAGCCTGCCTTCATGATGCGCAGGTAGCCGCCGTTACGGGTGGCGTAGCGCGGGGCGAGGGTTTCGAACAGGCGCTTGACGACGCCTTCATTGCCGATCTGCGCGATTACCTGGCGGCGGGCGTGCAGGTCGCCGCGCTTGCCGAGCGTCACCAGCTTCTCGACGATCGGACGCAGGTCCTTCGCCTTCGGCAGGGTGGTGACGATCTGCTCGTGCTCGATCAGAGACACGGCGAGGTTGGCGAACATCGACTTGCGGTGGCTGATGCTGCGGGCGAAACGACGGCCTTTGAAACCGTGGCGCATGGCTCTTTTCCTTCTTCAGTTGTTCAAGAGGCCACGGCCTCTGATGGTTTTCCGCATGACCGTCGGATCGAGCGGCTCACGCCGCCGATCCTTGGAATTCATGCTCAATATTGGTCTTCGTAACGTTTTGCGAGGTCTTCGATGTTTTCCGGCGGCCAGTCCGGCACTTCCATACCGAGATGGAGGCCCATGGCGGCCAGCACTTCCTTGATCTCGTTCAGCGACTTGCGGCCGAAGTTCGGGGTGCGCAGCATCTCGGCTTCGGTCTTCTGGATCAGGTCGCCGATATAGACGATGTTGTCGTTCTTCAGGCAGTTGGCCGAACGCACCGAAAGCTCGAGCTCGTCGACCTTCTTGAGCAGTGCCGGGTTGAAGGCGAGCTCGGTGACGGCTTCGGCCGCGACTTCCTTTTGCGGCTCGTCGAAGTTGACGAAGAGCGCGAGCTGGTCCTGCAGGATGCGGGCGGCGAAAGCGACCGCGTCCTCGCCCGAGATCGAGCCGTTGGTCTCGATCGTCATGGTCAGCTTGTCATAGTCGAGAACCTGGCCTTCGCGGGTGTTCTCGACCTTGTAGGAGACCTTCTTGACCGGCGAGTAGAGGCTGTCGACCGGGATCAGGCCGATCGGCGCGTCCTCGGCGCGGTTGCGCTCTGCCGGCACATAGCCCTTGCCGGTGTCGACGGTGAACTCCATACGGATCTCGGCGCCCTCGTCCAGCGTGCAGATGACGTGGTCGGGGTTGAGGATCTCGACATCGCCCACGGTCTGGATGTCGCCGGCGAGCACGGCACCCGGGCCCTGCTTGCGCACGACCATGCGCTTGGGACCATCGCCTTCCATGCGGATGGCGATTTCCTTGATGTTGAGCACGATGTCGGTCACGTCCTCGCGCACGCCGGCGATGGACGAGAATTCATGCAGCACGCCGTCGATCTGCACGGCGGTCACAGCCGCGCCGCGCAGCGAAGACAGAAGCACGCGCCGCAGCGCGTTGCCCAGCGTCAGGCCAAAGCCGCGTTCGAGCGGTTCGGCCACCAGCGTGGTCAGCGTCTTCTTCTTCGACGAGAACTCGATCTTGTTCGGCTTGATCAGTTCCTGCCAGTTTTTCTGGATCATAAATGTCTTCCTTCCTTTGCCCCGCCACCATCCAATCGTGGCGGGCGACACGGAAAACCGCGGAGGAACGCCGTGGCGTTCGCGCGGCGCTTAAAAAATCAGACGCGGCGCTTCTTGCGCGGACGGCAGCCATTGTGCGGGATCGGCGTCACGTCGCGGATCGAGGTGATGGTGAAGCCGGCCGCCTGCAGCGCGCGAAGGGCCGATTCACGACCGGAGCCGGGTCCGCAGACCTCGACCTCGAGCATACGCATGCCGTGTTCCTGCGCCTTCTTGGCGACGTCCTCGGCAGCCATCTGGGCGGCGAACGGGGTCGACTTGCGCGAACCTTTGAAGCCCTGGGCGCCGGCCGACGACCAGGCAATCGAATTGCCCTGCGCGTCGGTGATGGTGATCATGGTGTTGTTGAAGGTCGAATTGACGTGGGCAACGCCCGACGAGATGTTCTTGCGTTCGCGACGGCGAACACGAGCGGCTTCCTTGGCCATGGTAGTCCTTTCAGTTGATCTCTACACCGCCGTAATGCCAGCGGCTCCACCTTAGAAGCGAGTAGTGAGTAGGGAATGGCGAGTAGGGTCCCTACTCGCTAACGGCTACTCACTATTCGCTCAATTACTTCTTCTTGCCGGCGATCGCCTTGGCCGGGCCCTTGCGGGTGCGCGCATTGGTATGCGTGCGCTGGCCGCGAACCGGCAGCGAGCGGCGGTGACGCAGGCCGCGGTAGCAGCCGAGGTCCATGAGCCGCTTGATGTTCATCGAGACTTCGCGGCGCAGGTCGCCTTCGACCTGGTAGTCGCGGTCGATCGTCTCGCGGATCTGCAGCACTTCCGCGTCGGTCAGCTGGTTGACGCGGCGATCCGCCGGGATGCCGACCTTGTCGACGATCTCCTGGGCGAACTTCTTGCCGATGCCGTGAATATACTGAAGCGCAATGACGACGCGCTTGTTGGTCGGAATGTTGACGCCGGCTATACGAGCCATTTTCTTCTCTTTCTCCATTTGGGCCGGACAAGCCGGCGCTATCGAAGTTGCCCCGCGTCCGGTGGAGGCCGGCCCTCGCGGGAGTTTCCTGGTTCAAAGCAACTGCCTTGCCCGCAAGGGCAAGCAAAGTCCATGCCTGATAGGAAGACGGGCCGCCATACCCCAAGGGCCCAATCCAGTCAAGCGCAATCTTCAATTGTCGCCAAGCGCAATCTTTAATTGCCGGCCCGGCTCACTTCGCCGCAGCCGCGAGCACCTTGCCGATCTCGGTGGTCACTGCATCGATGCTGGCCATGCCGTCGACGGTCTTGAGCTTGCCTTTGGCGTAGTAGTAGCCGATCAGCGGCGCCGTCTTCTTGTAGTATTCGCGCAGGCGTTCCTCGAACACCGCCGGGTTGTCGTCCTTGCGCACCGGCTGGCCGGCGGCCTTGGCATCCTCGGCGCGTTTGACGATTCGGCCGACCAGCGCCTTGTCGTCGACGACAAGCTCGATGACGGTGTCGAGCGCAATGCCGCGTTCGGCGAGCATGGCCTCGACCGCGTCGGCCTGGACCAGCGTGCGCGGATAACCGTCGAGGATGAAACCCTTGGCGCAATCCGGCTGATCGATGCGTTCGGCGACGATGGCGTTGACGATTGCATCCGAGACCAGCTCACCGGCATCCATCACCGCCTTGGCGCGCTTGCCGACCTCGGTTCCGGCTTGGACGGCGGCACGCAGCATGTCACCCGTCGAGAGTTGGGGGATGCCGTGTTTTTCTACCAGTCTTTGTGCTTGCGTCCCCTTGCCCGCTCCTGGCGGCCCAAGCAATATCAGCCTCATCTGCTCCTCTTCCCCCCGCGCAACTTCGACTTCTTGATCAGGCCCTCATACTGGTGCGCGATCAGGTGACCCTGAATCTGCGCCACCGTGTCGAGCGTGACACTGACCACGATCAGAAGCGATGTGCCACCGAGGTAGAAAGGTACGCCAGTCGCCGAAATCAGGAATTCCGGCAGCAGACAGACCAGCACCAGGTAGATGGCGCCGATGACGGTGATACGCGTCAGAACATAGTCGATATATTCGGCGGTGCGCTCGCCCGGACGATAGCCCGGGATGAAGCCGGAGTGCTTCTTGAGCTGGTCGGCGGTGTCCTTCGGGTTGAAGACGATCGCCGTGTAGAAGAAGGCGAAGAAGACGATCATGCCCGCATAGAAGATCATGTAGAGCGGCTGGCCGTGGCCGAGCGAAGCCAGGACCGTGCTTGCCCAGGCCGGCAGGTTCGTCGCCTGCGAGAAGCCGGCGACCGTCGCCGGCAGAAGTAGCAGCGAGGACGCGAAGATCGGCGGGATGACGCCCGAGGTGTTGAGCTTCAGCGGCAAATGCGAGGTATCGCCCTGGAACATGCGGTTGCCGACCTGGCGCTTCGGATACTGGATGAGCAGGCGGCGCTGGGCGCGTTCGAAGAACACGATCACGGCGATGACGACGATGGCCAGCACGATGATTGCCAGAATGAGGCCTGTCGACAGCGCTCCCGTGCGGCCGAGCTCCAGCGTGCCGGAGATGGCCCGCGGCAGGCCGGCGACGATGCCGGAGAAGATGATCAGCGAGATGCCGTTACCGATGCCGCGCGCGGTGATCTGCTCGCCGAGCCACATCAGGAACATGGTGCCGCCGACCAGCGTGACGACGGTCGAGATGCGGAAGAACATGCCGGGATCGTTGACGATGCCGTTGCCGCCTTCGAGGCCGATCGAAATGCCGTAGGCCTGGATCAGCGCCAGGAGCACGGTGCCGTAGCGCGTGTACTGGTTGATGATCTTGCGGCCCTGCTCGCCTTCCTTCTTCAGCGCTTCCAGCGACGGGATGACCGACGTCATCAGCTGCATGATGATGGAGGCGGAGATGTAGGGCATGATGCCCAGCGCAAAGATCGCCATGCGCTGCACGGCGCCGCCGGCGAACATGTTGAACATGCCGAGCACGCCCTTGCTCTGCGAGGAGAAGGCCTGGGCGAAGGCGTCGGGATTGATGCCGGGAAGCGGTATGTAGGTGCCGAGGCGGTAGACAAGCAGCGCGCCGACAGTGAACCAGATGCGCTTCTTGAGATCCTCGGCCTTGGCGAAGGCCGCGAAATTCAGATTGGAGGCTAGTTGTTCAGCAGCCGAAGCCATGCCTGATTCTCCGCTAGAGCATGGTGCCGAAAAGTGTGGAGCGGTTTTCGGACAACGTCATGCTCTACTTCATTGATTTCCATGTCACGCTCGATGCCCGCAGCTCAGGCGGCGCGTGTCACCGAAGCTCACGAGATAAGCTCCGGACCGTAAACATGCAAGCGGCCGCGTTGACGCGGCCGCCCAATTCACCAGATCAAAGTGCGGTTCGACGGAAAATGCGAATCATCCCGATCGGCCGCGCTTCAAATCGCCGTTACTCGGCGGCGGCCGCTTCCGGCAGCTTCACCGAACCGCCAGCCTTCTCGATCTTCTCGATCGCGGCCTTGGAGGCGCCGGCGACGTCGAAGGAAACCTTGGCCTTGAGCTCGCCGTCGGAGAGAACGCGCACGCCGTCCTTGGCGCGGCGGATGACGCCGGCGGCAACCAGGGCCTCGGCCGTCACGGTCGCCTTGGCGTCGAGCTTCTTGGCGTCGATGGCTGCCTGGATCTTGGCCAGCGAGACGACGGTGAAGCTCTTGGCGAAGATGTTGTTGAAGCCACGCTTCGGCAGGCGCCGGTAGAGCGGCATCTGGCCGCCCTCGAAGCCATTGATGGCAACGCCCGAGCGAGCCTTCTGGCCCTTGACGCCGCGACCGGCGGTCTTGCCCGAGCCGGAGCCGATGCCGCGACCGAGGCGCTTCTTGGAGTGCGTGGCGCCGTCCTTGTCACGCAGATCGTTGAGTTTCATGATTCTTCTCCTGCGCTTCCGTTCAGGCCTCGTCCACGACGCGGACGAGGTGCTGGACGGCGGCGATCATGCCACGCACGGAAGGGGTATCTTCCAGCGTGCGCCGCTTGTGCATCTTGTTCAGGCCGAGGCCGACCAGCGTCGCGCGCTGCTCCTTCGGCCGGCGGATCGGCGAGCCGATCTGCTCGACGGTGATGGTCTTGGTAGCTTTCTTGGCCATGGTCGAAATCCCTGGTCAGCGTCGACTATTCTTCAGCCGCAACGGCGGTGCCGCGGCGGGCCTGAAGGGTCGAGTACTTGATGCCGCGCGCGGCAGCCACATCCTTCGGATGCATCTGGCTCTTCAGCGCGTCGAAGGTGGCGCGAACCATGTTGTAGGGGTTCGACGAACCCATCGACTTGGCGACCACGTCATGCATGCCGAGCGTCTCGAAGACGGCGCGCATCGGACCGCCGGCGATGATGCCGGTACCCTGCTTGGCGGCGCGCAACAGAACGCGTCCGGCGCCCCAACGGCCCTCGACGTCGTGATGCAGCGTGCGGCCCGAGCGCAACGGCACGAAGATCATGTCGCGCTTGGCCGACTCGGTCGCCTTGCGGATCGCTTCCGGCACTTCGCGCGCCTTGCCGTGGCCGAAGCCGACGCGGCCCTTCTGGTCGCCGACGACGACGAGAGCGGCAAAACCGAAACGACGGCCACCCTTCACCACCTTGGCGACGCGGTTGATGTGGACGAGCTTGTCCACCATGCCGTCGTCACGCTCTTCGCGTTCGCGGCCGCGACCGCCTTCTCTACGTTCCTGTGCCATATCCTAGTCCTTGTTCTTTTCCGGAAGCACGGGTTGCTGTTTGCCGATGCCGCTTTGGGTCATCAGCGGCGAAATTAGAAGCTGAGGCCGCCTTCGCGGGCAGCTTCGGCCAGCGCCTTGACGCGGCCGTGGTAGATGTACGGGCCGCGGTCGAAGACGACTTCCTTGACGCCGGCCTTCGAAGCGCGCTCGGCGATCAGCTTGCCGACCGCAGCGGCGGCCGCGGTGTCGGCGCCGGTCTTGAGCGAACCCTTGAGGTCCTTCTCGAGCGTCGAAGCAGCGGCCAGCGTGTGGCCGTTGGCATCGTCGATGACCTGGACGTAGATGTTCTTCGAGGTGCGGTGCACCGAAAGCCGCGGCCGCGTGCCGGCGACCTTCTTCAACTGGCGGCGGACGCGCTGCGCGCGGCGCTGGATGGTCTCTTTGGGGCTTGCCATAATGTCAGTTCCTTGCCTTCGGAAAACGGGGGCAACCCTGTGCGGTAGGCCAGGCCTCCCGCGGCCGCTCCCCGCGGCTGTGTAAATCTTACTTCTTCTTGCCTTCCTTGCGCACGATGCGCTCGTCGGCATAGCGCACGCCCTTGCCCTTGTACGGCTCCGGACCGCGATATTCGCGGATCTCGGCGGCGACCTGGCCGACCTGCTGCTTGTCGATGCCCGAGACCGTGATTTCGGTCGGCTTCGGCACCGTGATCGTGATGCCCTGAGGCGTCTCATAGACCACGTCGTGGCTGAAGCCCAGCGCGAGCTGCAGGTTCTTGCCCTGCAACGCCGCACGATAGCCGACGCCGGTGATCTCGAGCTTCTTTTCGAAGCCGTCCTTCACGCCCTGCAGGATGTTGACGATCTGCGTGCGCGACATACCCCACTTGGAGCGTGCCGCCTTGGTCTGGTCGCGCGGCTCGACAGCGATCTCGCTGCCTTCCATCTTGACCAGCACTTCGTCGTTCACCACGAACTTCAGCTCGCCCTTGGGGCCCTTCGCCGTCACGGTCTGGCCGTTGACGGTCGCGGTCACGCCCTGCGGCAGCGAAACGGGTTTCTTTCCGATACGAGACATTTTGTTGTCCTCGTCACTTCTTTGGTTTCAAGTTCCAGTTCCCGGGCGCGATCCCGAGAACCGAAGCCCATTCATTCAATCTCATGCCGGATCAGAAGATCTGGCAGAGGATCTCGCCGCCGACATTCTGCTCGCGCGCTTCATGGTCGGCCATGACGCCCTTCGGCGTCGAAAGGATGGCGATGCCGAGGCCGTTGGCGACCTGCGGGATCGACTTGGCCGAGACATAGACGCGGCGGCCGGGCTTCGAGACGCGCTCGATTTCGCGCACGACCGGAGCGCCGTCGAAATACTTCAGCTCGATCTCGATTTCCGACTTGCCGTTTTCGAAATCGGTCTGGCTGTAGTCGCGGATATAGCCTTCCGACTTCAGCACTTCGAGGACGCGGGCGCGCAGACGCGAAGCCGGAGTCGAGACGCTCGACTTCTTGCGGCCATAGGCGTTGCGGATGCGGGTCAGCATATCGCCGAGAGGATCGCTCAATGACATCTCAGTGTCTCCTTACCAGCTCGACTTGACCAGGCCCGGGATCTGGCCGGTATTGCCCAGATCGCGAAGCGCGATACGCGAAAGCTTCAGCTTGCGATAATAGGCGCGCGGACGGCCCGTGACTTCGCAGCGGTTACGGATGCGGATCTTGGCCGAGTTGCGCGGCAGCGCCGACAGCTTCAACTGGGCGCGGAAACGCTCTTCCATCGGCTTGGACTGATCCATGATGATGGCCTTGAGCGCCGTGCGCTTGGCGGCGTACTGGTCGGCGAGCTTGCGGCGCCGGTTGTTCTTCTCGACTGAGCTGGTCTTTGCCATTTCAGATTGTTCCTTTTTCGCTGCCGTTACTGGCGGAAGGGGAAGTTGAAGGCCTTGAGCAGTGCTCTGGCCTCGTCGTCCGTCTTCGCCGTCGTACAAACGATGACGTCCATGCCCCAGACCTGATCAACCTTGTCGTAGTTGATCTCCGGGAACACGATGTGTTCCTTGATGCCCATGGCGTAGTTGCCACGGCCGTCAAAGCTCTTCGGGTTCAGTCCGCGGAAGTCGCGAACGCGCGGCAGCGCGATGTTCACGAGGCGGTCGAGGAACTCGTACATGCGTTCCTTGCGCAGCGTGACCTTAGCGCCGATCGGCATATTCTCGCGCACCTTGAAGCCGGCAATCGAGTTGCGGGCACGGGTGACGACGGCCTTCTGGCCGGCGATCATCGCGAGATCTTCGGCCGCGACCGCAGGCTTCTTGGAATCGCCGGTCGCTTCGCCGACACCCATGTTCAGCACGATCTTGTCGATGCGCGGAACCTGCATGTCGTTGTCGTAGCCGAACTGCTCCTGCATCGCCTTGCGGATAGTCTCGTTGTAGACCTTCTTGAGGCGCGGCTCGTTCTTGGCAGTTGCCTGCTTGGTTTCAGACTTAGCCATTGATGACTTCTCCCGAACGCTTGGCGACGCGCACCTTCTTGCCGTCCTTCTGGACGGTGAAGCCGACGCGGGTCGGCTTGCCGTCCTTGGGGTCGGCCAGCGCGATATTCGACAGGTGGATCGGCGCTTCCTTGGTGATGATCCCGCCCTCTTGGGACTGGGTCTGCTTCTGGTGACGGCGAATGAGGTTCACGCCGCGGACGACCGCGGTGTCTTCCTTCGGCTGCACCGACAGGACTTCGCCCGAACGGCCCTTGTCCTTGCCGGCAAGCACGACGACCTTGTCGCCTTTTTTGATCTTTTGCATTGGTCCGGCTCCTTACAGCACTTCAGGCGCGAGCGAGATGATCTTCATGTGGTTCTTGGCGCGCAGCTCGCGCGGAACCGGTCCGAAGATACGGGTGCCGATCGGCTCTTTCTTATTGTCGACGAGAACGGCCGCGTTCTTGTCGAAACGGATCACGCTGCCGTCCGGGCGGCGGATGTCCTTGGCCGTGCGAACCACGACCGCCTTCATCACATCGCCCTTCTTAACGCGGCCGCGCGGAATGGCTTCCTTGATCGACACCACGATGATGTCGCCGACGGAGGCATACTTCCGCTTCGAGCCGCCCAGCACCTTGATGCACATGACACGACGGGCGCCGGAATTGTCCGCGACGTCGAGGTTTGTTTGCATCTGAATCATGACTGGCCGCCTTCTTCTCTTCTATCGGGACGGGTGCTTTCACCCCTCCCCGGTCTGTCCAAAATTCGGTTCGTTCGCCCGGATCAACCCTGATCCGAAGAGACGACAACCCAGCGCTTATCCTTCGAAATCGGCTTCGATTCCTGGATGAACACCTGGTCGCCGACCTTGTGGGCGTTGTTCTCGTCGTGCGCCTTGTACTTCTTGGTCATACGCACGGTCTTCTTCATCACCGGATGGGTGAAGCGACGCTCGACCTTGACCACGACCGTCTTCTCGTTCTTGTCGCTGACGACGGTGCCCTGCAGGATGCGCTTTGGCATGGTTCTCGTCCTTAAGCCTTCTTGGCCGCGGCTTTTTCCGCGGCGATGGTCTTGATGCGCGCGATGTCCTTGCGGACCTGCTTCACGCGCGCGGTCTTTTCGAGCTGGCCGGTGGCCTTCTGGAAGCGCAGGTTGAACTGCTCCTTCTTGAGGGCTGCCAGGTCGTCGGTCAGCTGATCCTGGGTCTTGGTCCGGATGTCTTCGGCTTTCATGATCGCCTGTCCTTATTCTGCGATGCGCTGCACGAAGCGCGTCTTGACCGAGAGCTTGGCGGCGCCGAGACGCAGCGCTTCACGCGCGGTCTCCTCGCTGACGCCATCGATCTCGAACATGATGCGGCCGGGCTTGACGCGCGCCGCCCAATAGTCGACGGCGCCCTTGCCCTTACCCATGCGGACTTCGGTCGGCTTCGAGGTGACCGGCAGGTCCGGGAACACCCGGATCCAGACGCGGCCGGCGCGCTTCATCTCGCGGGTGATCGCGCGGCGGGCCGCCTCGATCTCACGCGCGGTGACGCGGTTCGGCTCAAGCGCCTTCAGTCCGAAACCGCCGAAATCCAGATTGGTGCCGCCCTTGGCGGTACCGTGGATACGGCCCTTGAACTGCTTACGGAACTTTGTGCGCTTTGGCTGCAGCATCGTTCTAACTCCAAATTCTCAAATGTCTCAGGCGTTCTCGCGACGACGGCCGCGTTCGCGCTCACCACCGCCGCCGCCATGCGCGGCATCACCTTCGGTGGCGCGACGCTCGGAGGCCATCGGGTCGTGCTCGAGGATCTCGCCCTTGAACACCCACACCTTGACGCCGCAGATGCCGTAGGCCGTGTTCGCCTCGGCCGTGCCGTAGTCGACATCGGCGCGCAGCGTATGCAGCGGCACGCGGCCTTCGCGATACCACTCCATGCGCGCGATTTCGGCGCCGCCGAGACGGCCGGAGCAGTTGATGCGGATGCCTTCGGCGCCGAGACGCATGGCCGACTGGACGGCGCGCTTCATGGCGCGGCGGAACGCGATGCGGCGCTCGAGCTGCTGGGCGATCGACTGGGCGATCAGCGTGGCGTCGATTTCCGGCTTGCGCACTTCAACGATGTTGAGGTGCGTTTCGGACTTCGTCATCTCGGTCAGCTTCTTGCGCAGCTTCTCGATGTCGGCGCCCTTCTTGCCGATGATCAGGCCCGGACGCGCTGCATGGATGGTGACGCGGCACTTCTTGTGCGGACGCTCGATCACGACCTTGGAGATCGCGGCCTGCTTGAGCTCCTTCTCGAGGTACTTGCGGATCTTGAGGTCTTCATGCAGCAGCTGGCCGTACTCGCCGGTGTTCGCGAACCAGCGCGAATCCCAGGTACGGTTGATGCCGAGACGCAGCCCGATCGGATTGACTTTCTGGCCCATTATGCGGCCTCCCCTTTTTCCTCGACTTCACGAACGACGATCGTGAGGTGCGAGAACGGCTTTTCGATACGGCTGGCGCGACCGCGGCCACGAGCGTGGAAACGCTTCATGACGATCGACTTGCCGACATAGGCTTCCGCCACGACCAGCGCATCGACGTCGAGGTCGTGATTGTTTTCCGCGTTGGCGATCGCCGATTCCAGCGTCTTCTTGACCGTGCCGGAAATCCGCTTGGCCGAGAATTCGAGGTCGGAAAGCGCTGTCGCGACCTTCTTGCCGCGGATCAGCGCGGCAACCAGGTTCAGCTTCTGCGGGCTGATACGGATCGTGCGCAGAACGGCACGCGCCTCGTTATCAGCAAGCCTGCGCGGAGCTTTGGCCTTGCCCATGATTATTTCCTCTTCGCCTTCTTATCCGCGCCATGACCGTAGTAGGTCCGGGTCGGAGCGAATTCACCGAACTTGTGGCCGACCATGTCCTCGTTCACCGAGACCGGGACGTGCTTCTGGCCGTTGTAGACACCGAAGGTGAGGCCGACGAACTGCGGCAGGATGGTGGAGCGACGGCTCCACATCTTGATCACCTCATTGCGACCACCTTCACGAACCTTGTCCACCTTCTTGAGAAGGTAGCCGTCGATGAAGGGGCCTTTCCAAATCGAACGAGTCACTTGGCGTTACCTCTTCTTAGCTCTTGCGCTGATGACGCGAGCGCAGGATGAACTTGTCGGTCGCCTTGTTGGACCGCGTCTTCTTGCCCTTGGTCGGCTTGCCCCAGGGCGAAACCGGATGACGGCCACCCGAGGTGCGGCCTTCGCCGCCGCCATGCGGATGGTCGACCGGATTCATGGTCACGCCGCGATTGTGCGGACGCTTGCCGCGCCATACGGTACGACCGGCCTTGCCGTCGTTGATGTTGCCGTGGTCGGGATTTGACACGGCACCCACGGTGGCCATGCAGGAACCGTGCACGACGCGCTGCTCACCCGAGTTGAGGCGCAGGATCGCCATGCCCTGATCGCGGCCGACGAGCTGGGCGTAACCGCCAGCCGAACGGGCGACCTGGCCACCCTTGCCCGGCTTCAGCTCGATGTTGTGGACGATCGTTCCGACCGGCATCGAGGCCAGCGGCATCGCGTTGCCCGGCTTCACGTCGACCGCTTCGCCGGCCACGATCTTGTCGCCGGCAGCAAGGCGCTGCGGGGCCAGGATGTAGGACAGCTCGCCGTCGTCGTACTTGATCAGCGCGATGAAAGCGGTGCGGTTCGGATCGTATTCGATACGCTCGACCGTGCCGACGACGTCGTACTTCTTACGCTTGAAGTCGATGATGCGGTACGAACGCTTGTGACCGCCGCCGATGAAGCGGGCCGTGATGCGGCCGTAATTGTTGCGGCCGCCCGACTTGGTCAGGCCTTCGGTCAGGCCCTTGACGGGCTTGCCCTTGTAGAGGCCCGAGCGGTCGACGATGACCAGCTGACGGGTGCTCGGCGTTACCGGGTTGAATTTCTTAAGTGCCATTGTCCTGTCCTCGCGGCCTTGCTCAGAGACCCGTCGCGACGTCGATCGACTGGCCGTCGGCCAGCGTCACAACCGCCTTCTTGACGTCGCCCTGGCGGCCAACGGTGCCGCGGAAGCGCTTGATCTTGCCCTTGCGGACGAGCGTGTTCACAGCCGTCACCTTGACGCCGAAGAGAGCTTCCACGGCTGCCTTGATTTCCGGCTTCGACGCCTTCTTGGCGACGTTGAAGACGACCTGGTTCTGCTCGGAAGCCATGGTCGACTTTTCGGTGATCGCCGGCGAGACGATCACGTCGTAATGACGAAGGTCGGTCATTTGAAGCGCTCCTCGAGAGCCTCGACGGCGGCCTTGGAAAGGACCAGCGTGCCGCGGCGCAGAATGTCGTAGACGTTGATGCCCTGGATGGGCAGCACGTCGATGTTCGGGATGTTGGTCGCCGCCAGCTTGAAGTTCTGGTCGAGCTCGGCGCCGCCGATCACCAGGGCGTTGGTCAGCCCCAGCGTCTCGAGGTTCGCCGCCAGCGTCTTGGTCTTGGCCTCGGCGAGCTTCAGCTCGTCGATGACGATGATGGAAGCGCTCTTGGCCTTGGCCGACAGAGCATGCTTCAAGCCGAGGGCGCGGACCTTCTTCGGCAGTTCGTGCTCATGGCTGCGAACGACCGGGCCGTGGGCCTTGCCACCGCCGCGGAACTGCGGAGCGCGAGCCGAGTGGTGACGGGCGCGGCCCGTACCCTTCTGCTTGTACATCTTGGCGCCGGTGCGCGCGATCTCGGCGCGGCCCTTGGCCTTGTGCGTGCCCTGCTGCTTCTTGGCGAGCTGCCAGCGCACGACGCGCTGCAGGATGTCCTCGCGCGGATCAAGGCCGAAAATCTCCTCGGAGAGTTTCACCTTGCCGGCATCCTTGCCGCCCAGCGTTGTGATCTTGAGATCCATTATTCGGCTCCCTCAGTGGCCGGGGCTTCGTTCTTGGCGGCAGCGGCGCGGATCGCGGCAGGCTTCGGCGCATTGGCCGGCAGCGCAACCTTGGCGGCGTCGCGAACCAGGATCCAGGCGCCCTTGACGCCGGGAACCGCGCCGCGGATCAGGATCAGGCCGCGATCGGCATCGGTCGAGACGACCTCGACGTTCTGCGTGGTCACGCGGGTGTCGCCCATGTGGCCGGCCATCTTCTTGCCCTTGAACACCTTGCCGGGGTCCTGGCGCTGGCCGGTCGAGCCGTGCGTGCGGTGCGAGACCGAGTTACCGTGGGTCGCACGGCCGCCACCCATGTGGTGCCGCTTGATCACGCCCTGGAAACCCTTGCCGGTCGAGGTGCCGGTGACGTCGACCTTCTGGCCGGCGACGAAATGCTCGACGGTCAGCTCGGCGCCGACGTCGATCATGTTGTCGGCGGAGACGCGGAACTCCGCGACCTTGGCCTTGGGCTCGACGGAAGCGGCGGCGAAATGGCCGCGCATCGCCTTCGACGTGTTCTTCACCTTGGCAAGGCCAACGCCGAGCTGGACGGCGGTGTAGCCGTTCTTCTCCTGCGTGCGCTGGGCCACGACCTGGCAGTTCTCCATCTGGAGAACGGTGACGGGAACGTGTTCCCCGGCATCGTTGTAGATGCGGGTCATTCCCACCTTCTTTGCAATCACACCTGAACGCATCGGTTCAATTCCTTTAGAGTTCCCTGTCGGGGCTATCGCCCCTCCACGCCTCTTGTTCCTTCAGAGTTCCGGGTCGCCCCGCCCTCTTGTTCCCTAGAGCTTGATCTCGACGTCGACACCGGCGGCCAGATCGAGCTTCATCAAAGCATCGACCGTCTGCGGGGTCGGATCGACGATGTCGAGCAGACGCTTGTGCGTGCGCATCTCGAACTGCTCGCGGCTCTTCTTGTCGACGTGGGGCGACCGGTTGACCGTGAATTTTTCGATCCGCGTCGGCAGCGGGATGGGGCCGCGGACGTTGGCGCCGGTGCGCTTGGCGGTCGACACGATTTCGCGCGTCGAGGCGTCGAGCACCCGGTGGTCAAACGCTTTAAGGCGGATGCGGATATTCTGTCCGTTCATGCGTCAATTCCTTGTTCTGGCGCGGCGCGGGCAACTACCGCGCCCGCGACAGATCGGTTTCAGTCCAATTATTCTTTGATGGTGACGACGATGCCGGCACCGACGGTGCGGCCGCCTTCACGGATGGCGAAGCGCAGCTTCTCTTCCATCGCGATCGGCACGATCAGCTCGACGTCGACGGTGATGTTGTCGCCGGGCATCACCATCTCGGTGCCGGCCGGCAGCGTCACGATGCCCGTCACGTCCGTCGTGCGGAAGTAGAACTGCGGACGGTAGTTGGTGAAGAACGGCGTGTGACGGCCGCCTTCGTCCTTGGTCAGGATGTAGGCTTCGGCCACGAACTTCTTGTGCGGCTTCACCGTGCCCGGCTTGGCCAAAACCTGGCCGCGCTCCACACCCTCACGGTCGACGCCGCGCAGCAGCGCGCCGATGTTGTCGCCGGCCTGACCCTGGTCGAGCAGCTTGCGGAACATCTCGACGCCCGTGCAGGTCGTCTTGGTGGTCGGACGGATGCCGACGATTTCCAACTCCTCGCCAACCTTGACGATGCCGCGCTCGACGCGGCCGGTCACGACCGTGCCGCGGCCCGAGATCGAGAACACGTCCTCGATCGGCATCAGGAACGGCTTGTCGAGCGGACGCACCGGCGTCGGGATGTAGGCGTCGACCTGAGCCATCAGCTCGCGGATGGCGTCCTCGCCGATGGTCTTGTTGGAATCTTCCAACGCAGCCAGCGCCGAGCCCTTGACGATCGGAATGTCGTCGCCGGGGAACTCGTTCTTCGACAGAAGCTCGCGAACCTCGAGCTCGACCAGCTCGAGCAGCTCGGCGTCGTCGACCTGGTCGACCTTGTTCAGGAACACCACGATCGAAGGCACGCCGACCTGGCGGGCAAGCAGGATGTGCTCGCGGGTCTGCGGCATCGGGCCGTCGGCGGCCGAAACAACCAGGATCGCGCCGTCCATCTGCGCCGCACCGGTGATCATGTTCTTCACATAGTCGGCGTGGCCGGGGCAGTCGACGTGAGCATAGTGACGGTTGGCCGTCTCATACTCGACATGCGCCGTCGAGATCGTGATGCCGCGCGCCTTCTCTTCGGGCGCCGCGTCGATCTGGTCATAGCGCTTGTATTCGCCAAAATACTTCGTGATCGCCGCCGTCAGCGACGTCTTGCCATGATCGACGTGACCGATCGTGCCAATGTTCACATGCGGCTTGGTGCGCTCGAATTTACCTTTTGCCATGTGATCTCTCCATTCCTGCCTGCCCGTGCGGGCCTTGAATTAAGGTCTCGTGCAACCCGCTCGAGTTACGCGTATTTCTTCTGAACTTCCTGGGCGACCGCGGTCGGAACCGGCTCGTAGTGGTCGAACTGCATCGTGTACTGGGCGCGGCCCTGCGACATCGAACGCAGATTGTCGACGTACTTGAACATGTTCGCGAGCGGGACCATCGCGTTGATGACGACGGCAACGCCGCGTGCTTCCTGGCCCTGGATCTGACCACGACGGCCGTTGAGGTCGCCGATGACGCCGCCGACATAGTCTTCCGGCGTCACAACCTCGACCTTCATGATCGGCTCCAGCAGCTGCACGCCGAGGCGCGGAGCGGCTTCCTTGAAGCAGGCGCGGGAGGCGATTTCGAACGCCAGCACCGAGGAGTCGACGTCGTGGAAGGCACCGTCGATCAGCGTCGCCTTGACGCCGATCATCGGGAAGCCGGCGAACGGGCCGGAACCCATGACGCTGTTGATGCCCTTCTCGACGCCCGGGATGTATTCCTTCGGAACCGCACCGCCGACGATCTTGGACTCGAACACGAACTCTTCGCTCTCGGTGTTCGGCTCGAAGATGATCTTGACGCGAGCGAACTGGCCGGTACCGCCGGTCTGCTTCTTGTGCGTGTAATCCTGCTCGTGGGTGCGGGTGATCGTCTCGCGGTAAGCCACCTGCGGCGCGCCGACATTGGCTTCGACCTTGAACTCGCGGCGCATGCGGTCGACGATGATGTCGAGATGCAGCTCGCCCATGCCGGCGATGATGGTCTGGCCGCTTTCCTCGTCGGTCTTGACGCGGAAGGACGGATCCTCGGCCGCCAGGCGATGCAGCGCGAGGCCCATCTTTTCCTGGTCGTTCTTGGTCTTCGGCTCGATGGCGATCTGGATGACCGGATCGGGGAATTCCATGCGCTCGAGGATGACTGGATGCAGCGGATCGCAGAGCGTGTCGCCGGTGGTCGTATCCTTGAGGCCCGCCAGGGCGACGATGTCGCCGGCGTAAGCTTCCTCGACGTCGGCGCGCGAATTCGCATGCATCTGCAGCATGCGGCCGATGCGCTCCTTCTTGCCCTTCACGGTATTGTCGACCGACACGCCCTTGGCGAGCTTGCCCGAATAGATGCGGGCAAAGGTCAGCGAACCGACGAACGGGTCGTTCATGATCTTGAACGCCAGCATCGACAGCGGCTCGTTGTCATCGGCATGACGCTCGATCTCGGCGTCGGTCTTGGCGTCGACACCCTTGATGGCCGGCACGTCGATCGGCGACGGCAGGTATTCGACCACGGCGTCGAGCAGCGGCTGCACGCCCTTGTTCTTGAAGGCCGAGCCACAGAACATCGGGTAGAACTTGACCGCGATGGTGCCCTTGCGGATCAGCGCGCGGATCTCGTCGTTCGACGGCATCTTGCCTTCGAGGTAATTCTCGAGCGCGGTCTCGTCCATCTCGACGGCGGCTTCGATCATCTTCTCGCGGTACTGCTCGGCCTTTTCCTTGAGGTCGGCCGGGATCTCGACGACATCCCAGGCAGCGCCCAGGGTCTCGTCGCGCCAGACGAGCGCGTTCATCTCGACGAGGTCGACGACGCCCTTGAACTCGGTCTCGGCGCCGATCGGCAGCTGCATGACGACTGCCTGCGCACCGAGGCGCGAAGCGATCATTTCCTCGGAGCGGTAGAAGTCGGCGCCGATCTTGTCCATCTTGTTGCAGAAGATCATGCGCGGCACGTGGTACTTGTCGGCCTGGCGCCACACGGTCTCGGTCTGCGGCTCCACGCCGGCGTTGGCGTCGAGCAGCGCGATGGCGCCGTCGAGCACGCGCAGCGAACGCTCGACTTCGATGGTGAAGTCGACGTGTCCGGGAGTGTCGATGATGTTGAAGCGGCGCATCTTGCCATCGCGACCCTTCCAGAAGGTCGTGGTCGCGGCCGATGTGATGGTGATGCCGCGTTCCTGCTCCTGCTCCATCCAGTCCATGGTGGCAGCGCCGTCATGGACTTCGCCGATCTTGTGCGACTTGCCCGTGTAATACAGGACGCGCTCGGTCGTCGTCGTCTTGCCGGCGTCGATATGCGCCATGATACCGAAATTGCGGTAGTCTTCGATCTTGTATTCGCGGGCCATGGGAGGTGCCTCTCAGTCTCGTTCGCGCTTTACCAGCGGTAGTGCGCGAAGGCGCGGTTGGCTTCTGCCATCTTGTGAGTGTCTTCACGCTTCTTGACGGCCGTGCCGCGGTTGTTGGCCGCGTCCATCAGCTCGCCCGAAAGGCGGTCGACCATGGTGGTCTCGTTGCGGTTGCGAGCCGCGGCGATCAGCCAGCGGATGGCCAGCGCCTGACGGCGCTCGGGGCGCACATCGACCGGAACCTGGTAGGTGGCGCCACCGACGCGACGCGAGCGCACTTCCACATGCGGCGCGACATTGTCGAGCGCCTGGTGGAAGACGGTGACCGGCTCCTGCTTGGTCTTGGCCTGGACTTGATCCAGAGCGCCATAGACGATGGTCTCGGCAACCGACTTCTTGCCGTCATACATGACGGCGTTCATGAACTTGGTGACAATAAGATCGCCGAACTTGGGGTCCGGATTGATCTCACGCTTTTCTGCACTGTGACGACGGGACATGGGAAACCCTTACTTCGGACGCTTGGCGCCGTATTTCGAACGACGCTGCTTGCGGTTCTTCACACCCTGCGTGTCGAGCACGCCGCGGATGATGTGGTAGCGGACGCCCGGCAGATCCTTGACGCGACCGCCGCGGATCATGACCACCGAGTGTTCCTGAAGGTTGTGGCCTTCGCCGGGGATGTAGCCGATCACCTCAAAACCGTTGGTCAGGCGAATCTTGGCCACCTTGCGCAGCGCCGAGTTCGGCTTCTTCGGCGTCGTGGTGTAGACGCGCGTGCAGACGCCCCGCTTCTGCGGGTTCTGCTGCATGGCCGGGACCTTGTTGCGCTTCACCGGCGCCAGGCGCGGCTTGCGGATCAGCTGGTTGACGGTAGGCATTAAACCCTCTTGTCTCTCAATTCCGTGTCTGCCCTGTCAGGGCCGCTCAAAGCGTCATTTCCATACGCGAATTCGGGCAACACACCGCGCCTCGCGGTCCTGCCCGAACAAATTGCAGAGGAAGCGGAAGCCGCTTCATGCGCGCCGGAAATGTCTTTTCGCTCGTAAAACGAACCCTGTTTGAGACAAACTCCAAAGCGCGTCGCCTCGGAAGGGCAAGTCTCACATCGGTTCTGACGTGGCGGCTTCTACTCGTAAGGCCATTCCCCGTCAACCCCGCAACGGCAAATATTGCGGTCAATTCGGGGCGTGACAGCCATGCGCAAAACGCGTGTAATTTTATTGCGCCTTTTTTCAAGAGCGAGGAAGAAAGTGACCGGCTTGCGGCTGTCTTCCACGTCTGCTTCGTGCCAAAAGGCGGCTTGAGCCGGACTTTCTCCCGGCAAACGAGGAATCAGCCCGTGAACGACAATGAAGAACGGCCGGTCACCATCATCACCGGGCGGGTCTGGAAGAAGAAGGGCGGCAAGCCGGAAGGCGTGCATGTGATGCTGGTAGCGCCCGACGATGATTCTGCCGTGCGCCGCGCGCTCGAATCACTCGCCGCCGAGGGATTCGCGGAAGCCGAGCTCGACCAGATCGGCGACATGGAGGGCGAACCCGACGACGAGCCGCATCTGTCGGCCTATCAGGGTGCGCTCGAAGGCGAGGTGTCGATCGTCACCTTCGACGAGCCGATCTGATATCGCGGCCCCGGCACGCCGGGATTTCGACTTGTCCCTCAACCTATCACAGCCTCTCTTCCGGAGTCCCCATGACCAGCAGTCCCATCAAGCTCGGCATCGTCGGTGTGGGAAAGATCGTCCGCGACCAGCACCTGCCGGCGGTCGCCAAGGACGGCAATTACCAGCTCGTCGCCGCGGCGAGCCGCCACGGCAAGGTTGACGGCATTGCGAACTACCCCACCATCGAAGCAATGCTTACGGCTGAACCCGGCCTCGAGGCGGTCTCGCTCTGCATGCCGCCGCAGTTCCGCTACGACGCCGCGCGCGCCGCGCTGGAAGCAAAGAAGCACGTGTTCCTCGAAAAGCCGCCGGGTGCGACGGTCAGCGAAGTCGAGCACCTCAAGAGGCTGGCCGACAAGAACGGCGTCTCGCTCTTTGCCAGCTGGCATTCGCGCTATGCGCCGGCGGTGGAAGCCGCGCGCAATTTCCTCGCTTCAGCCAAGCTGACCTCGGCCGCCATCAACTGGAAGGAGGACGTGCGCCGCTGGCACCCGAACCAGGAATGGATCTGGGAACCGGGCGGCTTCGGCGTGTTCGATCCAGGCATCAACGCGCTGTCGATCGCCACCCACATCCTGCCGCCGATGTTCATCACCTCGGCCGCGCTCGACTTTCCGGAGAATCGCGCGGCGCCCGTCGCGGCGCATGTCACCTTCCGCACGTCCAACGGCTTGCCCGTGACGATGGAGCTCGACTGGTTGCAGACGGGCCCTCAGAGCTGGGACATCCTGGCTGAAACCGACAAGGGCAAGATGGTGCTATCGGGCGGCGGCGCGAGGCTCGCCCTCGACGGCAAAGTCGTCCACGAGGAGCCGGAAGCCGAATATCCGATGCTTTACAAGCGCTTCGCCGAGATCGTTCGCGCCCGGGCTTCCGATGTCGACCTGGCTCCACTGCAGCATGTCGCCGACGCCTTCATGCTGGGCAAGCGCGACGTGGTCGAGGCGTTCTTCGACTGAGGCCAGCGGTAAAGCGTCGAGGCGAATAGGCACCCTCACTCGACGATCGCGATGGCAAATCCATCATAGCCCTTGGCGCCGACGGTCTGGATGGCAGTGCCGTCCAGCCGCTTCTCGCCGCCGATGAAGGAGAACGCGGCGCGAGCGCCTTCGACATTGGCGTCGCCGCTGTTCTTTTTCACGACCGCGCCGTCGCGAATGACGTTGTCGCAGACGATGACGGTGCCCGGGCGCGACAGCTTCATGGCCCAGGTCAGATAGTTCGGATTGTTCGGCTTGTCGGCGTCGATGAAGATCAGGTCGAACGTATGGGCATTCTCGTTCGCCAGCGCGGCGAGCGTCTGCAGCGCGGGACCGACCCGCAGGTCGATCTTATCGGAAACCCCTGCCCGCACGAAATTCGAGCGCGCGACCTTGGCGTGGTGCGGATCGAGCTCCAGCGTCACCACCTTGCCGTCCGCCGGCAACCCCCTTGCCATCCATATGGACGAGTAGCCGCCGAGCGTGCCGACCTCCAGCACGGTTTTCGCGCCGCGAATACGAACCAGCAGCGACAGCAGCTTGCCCTGCGCGGCCGACACGTCGATCGCCGGCAGCCCCTGGTCGCGGTTAGCCTTGAGCACCGCATCCAGCACGGGATCAGCTTCGAAAAGGGATGAGACGATATAGTCGTCGACAGCCGTCCAGGTCTTGCCGCTCATAGCTCTTCCTCGCTCATAAAGCCAAAATGCAAGAAGGGGCCGCGTAGGCCCCTTCTCTTCGTTTCTCATATCATGCCGCTTACTGCGCGGCGTTGACCATGTCGGTCAGCATCGGCTCGGCGACCTCGACACCCGAGGCCTTGCGACGCTCGTCGATGATGAGCTCGTCGCGTGAGGTGGCGATGCGCCGGATTTGGCTCATCGTGCCGCCGGTGCCGGCCGGGATCAGACGGCCGACGATGACGTTTTCCTTCAGGCCCTGCAGCATGTCGGTCTTGCCGGCAACCGCCGCTTCGGTCAGCACCCTGGTCGTCTCCTGGAAGGAGGCGGCCGAGATGAAGGACGGCGTCTGCAGCGAGGCCTTGGTGATGCCGAGCAGCACCGGCTGGCCTTCGGCCGGCTTCTTGCCGTCCTCGACCAAGCGCTCGTTGACCTCTTCCAGCTCGATCACGTCGACATGGTCGCCCGGGATGTAGGTCGAGTCGCCCTGAACGGTGATCTCGACCTTCTGCAGCATCTGGCGAACGATCACCTCGATGTGCTTGTCGTTGATCGACACGCCCTGCAGACGGTAGACCTCCTGGATTTCGTTGACGAGGTAGGAGGCGAGCGCCTCCACGCCCTTGATCGCCAGGATGTCGTGCGGCGCCGGATTGCCGTCGAGGATGTAGTCGCCCTTCTCGATGACGTCGCCGTCCTGGAGATGGAACGGCTTGCCCTTCGGGATCAGGTACTCCACCGGCTCGAGCGTCGAGTCATGCGGCTCGATGATGATGCGGCGCTTGTTCTTGTAGTCGCGGCCGAAGCGGATCGTGCCATCGATCTCGGCGATGATGGCGTGATCCTTCGGACGGCGAGCCTCGAACAGTTCCGCAACACGCGGCAGACCACCGGTGATGTCCTTGGTCTTGGCGCTTTCCATCGGGATACGCGCCAGCACGTCGCCAGGCTTCACATGGGCGCCCGGCTCGACCGAGAGGATGGCCTCGACCGAGAGCAGGAAGCGGGCATCGCCGCCCTTCGACAGCTTGCCGACCTTGCCCTTGGCGTCCTGGATGACGATCGCGGGCTTCAGGTCGCTGCCGCGCGGCGTCGAACGCCAGTCGATGACCTCACGCTTGGTGATGCCGGTCGACTCGTCGGCCGTCTCCTGAACGGAGATGCCGTCGACAAGATCCTCGAACGCCACCCTGCCCTCGATTTCGGTGAGGATCGGGCGGGTATAGGGATCCCACTCGGCGATACGCTGGCCGCGCTTCACCTTGTCGCCATCGTCCACGAAGATACGCGAACCATAGGCGACGCGGTGCGTGGCGCGCTCCTTGCCGGTCTCATCGAGGATGAGCACCGCCATGTTGCGGCCCATGACCATCTGCTGGCCTTCCGAGTTGCGCACCACGTTGCGGTTGCGGACCTGCACCTTGCCCTCATAGGAGGCTTCAAGGAACGAAGAGTCCACCACCTGCGCCGTGCCGCCCATGTGGAAGGTACGCATGGTGAGCTGGGTGCCCGGCTCGCCGATCGACTGCGCCGCGATGACGCCGACGGCCTCGCCCTGGTTGACGGGCGTACCGCGAGCCAGATCGCGTCCGTAGCAGACGGCGCATACGCCGATCCTGACCTCGCAGGTCAGCGCCGAGCGGATGCGGACCGACTGCACGCCGGCCTTTTCGATCTGCTCCACGTCGCGTTCGTCCATCAGCTTGCCGGCCTTGACCAGAAGGTCGCCCGACACTGGATGGTTGATGTCGTCGAGCGCGGTACGGCCCAGCACGCGCTGACCGACCGAAGCGACGACCTGACCGGCATCGACGATCGGCTGCATGGTGAGGCCCTTGTCGGTGCCGCAATCCACGGAGTTGACGATGCAGTCCTGCGCCACGTCGACGAGACGGCGGGTGAGGTAGCCCGAGTTCGCCGTCTTCAAGGCGGTATCGGCCAGACCCTTGCGGGCGCCGTGGGTCGAGTTGAAATACTCGAGCACGGTGAGACCTTCCTTGAAGTTCGAGATGATCGGCGTCTCGATGATTTCACCCGAGGGCTTCGCCATCAGGCCGCGCATGCCGGCAAGCTGACGCATCTGGGTGGGCGAACCGCGCGCACCCGAATGCGACATCATGTAGATCGAGTTCATCGGCTTCTGACGGCCGTTGTCCTCGAACTCCACCGCCTTGATGCGGGCCATCATCTCGTCGGCGACCTTTTCCGAGCACTTGGCCCAGGCGTCGACGACCTTGTTGTACTTCTCGCCCTGGGTGATGAGGCCGTCATTGTACTGCTGCTCGTACTCCTTGGCCAAAGCCTCGGTGTCGGACACCAGCTTGATCTTGGTGTCCGGGATCAGCATGTCGTCCTTGCCGAACGAAATGCCGGCACGGCAGGCATGGGCGAAGCCGAGCGCCATGATGCGATCGCAGAAGATGACCGTCTCTTTCTGACCGCAGTGGCGGTAGACGGTGTCGATCATCTTGGAGATGTTCTTCTTGGTCATCTCCTGGTTGGCGGTCTCATACGGCACGTTGACGTTCTTCGGCAGAAGCTCGCCGATGATCATGCGGCCAGGCGTGGTGTCGTAGATCTTCGACACGACGTTGCCTTCGGCGTCGACGGTGCGGAAGCGGCCCTTGATCTTGGCGTGCAGCGTCACGGCCTTGGTCTCCAGCGCATGCTGGAGCTCGCCCATGTCGGCAAACACCATGCCTTCGCCCGGCTCGTTCTGGTTGACGATCGAGAGATAGTAAAGACCGAGAACCATGTCCTGCGATGGGACGATGATCGGCGCGCCGGAGGCCGGGTGCAGGATGTTGTTGGTCGACATCATCAGCACGCGGGCTTCGAGCTGCGCTTCCAGCGACAGCGGCACGTGGACCGCCATCTGGTCGCCGTCGAAGTCGGCGTTGAAGGCGGTGCAGACCAGCGGATGCAGCTGGATCGCCTTGCCTTCGATCAGGATCGGCTCGAACGCCTGGATGCCGAGGCGGTGCAGCGTCGGCGCGCGGTTCAACAGCACCGGATGCTCGCGGATGACCTCGTCGAGGATATCCCAGACCTCCGGACGCTCCTTCTCGACCAGCTTCTTCGCCTGCTTGACGGTCGAGGAGAAACCCTTGGCGTCGAGGCGGGCGTAGATGAAGGGCTTGAAGAGCTCGAGCGCCATCTTCTTCGGCAGGCCGCACTGGTGCAGCTTCAGCTCCGGACCGGTCACGATGACCGAGCGGCCGGAATAGTCGACGCGCTTGCCGAGCAGGTTCTGGCGGAACCGGCCCTGCTTGCCCTTGAGCATGTCGGACAGCGACTTCAGCGGACGCTTGTTGGCGCCGGTGATGACGCGGCCGCGACGGCCGTTGTCGAACAGCGCGTCGACGGCTTCCTGCAGCATGCGCTTTTCGTTGCGCACGATGATGCCGGGTGCGCGCAACTCGATCAGCCGCTTCAGGCGGTTGTTGCGGTTGATGACGCGGCGATAGAGATCGTTGAGATCGGACGTGGCGAAGCGGCCGCCGTCCAGCGGGACCAGCGGACGCAGGTCCGGCGGGATCACCGGAACCACCTTCATGATCATCCACTCCGGACGGTTGCCGGATTCCATGAAGTTTTCGACGACCTTGAGCCGCTTCAGATACTTCTTCTGCTTCAGCTCGGAGGTGGTCGAAGCCAATTCCGAACGCAGGTCGCCGGCGATCTTCTCCAGATCCATGCCGGCAAGCAGGTCATGGATGGCCTCGGCGCCGATCATGGCGGTGAAGCTGTCCTCGCCATATTCGTCGACGGCAAGCATGTACTCTTCCTCGCTGAGAAGCTGGTTCTCCTTCAGCGCGGTGAGGCCCGGCTCGGTGACGATGTAGTTCTCGAAGTAGAGCACGCGCTCGATGTCCTTGAGCGTCATGTCGAGCAGCGTGCCGATGCGCGAGGGCAGCGACTTCAGGAACCAGATATGGGCGACGGGCGCGGCGAGCTCGATATGGCCCATGCGCTCGCGGCGAACGCGCGACAGCGTGACTTCGACGCCGCACTTTTCGCAGATGACACCCTTGTACTTCATGCGCTTGTACTTGCCGCACAGGCACTCATAGTCCTTGATCGGGCCAAAAATGCGCGCGCAGAACAGGCCGTCACGCTCCGGCTTGAAGGTGCGGTAGTTGATGGTCTCCGGCTTCTTGATCTCGCCGAACGACCAGGACAGAATCTTCTCTGGGCTGGCAAGCGAGATCCGGATGGAATCGAACACCTGCGCAGGCGCCTGCGGGTTGAAGAGATTCATGACCTCTTGGTTCATGCCGTTCTCCTTTTCGGGGTCCTCGATAACCCCTTGCATCGATCGCGGACGAAATGTCCGCAGAATGGCCGGTCGAACCGGCCGAAACGTTTGAAGGGCGCGCCGCGCCTAGAGCGCGGCGCGCACCATAGCCATTACTCGGCTGCGTCGGGCAGACGCGTCTGGGTCTCTTCGACCTGGGTGTTCTCCAGCTCGACATTGAGGCCGAGCGAGCGCATTTCCTTGACGAGAACGTTGAAGCTCTCCGGGATGCCCGCCTCGAACGTGTCGTCGCCGCGCACGATCGCCTCGTAGACCTTGGTGCGGCCGGCGACGTCATCCGACTTCACCGTCAGCATTTCCTGCAGCGTGTAGGCGGCGCCGTAGGCTTCGAGCGCCCAGACCTCCATTTCGCCGAAGCGCTGGCCGCCGAACTGCGCCTTGCCGCCCAGCGGCTGCTGGGTGACGAGCGAGTACGGACCGATCGAACGCGCGTGGATCTTGTCGTCCACCAGGTGATGCAGCTTGAGCATGTAGATATAGCCCATCGTCACCTTGCGATCGAACGGCTCGCCGGTGCGGCCGTCATAGAGCTGCGACTGACCGCTGGTGTGCAGGCCCGCCTGCTCCAGCATGGTATTGATGTCGGCCTCGTGCGCGCCGTCGAACACCGGTGTCGCGATGGAGACGCCGCGGCGCATCTGCTCGCTCAGGCGAACGATGCTCTCGTCGTCATACTCGCGGATCGGCTCGTTGCGGTCGTTGGCCGGCATGAAGCTTTCCAGCGTCTTGCGCAGCGGCTTGATGTCGCCGCCGCCCTTATACGCGTCGATCAGCTCGCCGATCTTCCGGCCCATGCCGGCGCAAGCCCAGCCCAGATGCGTTTCCAGGATCTGGCCGACATTCATGCGGCTCGGCACACCCAGCGGGTTGAGCACGATATCGGCATGCGTGCCGTCCTCGAGGAAAGGCATGTCCTCGACCGGAACGATGCGCGACACGACACCCTTGTTGCCGTGACGGCCGGCCATCTTGTCGCCCGGCTGCATCTTGCGCTTCACCGCCACGAAGACCTTGACCATCTTCATGACGCCCGGAGGCATTTCGTCGCCGCGCTGCACCTTCTCGACCTTGTCCATGAAGCGCTGCTCGAGCGCCTTTTTGGACTCGTCGTACTGGCCGCGCAGAGCCTCGAGCTCGCCCTGGAGCTTCTCGTTCTCGACGGCGAACTGCCACCACTGCGAACGCGGATACTCGTCGAGCGTGTCCTTCGACAGCTTCGAGCCCTTCTTGAAGCCCTTCGGTCCGGCAATCGCCTCCTTGGAGACCAGCATGTCGGAAAGACGCGCATAGACGTTGCGGTCGAGGATCGCCTGTTCGTCGTCGCGGTCCTTGGCCAGACGCTCGATCTCCTCGCGCTCGATCGCCATGGCGCGCTCGTCCTTCTCCACGCCGTGGCGGTTGAAGACGCGCACTTCGACGACCGTGCCGAAGGTGCCCGGAGGCATGCGCATGGAGGTGTCGCGGACGTCCGAGGCCTTTTCGCCGAAGATGGCGCGCAGAAGCTTCTCTTCCGGCGTCATCGGGCTTTCGCCCTTCGGCGTGATCTTACCGACCAGGATGTCGCCCGGCTGCACTTCCGCGCCGATATAGACGATACCGGCCTCGTCAAGGTTCTTCAGCGCCTCTTCCGAAACGTTCGGAATGTCGCGCGTGATTTCCTCCGGCCCGAGCTTGGTGTCGCGCGCCATGACCTCGAACTCCTCGATGTGGATCGAGGTGAAGACGTCGTCGGCCACGATGCGCTCGGAGAGCAGGATCGAGTCCTCGTAGTTGTAGCCGTTCCACGGCATGAACGCGACCAGCACGTTGCGGCCGAGCGCCAGATCGCCGAGCTCGGTCGACGGACCGTCGGCAATGATGTCGCCCTTGTTGACGCGGTCGCCCATGCGCACCAGCGGACGCTGGTTGATGCAGGTGTTCTGGTTCGAACGCTGGAACTTCATCAGCCGGTAGATGTCGACGCCCGACTTGCCGGGATCGAGATCTTCCGTGGCACGGATGACGATACGGGTCGCGTCGACCTGGTCGACCACGCCGCCGCGGCGGGCGCCGATGGCAGCGCCCGAGTCACGGGCGACGACCGGCTCCATGCCGGTGCCGACGAACGGCGCCTCGGCGCGCACCAGCGGCACGGCCTGACGCTGCATGTTCGAGCCCATCAGAGCGCGGTTGGCGTCGTCGTTCTCGAGGAACGGGATGAGCGCTGCCGCGACGGACACCATCTGCTTGGGCGAGACGTCCATCAGGTCGACGTTCTCGCGCGGCGCCATCATCACTTCGCCGGCGTTACGGCAAATGACGAACTCGTCGACGAAGCCGCCATTCTTGTCGAGCTCGGCGTTGGCCTGCGCGACATAGTGCTTGGCCTCTTCCATCGCCGACAGATAGACGACCTCGTTGGTCAGCTTGCCGCCCACGATCTTGCGATACGGGCTTTCGATGAAGCCGTACTTGTTGACGCGCGCGAAGGTGGCCAGCGAGTTGATCAGACCGATATTCGGGCCTTCCGGCGTCTCGATCGGGCAGATGCGGCCGTAATGCGTCGGGTGCACGTCGCGCACCTCGAAGCCGGCGCGCTCGCGGGTCAGACCGCCCGGTCCAAGCGCCGAGAGACGACGCTTGTGGGTGATCTCCGACAGCGGGTTGGTCTGATCCATGAACTGCGACAGCTGCGAGGAACCGAAGAACTCGCGCACGGCGGCGGCCGCCGGCTTGGCGTTGATCAGGTCCTGCGGCATGACCGTGTCGATCTCGATCGAGGACATGCGTTCCTTGATCGCGCGCTCCATGCGCAGCAGGCCGACGCGGTACTGGTTCTCCATGAGCTCGCCGACCGAACGCACGCGGCGGTTGCCGAGATTGTCGATGTCGTCGATCTCGCCCTTGCCGTCGCGCAGCTCGACCAGCGTCTTGACCACGGCCAGGATGTCTTCCTTGCGCAGCACGCGCACAGTGTCCTCGGCCTTGAGCTCGAGGCGCATGTTCATCTTGACGCGGCCGACGGCCGACAGGTCGTAGCGCTCGCTGTCGAAGAACAGCGAGTTGAACATGGCTTCGGCGGTCTCGAGCGTCGGCGGCTCGCCCGGGCGCATGACACGGTAGATGTCGAACAGTGCGTCCTGGCGGCTCTCGTTCTTGTCGACGTTGAGCGTGTTGCGGATATAGGCGCCGACATTGACGTGGTCGATGTCGAGGATCTGGATCTCGTTCTCGCCGGTGCCGAGCAGCACCTTCAGTGTCTTGTCGTCGATCTCGTCGCCGGCCTCGAGGAAGATCTCGCCGGTGGCGTAGTTGACGATGTCCTCGGCGAGATAGTTGCCGAGCAGATCCTCGTCGGTCGCCTTGATGGCCTTGAGACCCTTCTCGCCGAGCTGGCGGGCCTGGCGGGCGGTGATCTTCTTGCCTTGCTCGACGACGATTTCGCCGGTGTCGGCATCAACCAGGTCGCCGACGGCTTTCAGGCCGCGGAAGCGCTCGACGTTGAACGGAATGCGCCAGTGGTCGCCGGAGCGCTTGTAGGTGATCTTGTTGTAGAATGTCGACAGGATCTCTTCGCCGTCCATGCCGAGCGCCATCAACAGCGACGTCACCGGGATCTTGCGGCGACGGTCGATGCGGGCGTGCACTACGTCCTTGGAATCGAACTCGATGTCGAGCCACGAACCGCGATAGGGGATGACGCGCGCGGCAAACAGGAGCTTGCCCGACGAGTGCGACTTGCCCTTGTCATGGTCGAAGAAGACGCCCGGCGAGCGGTGCATCTGCGAGACGATGACGCGCTCGGTGCCGTTGACGATGAAGGTGCCGTTCGACGTCATGAGCGGCATGTCGCCCATATAGACGTCCTGCTCCTTGATGTCCTTGATCGACTTCGCGCCGGTATCCTCGTCGATATCGAACACGATGAGGCGCAGCGTCACCTTCAGCGGCGCGGCATAGGTCAGGTCGCGCTGACGGCACTCGTCAACGTCGAATTTCGGTGCCTCGAACTCATACTTCACGAACTCCAGCATCGAGGAGCCGGAAAAGTCGGAAATCGGGAAGACCGACTTGAAAACGGCCTGCAGCCCTTCGTCCGGACGACCGCCCTTGGGCTCGTCCACCATCAGGAACTGGTCATAAGATGCCTTCTGAACCTCGATGAGGTTCGGCATCTCCGCAACTTCCGGGATCTTTCCGAAGAACTTGCGTACGCGTCTGCGGCCATTGAAAGTCTGGGTCTGGGCCATCGTCGCTCCTTAGCTCTGAACTCGGGGCGAACCTCGCCGTGGTTCGCCTTGCATGCCGAGCCACCTGGGCGGCGGCTCTCTGTCTGTTCTCCGGCCTCCCTTGCCAATTGCTTGGCGGCGGCCGGCTGAAACGGGAGAAAACCCGTTTCCTGAGGGCCGGATCGCGGCCCTCAGGAAAGAGGTTCTCGTCTGTTCTCGCGCTACGCGTTCTCCCCTGCACGGCAAGGGAGTGGCGGACGGCGCGAGGCCGCCCGCCGCTTGATACGCCTTACTTCAGCTCGACCTTGGCGCCAGCTGCTTCCAGCTGAGCCTTGAACTTGTCGGCGTCGGCCTTGGAAACGGCTTCCTTGACCGGCTTCGGAGCCGCTTCGACCAGGTCCTTGGCTTCCTTGAGGCCAAGGCCGGTGATGGCGCGGACTTCCTTGATGACGTTGATCTTCTGGGCGCCGGCGTCGGCGAGAACGACGTCGAATTCCGTCTTCTCTTCAGCCGGAGCAGCGGCAGCGGCACCAGCGCCGCCAGCAGCGGCAACCGCCACCGGAGCAGCAGCCGAAACGCCCCACTTCTCTTCCAGGAGCTTCGACAGCTCAGCCGCCTCGAGGACGGTCAGCTTCGAAAGGTCGTCTACGATCTTTGCCAGATCAGCCATTGTTGTATTCCTTTACTTGGTTCGAACGTGTGTTGTTGACAGCGAGGAACGGCCTCATGCCGCCTCGTCCTTCCGGGCGTAAGCGCCGATGACACGCGCGACCGAAGCCGCGGGCGCATTGACGATCTGGGCGATCCGGGTTGCCGGCGTGGCGATCATGCCAACCAGCCTGGCGCGCAGCTCGTCGAGCGACGGAAGTGTGGCGAGAGCCTTCACACCGTCGGCGTTGAGCGAGGTCGAGCCCATCGCGCCGCCGAGAATGATCAACTTGTCATTCCCCTTGGCGAAATCGGACGTGACCTTCGGCGCCGCAACCGGATCCTCCGAATAAGCGACCAGCGTCTGTCCCTTGAACAGGTCGATGATCGATGCGGAGTCCGTGCCCTGAAGAGCGATCTTGGCGAGACGGTTCTTCGCGACTTTGACGGTGCCGCCGGCAGCGCGCATCTTCGACCGAAGGTCGTTCATTTGCGCCACGGTGATACCGGCGTAGTGGGCCACGACGACTGAACCCGCGTTCGAGAACGCATCATTCAGGCCCGTGACGAGTTCGCGCTTTTCCGCTCTGTCCACTGCCTATCTCCAGTTGACCCCTGCCTCATTTTCGAGGTCAGAAGTCGGGTTGCCTTTTGCCGGCCGGGCCATCCAAATCCTGGATCTCCCGAACGGCGCTCGAGGATCCTGCCCCCTTTTCGCCACACCCGACGGACTTACCGGCGGGCATGCTGACAAAAGGCAAACACGGTTCGAACCTTTCATTGGAGCTTTTGGCTCCTTTGTCGGGTCTTCACCCGTCTCATGCAGGCCCACATGAATTAAGGCTGTTGGGCCGCCTGCAATCTCGGACAGGATATCCGGAAGCCTTTCGGCTTCCGGGGTACCGGGCCGCCGACGGATCGGCGGTCCGGAATTCTTCTTTGCTGGAGCATGATCATGCTCCAACGACCGGCCCGAAGCCGGCCAGACGACAATTACGACGCGGCGAGCGTCGCGATATCGAGCTTGAGGCCGGGGCCCATCGTCGAGGTGACGGACACCTTCTTGACGTAGTTGCCCTTGGCGCCCGCGGGCTTGGCCTTGGTCACCGCATCGGCGAAGGCGCGGACATTCTCTTCCAGCGCCTTGACGTCGAACGAGACCTTGCCGACGCCGGCTTGGACGATTCCGGCCTTCTCGACGCGGAACTCGACGGCGCCGCCCTTCGAAGCCTTGACGGCCGCGGCCACATCGGTGGTCACGGTGCCGACCTTCGGGTTCGGCATCATGCCGCGCGGGCCGAGCACCTTACCCAGACGACCGACCAGCGGCATCATGTCCGGGGTGGCGATGCAGCGATCGAAATCGATCGTGCCCTTCTGGACGATGTCGACCAGGTCCTCGGCGCCGACGATATCGGCGCCGGCGGCCTTGGCTTCCTCGGCCTTGTCGCCCCGGGCGAACACGGCGACACGCACGGAGCGGCCGGTGCCGTTCGGCAGGTTGACCACGCCGCGGACCATCTGGTCGGCATGGCGCGGATCGACGCCGAGATTCATCGATATCTCGACGGTCTCGTCGAATTTCACCTTGGACCGATCCTTGAGCAGCTGCAGCGCCTCATTGAGGGCGTAAGCCTTGTTCGGATCGATGCCTTCGCGGCTCTTGGCAACACGCTTTGCAATCTTTGCCATGATCTCAGCCCACCACTTCCAGGCCCATCGAGCGGGCGGAGCCCTCGACCATGCGCATGGCCGCTTCGACGTCGTTTGCGTTCAGGTCCTTCATCTTCTGCTCGGCGATCGCGCGCACCTTGTCGCGGCTGATCGTGCCGACCTTGGTCTTGCCCGGCTCCTTGGAGCCCGACTTCAGGTTGGCTGCCTTCTTCAGGAAGTAGCTCACCGGCGGCGTCTTCATGACGAAGGTGAACGACTTGTCCTGGTAGTAGGTGATGACGACCGGGATCGGCGATCCCTTCTCGAGCTCCTGGGTCTGCGCGTTGAACGCCTTGCAGAATTCCATGATGTTGATGCCGCGCTGACCAAGCGCCGGGCCGATCGGGGGCGACGGCGTAGCCGAGCCCGCGGCAACCTGGAGCTTGAGCTGGCCTGCAACTTTCTTAGCCATCTCTATTCCTGCCTTTTCTCATGCCGGCCCCTTTAAGCGGAGAGCGCGGCGGTTGCAGTCTGGTGGTGCGGTTCCGACGGCCGGCTATGCCGCCTTCGCCTCCCACCCGTTCATGCGGCGCTTTTGGCAACCGCCCCGACGCCTCTCGGCGCGGGTGTACGGATCAGCCCTTTTCGACCTGTCCGAATTCCAGATCGACCGGCACGGCGCGCCCGAAGATCGAAACTTCCACCTTGAGGCGGGCACGCTCCTCGTCCACCTCCTGGACGACGCCGTTGAACGACGCGAACGGACCGTCCGAAACGCGGATCGCCTCGCCGATCTCGAAGGTGACCGACGGCTTCGGCCGCTCGACGCCTTCCTGGACCTGGCTCAGGATGCGCTGCGCCTCGGCCTCGGTTATCGGCACGGGCTTGGAGTCACCCAGGAAGCCGGTGACCTTCGGCGTGTTCTTGACCAGCGAGAACACGGCATCGGTCAGATTGGCCTTCAAGAGCACATAGCCCGGGAAGAACTTGCGCTCGGCATCGACCTTGCGACCGCGGCGGATCTCGACGACCTTCTCGGTCGGCACCACGATCTGCTCGATCTCGCCGGACAGGCCCTTCTGCTTGGCCTTGTTCTCGATATCCTCGGCGACCTTCTTCTCGAAGTTCGAATAGGCGTGGACGATATACCAGCGCGCAGTCATTTCACGACCTCTCCGTAATCGCCGAATTAATGCCCGAGGCCCAGAATCCACTCGATCGCATAGCCCATGGCTATGTCGGCGGTGAAGAAAAAGAGCATCGCGATGATCGCGAACACGAGCACCATCACCGTCGAGATCATGGTTTCACGCCGCGAAGGCCATGTCACCTTGGCCGTCTCCGCGCGAACCTGCTGCAGAAAGGTGAAGGGATTGGTGGTTTTCGAAGCCATGTGCCGCCTGTTTTCAAGACCCGTTGGCCGGGCCTCCTGGATGATCCCGCTGGCCGGGACGTGCCGCCTGGGCTCTGTGGGGCGCCGAATCAGCACCACCATTGCACCCACGCAAATCAGACGCGTAAAGCCGGCTTCCCAGCTCCACGCGTCGCGTGTCTGTTCCGTCTACATAAAACCGATTCTCAATCCACGCAAGTGGCAAGCGTCCGCTTTATGTTCTAACGCCGCCTCGGAACCATCCAGTCGTCCCGTCCCGGCTATACGGGGCTTATGCCCCAATTCACGCTATATGGCAAGCCACCCGCCAATATTCAACCGCGAAGGCTTCGATCGGCCACTTTCGGGAGATGGCACGGGCAGCAGGGCTCGAACCTACGACCTGCGGTTTTGGAGCCAGATTAGCCTTTGCCGCATCTCGTTGCGCCATGGCGACGATGAGATACCGCCCTTGCGGTCAGAATTGCGTTCGGAGACCGAAATTGGACTTGAGGATGTAGCTGTTGCCAAAATTACGGAACGGTGTGTTGCCGGAGAGCTCGCCATAGAAGGTGAGATCCTTGCGCCAGCTTACGCTCGCACCGAGGCCGAGTTCGCCCCACAGCCGGTCGTCGGCATTGATGATGGGTGTCCCCGCGACCAGAGTGCGCGTGCCATCGAGCCATTCATAGCTGACATTGGCGATTCCGTAGATGTGGCTGCGGCCACCTTCCCAGGCGCCCTGATGATCGAGCGCGACGCCCCAGCGCGTTTTCAGGCTGTCGTTCCTGCCGGCGGCCACGTCGGCACCCGACGGATCAACGAAGTGATCGAACCGCACATTGGAATAGACGATCTGGAATTGCGGCGTGATGCCAACGTGCTCGCCGAACAAAATCCGCTTGCCCGCTTCGATGCTGAACGCCTCGCCGCTGCCGCCATTGTCGTGGGTGAGCGAGCCGAGAAGTTCGGAATTGAGGTCGCTGCCATAGCGGTTGAGCTGCGCCTGACCATCGACATAGAAGCCCGTGACACCATACCAGGTCAAAGTCGCGCCAAGGCCGTAGCCGTCGGTCTTCAGTGTACCGTTGCCGAACGCCGAGTTGATCCGGCTGTTGGCCTCGCCATAGGAGACGTTGACGCCCGCCACCAGACGCCCGCTCGTGTCGCTATCGACAAGCACCCGATCGACACCCGCCTGTATCTTCCAGGTATCGATGTCCTGATCCAAACCAGTCGCCGACACCGCGGCACTGTTGAAGCGCCCGTGGATGCCTTCCGCTCGGCCCCAAATTCCATTGCCGTCGCCATTGGCGCCGGGGCCCCAGACACGGTTGCCGACACGTTGCTGCAGCGTCGGGAGAGTGTTGAGCGACTGCAGATTGGAGCCATAGGCCTCGTAAACCGGCACGCCGGGCTGATAGAGCGGCGCGCCGGGACCGCCCAGGGAGGAACGCAGATACCAGTCGCCATCCAAGGGAGTAGAGACGCCGCCCTGATAGAGGCGATAGGCATAAGCGCCGGCTATCACCGCCGGTGCGCCCTGGAAGACATAGTTGCTGTCGAGCACGAAAGCACCGTTGGACGCACCCGTCACGTCGACGATCTTGATGCCTTCCACCGTCGGCGCGCCAGGGCCGCCACGGTTGATGATGCTGACATGCGTAACGCCTGAAGTCGTGCCGTTGACCGCAAGGCGGCTGGTCTGCGAGCTGTCGTCGCCCAGAACGGTCGCGATTTCGAGGCGTCCGCCAGTGCTGACATAATCGCCCTGGGCGGTGAGCGTGCCCATGGCATTGCCATAGCCCGGCGCGACGACGCCAGTATTGACGACATTGCCCACGCCGCCCGTGCCGACGAGCCGTCCGCCGGTGTCGACCAGCATGTTGCCGCCCAGCACGCCGTTCACGGCCAGCGTGCCGGCCGACACGGTCGATGCGCCGGTAAAGCCGGAACTGTCCCCGGTCAGCGTCAGTTGACCGAGGCCGAGCTTGTTGAAGTTCGACGAACCGGAAAAATCCGTGCCGATGCCGATGTCGTGCCCGTTGGTATCGAACCAGGCTCCTCCGGCTGCCACACTCAGTGCAGTGAAGCCGTTCAGGAAATCGGCTTCATCCCGGTTCGCACGCAGAATGCCGCCGTTGAGGTCGAGTATAGCGGTGGCGCCGGCTCCATTGATCACGGAGCCGGTTTCGACAACGCCGCGTCCGGTGGCGTCGCCGTCGAGATGGAGCGTTCCAGTGGCTGTGCTGCCGTTGGCTATATGAACATCGGTACCGACGCTTACGAAGCCACCTTTTCCAACGGTCATCGTGCCGTCGCCATCGTAGCCGACATCGATGCGGTCGGTCGCGGTCAAGCTTGAGACGCTGCCCGTGCTGCTCGAGACATTGACAGTGCCCGTGCCGCCGTTCGTGTAGCCGATATAGACAGAGGCAGCGCCGCCTCCAGTTGCACTCGTGGCCACCGCGGCGCCGTCCGCGACGTTGAGTGTACCGCTGCCGGAGAAACCCACGTAAATATTGTTGGCGGCGTTCCAGGCCGAGGCATTGCCGTTGATGTCGCGACCCGAGACGGTGGCCGTGCCTTCGCTACCGCTCCCGTAGCCGATAGAAGCCTGTCCACTGTTCACCAGCCCGCCATCCAGGATGTCGAGCTTGTTGCCTATGCCGCCACTACCAACATAAATCTGGTTGGTAATGTTTAGGGTCGAGGCACGTTGGTCAATGTCGCGACCCGTGACCGCAACCATGCCAGTGCCGGTGCCATTGCCATCGCTATTGTTGCCGATGACGACCAATGCACTGTTCACGATCCCGCCATCCTGGATAGCGAGTGAGGCCTTGCCGTTGTCGCCGACATAAAGCGTGCCTGTATTGGTCCACGTCGAGGCGTGACCGCTACCGTCGTGGCCCTAGACAGTGACATCGCTTTGGGTGGCGGCCGCGACGCCGATATAACCGTCAGCATTGCTCACCTGGCCGCCATTTCCGATATTGAGCGTGCCGTTGCCATCCTGACCGACAACGAGGTCACCGTTATTGGTCCAGGTCGAGGCATTGCCGCCACCGTCGGTGCCCGAGACGGTGACCGTCCCTTGGGCACCATAGCCGATAAAGCCAGTGTCATTGGTGACCGCGCCGCCATTCTGGATGTCCAGCGTGCCTGTGGCGATATTACCGACAACGAGATCGGCCCCGACCGTCCAATCCGGCGTTTGAATGGTGCTTGCGTCCGGCGATAGATCACCGGTGCCTGACACCGACTGCGCGGACGCCGGCCGCATGCCGGCAATCGCGGTGACGAGTGTGATGATTGCCGTGGTCAAAAACAAGGATCGGCGGAAGCTGACCGTGTTGGCGCCGTCCTTTGCCGTGCATCTCATCCCCTGCGCCGCTCCCCGCCAAGCCCCGCTTCACCATAGAAGTGCGACGCACCCGGCAAAGCCCGAGTCAATGACCGCTCGAATCATTGCCATGCGCTGTATTCGAATAGATCAAGGTTACCTTTGGTTGTAAATTGAGCGGTCCTCTCCCCAAACGCATTCTCTCGCCTCAACTGCAGCGCGTACGTGCGGCAATGCTGCTCGATAGCCATCAAATACGGTCGAGCGGATTGGCGATCGCCGTGGCCGGCCCTCGTCATTCAGGTCGAAATGCCAATCCCCGGCCCAATCCTTGGCCTGGCAAGACTTCTTCCTTGATGGTGACCCGGCGGTTCTTGGCTTCGACATACCTCGAACAGGGCCAAATCGGGCTGTCGTTACGCCTATGGACGTGGACCTTGCCTTCGAGAATCGAATGTTCTTCCGCTATCGCCAGGCACTTCCTGCGCGCGTTCAAGTTTGTGCAAGAGATGTGTAAGGCGGCTTGAGGCGTCCTTGCCAAGCAAGACGATCTCTAAATGCCTGATTTCCCTTGGGAAATGGCACGGGCAGCAGGGCTCGAACCTACGACCTGCGGTTTTGGAGACCGCCGCTCTACCAACTGAGCTATGCCCGTGCATGCGCTTGTTCGGCGCAGGCGCTTCCTAAAAGCTTCCGGGCACTCTGTAAAGAGCACTGCGATGCCGTTTTGGAAGCTTTGCCAGAAATCTGAATTGCGGAGCTGCCGGCAATCGACCGCGCAGGCCCGCGCTTACGATTTTCCGGCCGGCGGCTTGTACGGTCCGCCCGGGACGCCCCAGCCCCAGGCCGGCATCGGCTCGGTCTCGGGATCGCAGGTTTCGCCGAGATTCGAATTCATCTTCGCCAGCCGCGATCCCCATTCGACATAGCCCATGAAGGCGGAGCGGAACTCGGGATCGTCGGGAAGGCCGATCTCGTCCGCCGCATCGGCGAGGAGATTGATCCAGCGACGGCGCTGTTCCTCGGTCAGGTGCTTGCCAAGGTGATGCATCACCATTTCGCGATGGCCGCCATGCTTCTCGCTGTAGGTCTTCGGGCCGCCGAAGACTTCGCCGATGAAGGCGGCGACATGCGCCGGGTGATCCGGCGACATGTGTCTGAACACCGGCCCCACGACCGGATCCGCCGCCACTTTGTCATAGAAGGTCCGGGTCAGCCGGTTCAGCGCCTCGCTGCCTCCGGCCCATTCGTACAAAGTCGGGATGTCCCTGCTCATCGCCGCTCCTCCACGTGCATACAGCCCGAGCAAGATAGGGGTAGCGCCCTGCCCTGCTCAACCTGCCTCGATGGCCAGGGCGCGCTATCTCCTTGTTTACGCAATTCCGGACGGAAAACCGTAACAACTTTTCCTGGAATTGCTCTACAGCTTCGCCGGCGCCTTCGCCTCGGCATCGGCGGCTGGAAGAACCCGGCAATTGTCGGGCCTGGGCGCGGATCTGCAAATTGTGGCGCCGGTCAGCGCGTCCGCCGATTGCGGCCCTGTCGTCAGTCCGAAATCCCGCACCTCGCTCTGGCTGAGCTCCCTATGGCTCGCATAGAGCACCGCCTGCATGGCCGCGAAAAGCGCTGGGCCGATTGCCATCTCGTCGAAATAGGCCTTGACCTTGTCGCCCATCCCCAGGGAGTGCAGGCTGACATGCGCGGTCGAGCCGACGAGGCGCCTGACGCCGCCCGCGATCATCACGACGCAGGCAGAGCCGCACTCGCCGCCAGCATCCACTGTAAGGCCGGTATGGAGGTCGTCCTTGGCCGAACAACCGACGGCGCCGGGATCACAATCGAGGAAATCCGTCCGAGCGACAGCCACGTCGAGCTTGCGCTCGCGGATAAGGCGCCCGGCGGCGAGCGCGGCCTGCACGTCGCCGCCGGGCGAATTGACGACCACCGGCAGCCTGCGCCCGCCGGCATCGTCAAGCAGCTGACGCAGTTTGCCGGGCGTAGCGGCGGCGACGACGCCTTCGGCCGAAATCCATTCCGGGCAGTCCGGATTGCAGAGCGGATTGCTGCCGCGAACCAGGGCGAAGCGCATTTCCTCGTCCCGGCTCTGCGAAGGCGCCACAGGTTGAGGAGAGGCCGGCTTGATCTCAACTGCCGCGACGGCGGCCGGGGCGCCGTTCGTGAGAACCTCGCGACAATTCTCCGGCGCCGGATGGCGCTGGCAGATGGTCCCTTCGGTCAGCAAGTCGAGCGAATCGAGGCTGGTGACGAGCTTCATCTCCAGCATGTCCTCGGGCTCGATCTGCCTGATGTCGCTGGCAGGCGTCGCCTTCATCACGCCGAGCACGCCCTGTTCGACGCCCATCTCCCTCAGATAGGCCGACAACCGCTTCTCGACCGCCTTGCTCATCTCATATGTCTTGTAGCTGCCCGCATTCTTGCGGCTGACAATCCTGGTGCTGATGATCTTCTTCTTGCCGTTCACGATCCGATAGGTCGTGCGGTAGAGCAGCTTCTCGCGCCGGTAGGTGGTGGTGATCTGGTGGACGCCGAGATAGGCCCATTCGCCGACGACGCGGCGGATGCCGCCGGCAAACATCAGCGGGCAGGCCGAATTGCACATCGAGCCACCGTCATGAGCTACACCGGAATAGGGCTGGCTCTTGCCGTCATTGTCCCGGCAATTCTTCATTCCCGGCGAACAGCCGGAAAATTCGGTGATGCCGACCGCGATATCGAGCTTGTTCTTGCGGACTATGCGGCCAAGCTGGAGCGAGGCATCGACATTGCCGCCAGGAGAATTGACGACGATCGGCAGTTGCCGCCCGCCGAGCGTCTTCAGGAGGCGTCTCAGCAGCGCCGGCGTGCCGGCGTCGATAGTGCCTTCGGCCGAAATCCATTCCGGACAGTTCGGCTCGCAACCCGGCGCGCTGGAGCGCACGACGACGAAGCGCATCGTCGGACCGTAATCCGGCGGGTCTTCCTTCGCGGTGGCGCCGAAAGCAGCCAGCGCCATGGCGGTGGCCAACCCCAGTCGGAGCAGTCCGCGCCAGCACCGCATGGTCTTTGAACGAAATGTGGAAACCACGTCTGGCAAGTCCCTCGGTACAACCCATACTAGTTGCGGTGACGGTGCTTGCAACAGAATTGAAGAGGCCGGCGCGATACTGTTTCCAAGCAAAAGGGCGGCCCGAAGACCGCCCTTTCCTTGTCGAACCGGCAAGTGCCGGGTCGATTATTCCTTGATGGTGACGACGATGCCGGCACCGACGGTGCGGCCGCCTTCACGGATGGCGAAGCGCAGCTTCTCTTCCATCGCGATCGGCACGATCAGCTCGACGTCGACGGTGATGTTGTCGCCGGGCATCACCATCTCGGTGCCGGCCGGCAGCGTCACGATGCCCGTCACGTCCGTCGTGCGGAAGTAGAACTGCGGACGGTAGTTGGTGAAGAACGGCGTGTGACGGCCGCCTTCGTCCTTGGTCAGGATGTAGGCTTCGGCCACGAACTTCTTGTGCGGCTTCACCGTGCCCGGCTTGGCCAAAACCTGGCCGCGCTCCACACCCTCACGGTCGACGCCGCGCAGCAGCGCGCCGATGTTGTCGCCGGCCTGACCCTGGTCGAGCAGCTTGCGGAACATCTCGACGCCCGTGCAGGTCGTCTTGGTGGTCGGACGGATGCCGACGATTTCCAACTCCTCGCCAACCTTGACGATGCCGCGCTCGACGCGGCCGGTCACGACCGTGCCGCGGCCCGAGATCGAGAACACGTCCTCGATCGGCATCAGGAACGGCTTGTCGAGCGGACGCACCGGCGTCGGGATGTAGGCGTCGACCTGAGCCATCAGCTCGCGGATGGCGTCCTCGCCGATGGTCTTGTTGGAATCTTCCAACGCAGCCAGCGCCGAGCCCTTGACGATCGGAATGTCGTCGCCGGGGAACTCGTTCTTCGACAGAAGCTCGCGAACCTCGAGCTCGACCAGCTCGAGCAGCTCGGCGTCGTCGACCTGGTCGACCTTGTTCAGGAACACCACGATCGAAGGCACGCCGACCTGGCGGGCAAGCAGGATGTGCTCGCGGGTCTGCGGCATCGGGCCGTCGGCGGCCGAAACAACCAGGATCGCGCCGTCCATCTGCGCCGCACCGGTGATCATGTTCTTCACATAGTCGGCGTGGCCGGGGCAGTCGACGTGAGCATAGTGACGGTTGGCCGTCTCATACTCGACATGCGCCGTCGAGATCGTGATGCCGCGCGCCTTCTCTTCGGGCGCCGCGTCGATCTGGTCATAGCGCTTGTATTCGCCAAAATACTTCGTGATCGCCGCCGTCAGCGACGTCTTGCCATGATCGACGTGACCGATCGTGCCAATGTTTACATGCGGCTTGGTGCGCTCGAATTTACCTTTTGCCATAGTCTCTTTCCTTGGACGGCCTTGACCTTCAGTTCAGTCGAATGCGGGGCGATTAGCGACAACGGCCGAAAAACACAAGTGCCTTGTGGCTGAGCGGATTCCCGCTCGACCCGGACCAACGGTCGATTTCAGGGGGATATGGCGGGGATATAGGGGTGCCGAGCGTAAAATCAAAGCCTCCGGGCTGGCCCATTGCCGCCGCGACGCCGCTCTGATTTGGTCGGCGGATGCAGTTCATTCCATCCAATATCCGTGGTCCGCTGTTCATGATCGTCTCGACGGGGGCCTACCTCGTCAACGACACGATGATGAAGCTAGCGACCACCGGGCTGCCGCCTTATGAAGTGCTCTTGCTGCGCGGTGCTGCCGCGATGCTGTGGGGTGTGCCGCTGCTTCTGATGCTGGGCTATGCCAGGCAGGTTCCGTTGCTCTTCGAGCGCAAGGTGCTGCGCCGCAACCTGTTCGAGCTCCTGGCGATCCTCTGCTATGTCGTCGCCTTGGCCAATATGCAGATCGCGGATTCCACCGCGCTCGGGCAGGTGACGCCGCTCATCGTGCTGGTCGGGTCCTCGATGCTGTTCGGCGAAAAGATCGGCGCCACGCGCATGGCGCTGATCGGCCTTGGCTTTGTCGGGGCGCTCATGGTGGCGCAGCCGACCATGCAGGGCATTTCGGTCTATGCGCTGCTGGCGCTCGGCAACGCCGCCTTCGCGGCGGTGCGCGACCTTGCCGGCCGCAAGGTGGGCGCCGAGGTGCCAGGCATGATCGTCGCCATCTCTGCGGTCGTGGTGGTGCTGGTCGGCTCAGGCGCGGCGCATCTTGTCTCCGAGCAATGGGTAATGCCCCAAGGCCACCACCTGCTGCTGATCGCCGGAGCGGGCCTGTTCCTGATCTTCGGCCATTTCTTCATCTTCATGGCCTACCGGGTCGGACCGACAAGCGCGGTCGCGCCCTTCTATTACTGCTTCACCGTCTGGGCGGTCATCTCGGGCCTGCTGGTCTTCGGGCAGTTTCCCAACGCGCTCGCCGTCTGCGGCATCCTTTTGGTGATGGCCAGCGGCCTGGCGATCGTCTCGCTAGACGAACGAAAGCGCCGGCTGGCGATGGTCGCCTGACGGCATAAATCCAGCGTAGGCCGACCCGAACGGGTCGACCCTAAGCCCCCCAGGTCCGGCTTTCTACGCTTCTAAAGCGTGCGCTTGCCGGAAATCTGGTGATAGGCCCACAGCACGACGACCGAGCCGATGACGGCAACGATCAGGCTCCAGATGTTGAGGCCGGTGACGCCCTGCGCGCCGAAGGCGCTGAAGATCACGCCGCCGACGATGGCGCCGACGATGCCGAGCACGATGTCCATGATCATGCCCTGGCCGGTCTTGTTGACGATCTTGCTGCCGATGAAGCCAGCGACGATGCCGAGAATGATCCAGCTGATGATGCCCATAATTCCCTCCAAATTTCCCCGCCGCCCCAATCATTTTCATATGATTGTCAAAAGCTCAAGACAGCTTGAAATTCCATTCGTTTGCGCCATGCTGGCGTCGGGTGGACTTGGCTGGATAAGGAGATCCATTATGGGCCTTTTCGACAACGCCGTTCCGGGCGGCAACATCACCAAACCCCTGATGATCGCGCTCGGCGCGCTTTTGGTCGGCAAGATGCTGAGCGGCAGGAGCGAGGAAGCGGCCGTGCCGCAAGCGCCGGCGCCGACGCCTGCGGGAACCGACGCGTCGGCCGATGGCGGCCTGCTCGGCGGCCTCGGCGGCCTGCTCGGCAAGCTGAAGGATGCTGGCCATGGCAACGTCGCCGACTCCTGGGTCGGCACCGGTCAGAACCAGCAGATCAACGCCAATGATCTCGGTTCGGCGCTCGGGCCAGCGGTGATCCGCGAGATCGCCCAGCGCACCGGCATGAATGAGCAGGAATTGCTGCAGCAGCTCTCTACGGCGCTGCCCGGCATCGTCGACAAGCTGACGCCGAACGGCCAGGTGCCGCAAAACCATCAGGTCGCTTCGGCCTTCAACAGCTAAGCGGCTGGATGAAACGGAATGCGCTGCGCGCCACGGCGCGCGGCGTTTTCTTTGGAGCGTGTGAGGAGGAAATCTGGAGCGGGTAGCGGGAATCGAACCCGCATATTCAGCTTGGAAGGCTGCTGCTCTACCACTGAGCTATACCCGCGCCTTACACTGAAGTACCGGATTCACCCGAAAAGCGCCATGCACTTTTCGGTCCGAGACTTGTTCGTTTCAGGGCTTCCGGGCCGGCAGTGGTGGAGAGGGTTGGATTCGAACCAACGTAGGCTAAGCCAACGGATTTACAGTCCGTCCCCTTTAACCACTCGGGCACCTCTCCAGTCTGCCGCCGGAGCCATGCAACGAGGCATTTTCGCCGATCCGGAGCCCGAGTAAGATCTTCTCCGAAATCAGCGAAGCGCCTTATGGCGGCAAGGCCGGTGGGTGTCAACCGGCGCGGCCAGGGTTTTTCGAGGATGTTCGGCATTCATTTCCCCAGCCCATATCCTTAGCCGGACGGGACGGCTATAGAAGCCGCCATGAGCGACGATAGAAGCAACAAGCCCGGCACGCGCAAGGACACCCACTACGCCAAACTGAGGCGCGCGCATCGCGACCAGAAGGCGGGCGGCGCGCCGGCGTTCCGGCCGCGCCAGCCTGTGCCCCCAGGCGAAGCGCCTGGCGACGGGCTGGTGCGGCTTTACGGCCTGCACACGGTGCGGGCCGCGCTCGACAATCCGCGGCGCAAGATCAGAAAAATGCTGGTGACCCGCAACGCCGCCGAACGTCTTTCAATCACCGATCTTGCCGCCCTGCCGTTCAAGACCGAGTTGGTCGAGCCGAAGGACATCGACAGGATCACCGGGTCGGATGCGGTGCATCAGGGCGTGCTGATCGAGGCCGAGCCGCTCAAGCCGAAGCGTCTCGACGCGCTTGGCGACACCAAGCTGGTGCTGGTGCTCGACCAGGTGACGGACCCGCACAATGTCGGCGCGATCCTGCGATCCGCGGTCGCCTTCGGCGCCGGCGCGCTGATCACGACGGCCCGCCACAGCCCGCAGGAATCGGGCGTGCTGGCGAAATCCGCCTCCGGCGCGCTTGAGCATATCGACCAGATCGAGGTGAAGAACCTCGCCGATGCGCTCGGACAATTGCACGAGGCCAGCTTCCAGACGATCGGGCTCGATTCGGAAGGCCCGGCCGAGCTTGAAAAGACCTTCGACGGTGAAAAAATCGCGCTCGTGCTGGGCGCGGAAGGTAAGGGCCTGCGTCAGAAAACCCGCGAGACGGTAACCGCGCTCGCCCGCCTCGACATGCCCGGCGCCATCCACTCGCTCAACGTGTCCAATGCGGCGGCGGTCAGTCTTTATGCTGCGCACGCATTCCTGAGGCGCGGCTGAGCACGGATCGACTTTGACCGACACGAAAAAACGGGCTCCCGCGGTAAAACGCAGGAACCCGTTCTCTGACAGGCAAAGAGCAGGCGGCGTGGGAACGTTGAGCCGCCCTCTCCTGACCTAAGCTGCCTTGCCTTTGGCTTCGGCTGCGGCGCCGCCGACTTCGAAATTCGCCATCCGCTCCAGCGCCCGAACCAGCGCCGAGTGATCCTCCTTCGCCCCACCATTGGCGGCGCAGGAATTGAACAGTTGCTGCGTCGTCGAGGTGTTGGGCAGCGAGACGCCGAGCGCCTTCGCCCCTTCCAGCGCCAGGTTGAGGTCCTTCTGGTGCAACTCGATGCGGAAGCCTGGAGCGAAGGTGCGCTTGATCATGCGCTCGCCATGCACTTCGAGGATGCGCGAGGCGGCGAGCCCGCCCATCAGCGCCTGCCTGACTTTGGCGGGATCGGCGCCCGCCTTCGAGGCGAAAACCAGCGCTTCGCCGACGGCTTCGATGGTCAATGCCACGACGATCTGGTTGGCGACCTTGGTGGTCTGGCCGACGCCGTTCGGCCCGACCAGCGTGATGTTCTTGCCCATCTTCTCGAACACCGGCTTCGCCCGCTCGAACGCCTTGTCCTCGCCGCCAACCATGATGGTGAGCGACGCCGCCTTGGCGCCGACCTCGCCACCCGACACCGGCGCGTCGAGATAGTCGCAACCGAGATCGTTGATTTTCTTGGCGAATTCCTTGGTGGCGATCGGCGAGATCGAGCTCATGTCGATGACAAGCTTGCCTTTGGACAGACCGGAGGCAACGCTGTTGTCGCCGAACAGCACGTCGGCGACCTGCGGGGTGTCCGGCACCATTGTGATAATGATGTGGGCGGCCTTGGCCACCGCGTTGTGGCCGGTGGCGATCTTCAGGCCCTTGGCGACGAGGTCGGCCGGCGGTTTTGAGCGATGATCGCTGGCGACGACCTTATAGCCGGCGTCGAGAAGATGTCCCGCCATTGGCGCGCCCATGATGCCGAGGCCGATGAAACCGATGGTTTCCATGTTGTTCTCCTGAACGTCTCGTTCGAATACATCGCAACGTGGGTGCTGCCCCTCATCCGCCTGCCGGCACCTTCTCCCCGTATAGTGACGGGGAGAAGGGAAGCGCCTAAGCCGCCGCGCTCCCCTGCCCGGCGAAGTCGCTGAACCAGCCGAGCCCGGCTTCCGTGCCGGCCTTCGGCTTGTATTCGGCGCCGATCCAGCCGGAATAGCCGAGGCGATCAATGTGATCATACAGGAAGGGATAGTTGATCTCGCCCGTCCCCGGCTCGTGACGGCCGGGATTGTCCGCAAGCTGGATATGCGCGATGCGGGGAAGGTTCGCTTCGATGGTACGGGCGAGATCCCCCTCCATGATCTGCATGTGGTAGATGTCGTACTGCAGGAACAGGTTCTTCGAGCCGATGCGGTCGATCAGCGCCAGGGCCTGATCGGAATAGTTCAGGAAGAAGCCCGGAATGTCGCGGGTGTTGATCGGCTCGATCAGCAGCCTGATCCCGGCCTGCTCCAGCTTCTCGGCCGCGAAGGCCAGGTTTTCGGCAAAGACGTTTTCCAACACGACGCGATCGGCGCCCTGCGGCGCGATGCCGGCAAGACAGTTGATCTGCTCGCAGCCCAGCGCATGGGCGTAGGTGATCGCCTTGGCGACGCCCTGGCGGAATTCCGGCACCCGGTCGGGCAGCACGGCAATGCCGCGCTCGCCCCTCGCCCAGTCGCCGGCCGGCAGGTTGAAGAGAACCTGGCTGAGGCCGTTCTTCTTCAGGCGCGCCGCGACGACGTCCGGCGCATGGTCGTAGGGGCCAATGTATTCGACGCCCTTGAAGCCCGCGCGGGCCGCGGCATCGAAGCGATCGAGGAAATCATGCTCGCCAAAGAGCATCGAAAGATTGGCTGAAAAACGCGGCATTCTTTTTCTCCTTCTCCGCTCGGCTTAATCCAACATCACTATAGCGGTAGGGGCATCCTCATGGTTCTCGGCAAGGTCCTCGAATTCGGTGATCTTGTCGATTTCCGTGCCCATGGAAATGTTGGTGACGCGCTCGAGGATGAATTCGAGGACGACTGGCACCTGGTGCTCCTTCATCAGCCGCTGCGCTTCCTTGAAGGCGCCGGCGAATTCCTCCGGCTTCTTCACGCGGACCGCCTTGCAGCCCATCGCCTCGGCAACCGCGACATGGTCGACGCCATAGCCCGCCTCCGGATCGCCGGCACGGTTGACGTTCTCGAAGGCGAGGCTCACCTCGTAATCCATCGAGAAGCCGCGCTGCGCCTGGCGGATCAGGCCGAGATAGGCGTTGTTCACGACGACATGGATGTAGGGCAGCTTGTGCTGCGCGCCGACGGCCAGCTCCTCGATCATGAACTGGAAGTCATAGTCGCCGGAGAGCGCGACGATATCCCGGTCCGGATCGGCGGCGCGCACGCCCAACGCCGCCGGCAGCGTCCAGCCGAGCGGGCCGGCCTGGCCGCAATTGATCCAGTTGCGCGGCTTGTAGACATGCAGGAACTGCGCGCCGGCAATCTGCGACAGGCCGATCGTGGTGACATAGGTGGTGTCGCGGGCAAACGCCTTGTTCATCTCCTCATAGACGCGCTGCGGCTTCAGCGGCACCTGCTCGAAATGCGTCTTGCGCTTCATGGTCTTCTTGCGCTGCTGGCATTCCTTCGCCCAGCCCGACCAGTCGCGCAGCTTGCCGGCAGTGCGCCATTCGGTGGCGACGTCGAGCAGGATCTTCAGCGCTGCGCCCGCATCCGAGACGAGGCCGAGATCCGGCGCGAAGACGCGGCCGATCTGCGTCGGCTCGATGTCGATATGGATGAATTTCTTGCCCTTGGTGTAGACGTCGACGGAACCGGTGTGGCGGTTGGCCCAGCGGTTGCCGATGCCGAAGACGAAGTCGGACGCCAGCATCGTCGCGTTGCCATAGCGGTGCGAGGTCTGCAGGCCGCACATGCCGGCCATCAAACGGTGGTCGTCGGGGATCGCGCCCCAGCCCATCAGCGTCGGGATGACCGGCACGCCGGTGACTTCGGCGAATTCGATCAAGAGATCCGAGGCATCGGCGTTGATGATGCCGCCGCCGGCGACGATCAGCGGCTTTTCCGCCTCGTTGAGCATCGCCAGCGCCTTCTCGGCTTGGGCGCGCGTGATTGCCGGCTTGAAGGGGGCGAGCGGCTCATAGGCGTCGATGTCGAACTCGATCTCTGCAAGCTGAACGTCCAGCGGCAGGTCGACCAGCACCGGTCCGGGGCGCGAGGAGCGCATCAGGTGGAACGCCTTCTGCAGCGCCATCGGCACCAGGTAGGGCTCCATGACGGTGACGGCCCACTTGGCGACGGGTGCCGCGATCGACGCGATGTCGACGGCCTGGAAATCCTCCTTGTTGAGGCGCGCGCGGGGGGCTTGGCCAGTTATGCACAAAATCGGAATGGAATCCGCCGAGGCCGAATAGAGACCGGTGATCATGTCGGTGCCGGCCGGACCGGAGGTGCCGATGCAGAGCCCGATATTGCCGGCCTTGGCCCTAGTATAGCCTTCGGCCATGTGCGAGGCGCCCTCGACATGGCGGGCAAGCACATGGCGGATGGTGCCCCTCGCCTTCAGCGCCGAATAGAGCGGATTGATCGCCGCGCCCGGCACGCCGAAGGCATTGGTGATGCCTTCCTTTTCGAGAACGAGAACCGCAGCGTCGACAGCGCGCATCCTTGCCATGACAAGCCTCCATTTCGTTGGTTGGCTTGAGAATGACAGCGCGTATTCGATTTTTCAATTTTTTCAGAATATTTTTTCATTTCTGGAAAACGCCTCCTTCTAACTGATTTTATTTTGTTTTTCGTTTTCCAGAAAACCCGCTTCGACAACTACTGAAAAACTTTTTCATTGCATCCGGCGTCAAATCGGCGAGAATGACGGGCATGGAAACCACGGAAAAACGCCAGCGCGGCCCGCCCCGCGCCGCCGGCCGCGCGCCTTCAATGGTCCATCCGAAGCGGCTTCGGTTCAGTCGCTCGACCGCGCGTTGCGGATCCTCGCGATCGTGGCCGAGGCGAGCGGCCTGTCGCTCAGCGAAATCGCGGCGCAAAGCGGTATTGCCGCCTCCACCGCCTATCGCATGCTGACGACGCTGGAGAACCACGGCATGGTCGAGTTCGATACGACCGACCAGCTCTGGTCGGTCGGCGTCGAGACCTATCGCATGGGCTCGGCTTTCCTGCGCCGGCGTAAGCTCGTCGACCGCGCCCGCATCGTCATGCAGGAATTGATGGAAAAGACCGGAGAGACCGCCAATCTCGGCGTCGCCGAGGACGATTGCGTGGTTTTCGTCAACCAGGTCGAGACGCACCAGGCGATCCGCGCCTTCTTTCGCCCAGGCACGCGCAGCCCCTTCCATGCCTCGGGTATCGGCAAAGCGGTGCTGGCGCATCTCGAGCCTGAACGGGTCGCCGCCATCCTGCGCAAGTCAGGCCTGCAGCGCTACACCGACAAGACGCTTTCCGACATCTCGGCGCTCGCCCATGACCTCGCGACCATCAAGCATCGCGGCTGGTCGGTGGACGACGAGGAGCGCCATCCCGGCATGCGCTGCGTGGCGGCAGCCATCTTCGACGAATATGGCGAGCCGATCGGCGGCGTTTCGGTGTCCGGCCCGACGGTGCGGGTCACACCTGAACGGCTGGCCGAGATCGGTCCGCTGGTGCGCGACGCCGCGGTCGAGGTGACGAAGATGATCGGCGGTGCGAAGGCATTCTAAGCGGCGCCCGGCAAAGCGCTCTTAGCCGCTATCTCGAAGAAATCGAGCAGGATCGCCAGCCCGACGCCGCAAGCGGTCAAGACCAGGCCGGCAATGAATATCCGGTTGGCGCGCGCATAGATGGGCCGCTGCAGCGATTTGGTGTCGAGCAGCATGGCCAGGGCCCGCATCTGCAGGGCGATGCCGACGAGGATCGGCACCACGGCGAACAGATGATAGGTCTGCCAGGGGATCGGGTTGGCGGCCCAATGGGTGATGAAACCCAGCGAAAACGCCAACAGGATGCCGACGGTGGTGACCGTGCCGTTGCGAAAAACCGGCTCGATCAGGTCTTCCTTGGGATCCCGCTCGTCCAAGCCACCCTCCCCTCGATTGGTGCCAGAAGCAGACTAGACGCTTGCAAAATCGCTGTACATCGTTGGTTGAGCCAGCCGACCCCACAGCCAGGTCGGACGCTAGACTTGCCCGTCTTGCCGTGCCGCTGGAATGCATGCGAAAGGGCAAGGATGCGGAAAACAATCTACCTCCTGTCGGCCGTTTCGCTTTGCGGATGCGTGGCGACGGCACCGGCGCCGCCCGTGCCCAGCAGCAACACCGGCGGTAATCAACGCGTCGATCCCATTCCGATTTCGCTGGCCCTGGAGGAGATCATCACCGCCGGCGTCCGCCAGCATCTGAGGAACCCGATCGCCGCAAAGTTCGGAACGATGCTCGCCGGAGAGCGCAGTTTGAACGGCCGCGACGAGACCGTCGTGTGCGGCTATGTCGACGACAAGGGCTCTCCCGGCGGCAACGAGCCTTTCATCGGCAAGATCCATCCCGATGCCGGAAACAGCTTCGAGCTCGTCGCGATAAACGACGCTTCGGTCAGCGGCGCCTGCCACATGGCGGGCTTGGCGTTGCCCGAGCTGAAGCCCAACTCCTAAAACGTTGTTCGCCAAAAAGATCAAATCAATCAGACGGATGCGTAGCGCTCGAACGCAAGAAAAGGGGCTGTGCGTAGCCCCTCTTTCCTGTCGTTGATCTTGCCCCCTCCTAGAGCCGGCAGTAGCGCGGGCCGTCATAGCTCATATAGGTGTCGGAGCGCTCGTCGTAGCTGGCGTAGCGGGCGTAGCAGCGGCGGACGTGGATCGAGTCGTAGCCGTCGTCCTCGACATAGACGGTGCGGGGCTGTTGGGCGAGCAGGCTGCCGAGCACGAAACCACCGACACCTGCCGCAATGCCGATGCCGAGCTCGCGGTGGTGATGATGGTCGTGGGCGGCCGAGGGCTGGACGGTGCCGGCGAGCGCGCCGGCGGCGACGGTGGTGGCGATGAGGCCGGAAACGATGGTGCGCTTGAACATGATGGATCTCCTTGGTTTCGGTGGAGAGGCGAACCATCCGCCTCTTGATCATGGGTCGCGGCGAGCCGCAAAAAGGTTCGAAGAATTTTCAGATTTTTTGACCGGCGATTTCCTCGCCCGCGGCGGCCGGTTAGCCCGGAACGAAAAAAGGGCGGCCCGAGGCCGCCCTTCGAAGAAAAATGGTCTTCTCGTCAGAGGAAGATGATCACCTTGCCGTGGTGGTGATGCTTGTAATGATGGTTGTGCCACCACCACCAAGGCTTGCCATGATGATTGTGGTGATGATGATGGCTGTGGTGGTGATGATGATGGTTGCCATGGGCCGAGGACGTCTGGACCGTGGCGGCCAGCGCGCCGGTGGCGACGAAGACGGCGACGACGCCGGACGTAAGGGTACGCTTCAGCATAATGATCTCCTGGATCCTTGATCGAGGCGACCATTCGCCTCTCGAGAGATCAGTCGTGGCGAAGCGGCAAAAGGTTCGAATATGAGCGAGTAGGGAGTAGCGAATAGTGAGTAGGGAAAGCACGGCGGACGCTGGACTCAAATCCCTATTCGCTCCTCGCTATTCCCTATTCGCTCCCTCACCCCATCCCCGTGACATGCCTCAGCCAGAAGGCCAGCACGACGAAGCCGACGAAGGTGGCGACGCCGGTCCAGTCGATATTGGCCTTCTTCAGGTCGCTGATGACCTTCACCAAGAGAAGCCAGGTCACGACGATGAGCGGCAGGATGATGACGAATCTGATCATGCGGCACCCCGTTCGATGCGATTGCACCCGAATGAGATGTAGGAAGCGGCACGCCGAATTTCAGGATGCCCCCTTGGTGACCGCGGCGGGTCCATTAGCAACCCAAAACGGAGTTTTGTCTTTACTGGCGCACGAAATATGCTACCGGAGCGCCATGCCCTTGTAGCTTAGCTGGTAGAGCAGCGGTTTTGTAATTCGTTGGATCAATCAGCTAAAATTCTGGAAAGCCTCATCATTTTCCAGAGAGGGAGTTTCAGGGGTATGCGTACGGGTAAATGTGCCGCCTTAGCTCAGCTGGTAGAGCAGTAGTTTTGTAAACTATTGGTCGGGGGTTCGAGTCCCTCAGGCGGCACCAACCTGTACTTCCTATCAGCCGTGACGCGTCCGTGCTCTTTTAAGGGAGATACCAGCGGGAAGGCACATGTTGGGGTAGCCGCCGATTAGTAGAGCGACTTTTTCAGCAAGAAAGCTTCGCGCCGCAGGGATGGCAGATTGCCCATGCCGATCAATTCGATTAGCTCGTGCGCTTGCGCGGCTGTGACACCAGCTTCCTTTACTAGCCAATCGACGTGATGGTCTCTGAGGGCCTTTGCGCGAAGTTCGCTGCTATCGTCGGCCATGGAGCGTGTCCCAACATGATGCAACGTGTTTGGAGCGATTTTGTTCCGCACGCCGATTAGTCGCCTAATATTCCAGGTCCCCGGCGTATCCACTCGTGTTCCGCATTGGCCAGAGGGGACAAAATATACTGCGCCTTGAGCGATGCGAAATCCGGCATGCAAAGTTGCAGGCAAGCGAGCCGTCGTTGCGAATGGGCCGTCCGAAGCCTATGCTTTCGATATCGGCCGCCAGACACGTACGGATGCAGCCGACAGTGAGAGGAAAGTGCTCTTGCCCGCAACGGGAGAAGAGCCATGCCTCAATCCACTTTTCGCAACCACGTACTGAAATCCATCGACCCTGATGATTTCGCCCTCTTGCAGCCGTCGATGCATCACGTCGAACTGGGCATCAAAGATCAGTTAGAGGTTCCCTATCAGCCGATAGAGCAGGTGTATTTTCCGGAGACGGGGATCGCTTCGGTAGTCGCTATCATGACCGGAGGGCGACAAAGCGAAGTCGGCATCATCGGCCACGATGGTATGACGGGTGTTACGGTCATTCTCGGCCAGCAGAGCTCCCCCAACGAGACCTATATTCAGATCGCTGGCCAGGGCTGGTCCCTGCCGGTTGAAAATCTTCGCGCGGCCCTCGCAAAAAGCCCGACCCTTGGCCGATCGTTGCTTCGATATGCCAACGCCTTCCTCATCCAGGCCTCCCGGACCGCGCTGGTCAACGGCCACTCGAAGATCGAGGAGCGACTGGCTCGGTGGCTGCTCATGGTCCACGATCGCTCTTCAGGAAGCAGGATTTACCTGACGCACGAATTTCTCGCGACCATGCTCGGTGCCCGGCGCCCTGGGGTCACTACTGCCCTCCAAATGCTTGAATATCGGGGGCTGATCCAGGCCAGGCGTGGTGAGATCACGATCGTCGATCGCAGCGGACTGATAAAGCTCACGCACGGCGCCTATGGCGAGGAGGAGCAACGGCATTTCAGCATTGTCCGAAATCGTACATAAGCTTGATGGCCGCTGAAAATGGGGTGTAAATTACGTTGGTTGGGGTTCAGGGAGGAACTCGCAATGACCAACGCTTTTCACGGCGTCACAGTTGAAAAGGCAACCGAGGCCTATGTCCTTTCCAGGGGTCGAGCGCGGTTCCTTTCCATCGCACAGGCAATCCGCGCCATCCGAACACTTATGCCTGCCTGCAGAACCAGCGACCACAAATTGGAAGGTATGCTGGCGGCGGCCTGCATCGTTCACGGCATTCCCGTGGCCTTCGACGCAACGATGGCCAAGGGCGAGGAAATGCGGCTCCATTCGTAGGGTCCGGAGATGCTCACGGTCACGCAGACAGCCACTTCGTCGGACGTTCGGCAGGCGGTTGTCCGCTACCTGCTCGATAGGGTCGACAATCCCAGCATTTCGATCGCCGACGCTGTCGATGCCATCAGAGAGATGTTCCCACTTTGCGAGTTGACGGATTGGCAGCTTGGCGATCACATTGCACGAGCCGCCATCGACGCGGGGTTTGTGGTTGAATTCGACGTGGGGCTCTCTGAATGAAGACGATGGCCGGCGCATATCTGGATCACCTTTTGGAGTGCCCCTTTTGCGGGACGATCCGCCTCCAGATTCCGGCCGATGCGCAGCCTTCAACGCCAATCAGATGTGCTGATTGCGGGCAATATCTCGGTACATGGGACGGACGATCTGCAGACCGATTTTGAGTCCCAGGTGGCAATGACGGAATATTCCGCCTCGACAAGCGGCGCATCCTGAAGCTCGATTAGCGCCCGCTCAAAACTTTGCATGCCGGGACCTTTCCTGAGGGCCTCACACCCCAATCGCCGTCACCAGCACCCTATTCTGACGTCGGATCGCCGCCCTCAGCTCCGGTATCTTCGCCTCGTCGCGCTTCACGAACTCGATGAACATCATGTTCATATTGTTGAAGATCAGCTCGCCCACCGCGGGCCCGTCTATGTCCGGTAGCACAAGGCCGACCTCCCGCAGGCGGGCGATCAGCGCGCTTATTTGCTCGGTCAGGTCGCGGTCGAGCGCCGTATAGGCCTGGCCGAAGGGGCTGTCGGGCAGTTGGGTCGAGATCGCCATCGCCTGCCGCCACATCTCCTTGCTCAGATAATTCAGCGAGTGCTCGATATAGATGCCGATCAGCGTATCCAGCGCGTCGCCGACATTGGCGGGCGGGTTGGCGACGATCCCTCGCCCGGCGTTCAGCACCTCGTTGACTTCCATCGAAACGATGGCGCCGAGGATATCGCCCTTGTTCTGGTAGTAATTGTAAATGGTGCCGATCGAGACTTCGGCTCGAGCGGCAATCGCCTCGATCTTGGCGCCTTCATAGCCGACCTCGCGGAAAAGCTCCGTCGCCGCATCGATGATGCGGCGGTGCCGGTCCGCCTTCTGCCGTTCGCGCAATCCGCTCATATCGGCCTCTCTGCCACAAAATCATAATTGACTCAATTTTAGAATTGGTTCAACTTTTCTTCCAACAAGCCAGCAAGGCAGGGAGAACACTCGATGACCGTCAATGCCCGGACTCCGCTTTCCAGCCTGAAGTCCCGTCTCGCAGCCGCTTGCGCAGCCGCCGCGCTCCTCATCGCGGCGGGCGGCGCTCAGGCTGCCGATCTCAATGCGCTGATCTGGTGCGATCATTCCGATCCGGCGCTGCTTCAGCCCTTCGAAGCGGCCAACAACGTCAAGGTCAACGTCAAGGAATTCGAAGGCACCGGCGCGGGGCTGGCCATCGTCGACCAGTCGCAGCCCGGCGACTGGGACGTGATGGTGATCGATAGCATCGACGTGCCGCGCGGCGTCGAGAAAGGCCTGTTCGAGCCGCTGCCCGAGGATAAATTGCCCTTCGCCGACCTCTTCCCGGAAGTGAAGATGGACAAGTCCACCATCGTCGACGGCAAGCGCTACGGCATCACCGAAAAGTTCGGTTACAACACGATCGGCTTCAACAAGACCAAGGTCGACCCGGCCGATATGGAGTCGCTGGCCTCGCTCACCAGCGACAAATACAAGGGCAAGGTCGCGATCTACGACTATTACCTGCCGGTGATCGGCATGGCGGCCTTGGCCATCGGCAAGAAGACCGCCGACCTCACCGAGGCCGACCTGCCGGCGCTGAAGGCCGAGCTCCTCAAGATGAAGGCCAATGCCAAGCTGGTTGGCGAGGTGACAGCCAGCCAGACGGCGCTGGCCACCGGCGAGGTCGACATGTTGGTTGGCGGCGGCGAATGGGTGACGGCCGGCCTTGCCAAGGAGAACCCGGCGCTCGACTTCTCGATCCCGAAGGAAGGCGCGGTGCTGTGGTCGCAGTCGCTCGCCATGTTCAAGGATTCCAAGAACAAGGACATGGCGCTGAAATTCATCCAGTACATACTGAGCCCCGAGGGCCAGGCGCGGCTTGCGACATCCTCCTGCTACTGGGGCATGCCGTCCAACACCAAGGCGGCGCTCACCGACGAGCAGAAGAAGATCCTGCGCTTCGACGAGCAGCCCGGCTTCCTCGCCCGCGCCCAGGCCTATCCGGCGCCGAACGCCGATCTCGACAAGAAGATGCAGGACATGTGGACCGAGATGCTGCAGGCGCAGTAAATCGGCCAATGAGTGTTTCTGGAGGCAATTCGCGTGCCCTGCCCTGGGCGCTGGTCACGCCGGCGCTGGCGTGGACGCTTCTGTTTTTCGTGCTGCCCTTCATCGCCATGGGGTTTTCCAGCCTCACGGCGCATGAAGGCGGCGGCTTCACTTTAGCCAACTACAGCCAGTTCTTCACCGATCCATCCTACTGGCGGGCGATGGTGAACTCGCTGGAGGTCACGGCGACCGTCACCGTGATCTCGATCCTGCTCGCCTATCCCTTTGCCTGGATCCTGGCGGAACAAGTGCCGGAACGCTGGCAGCGGCTGGCGCTGATGCTGGCCGTGCTGCCGTTCTGGACCTCCTATGTGGTGCGCTCCTATTCCTGGCTGCTGGTGCTGGCGCAGAACGGCGTCATCAACCGGGCGCTGACCGGCATCGGCCTGATCGGCGAGCCGCTGCAACTCGCCAACACGCGCTTCGCCACCGTCACCGGCTTCGTGCATTTCTTCGTCATGCTTTTGACGCTGACGATCTTCGCCAACCTCAAGCAGCTCAGCCCCAGCTACCGCAAGGCTGCCGCCGATCTCGGCGCAGGGCCGGTGCGGACCTTCCTGCATGTCGTCTTGCCGCTGACCCTGCCCGGCATCATGGTCGGCGCCTTCCTCACCTTCGTGCTTTGCATCGGCGACTACATCACGCCGCAAATCCTCGGCGGCAACAACGAGCTGCTCATGCCGCAGCTGGTGATGATGCAGATCGGCCGCCGCGGCGACTTCCCGCTGGCTTCCGCGCTGTCGATCATCCTGATGGCGGTCGTCACCATCGCCTATCTGGCCTGCGCGCGCTGGCTGAAGATCGAGCGGGCCTGACGATGCGCGCCGTCGTCCGCCTCGCCGCCTGGGTCTACGCGCTCGCCGTCTACGGCTTCATCTTCCTGCCGGTGGTCGTGCTGGTGCTGTTTTCGCTGCAGGCGACCTCGTTTCCGATCCCGCCCTTCACCGGCCCGTCGCTGCGCTGGTACCAGGCGGTGCTGTCCGATGCGCGGCTCACCTCGGCGCTGGTCAATTCGCTGCTGGTGGCGGTGCTTTCCTCGCTTGCCTCGGTCACGCTCGGCTTCCTCTCCGCCTGGGGCTTCGCGCGCTTCGTGCTGCCGGGCTCGGCCCTGCTGCGCGGACTGATCACGCTGCCGCTCACCGTCAGCTACCTGATCATCGGCATGGGGCTGCTGGTGCTGTTCAACTGGGCCGGCGTGCCGAAATCGCTTTTAGCCGCCGGCATCGGCCATGTCGTGATCAACCTGCCGCTCTGCTTCGCCATCATCTACAGCCAGATGGGCGACCACCAGATCAACATCGAGCGCGCCGCGCGCGACCTGGGCGCGGCCGAGTGGAAGGTGATGCTCATGATCACCGTGCCGGTCATGGCGCCGGCGATCTTCGCGGGCTTCTTCCTGTCGATGACCTTCTCCTGGGACGAGTTCGTCATCTCCTTCCTGCTTACCCGCTTCGAAACGACGCTGCCGGTGGAGATCTGGAACCTTTTACGCTCCGGCCTCAATCCCAAGACCAATGCCGTCGGCTCGCTGGTCTTTGCCGTCTCCATCGTCCTGGTGGTGTTTTTCGAACTGACGCTGTTGCGGAGAAAGCCGGCATGAGCGCGCCCCTGGTCGATATCCGCAACGTCTCGCACCGCTTCGGCCAGCTTGCGGTGCTGAAGAACGTCTCGCTCGCGATCGAGCCCGGCAGCTACACGATCCTGCTCGGACCGTCGGGCTCCGGCAAGACGACGCTGCTTTCGATCCTCGGCGGCTTCGTCGCGCCCAGCGAGGGCAAGGTGTTCATCCGTGGCGCGGACTGCACCGCCGTGCCGCCGGCCAAACGACCGACGACCACCGTGTTCCAGGATTATGCGCTGTTTCCGCATATGAGCGTCGGCGGCAATGTCGGCTTCGGGCTGCGCATGCAGGGCGTCGACGGCGCGACCCGGGCGGCGAAGGCGCGCGATGCGCTGGCCCTCGTCGGGCTGGCAGCCGCCTTCGACAAGAAGCCGCATCAGCTTTCCGGCGGCCAGCGGCAGCGAGTCGCGCTCGCCCGCGCGCTGGTCATCGAGCCGGCGGTGCTTCTGCTCGACGAACCGCTCGGCGCGCTGGATCTCAAGCTGCGCCGGCAGATGCAGGACGAGCTGAAGGCGATCCAGAAGCGCGTCGGCACCGCCTTCATCCATGTCACCCACGATCAGGAAGAAGCGATGGCGCTGGCCGACCATTGCGTGGTGATGAACGACGGCCGCATCGAGGACGAAGGCCCGCCCGAGCGGGTCTATGCGCGGCCGGCGACGCGTTTTTCCGCGACCTTCATGGGCGAGAGCACCATCCTTGCCGGCACCGTGACCGAAGCGAGGAACGGGATCGTCACGGCCTCGACGGCGGTAGGCTCGATATCACTGCCCGGCGCACCGCCTGCCGGCGCCACGGTTGCGCTCGCGATCCGACCCGAGCACCTTGTCCTCGGCGAAGCGAAGGGCGATGTCGCGCTGGGTACGGCCAAGATCGGCGATGTCGTCTTCCAGGGCAGCTTCAAACGCGTGCTGGCCGCCTCGTTGCTGGACCCGGCACTGCAATTCATCGCCAAGGCCCCCGCTTCGGCCACCGTCCAGGCAGGCGACACGACAGCGGTTTCATGCCAGGCTCAAGACATCATCCTGCTGGCGGACTGAGCCATGAGCATGCTTCCGGTCATCGAGGCCCCGGACTGGTACGAGACCATCCGCATGAGCGACGACGTCACGCTCATCCACGAGCCATGGATAAAACCGTTCTTCCGCTGCAACATCTGGCATGTGCGCGGCCGCGACCGCGATCTTTTGTTCGACACCGGCCTCGGCCATTTCAGCCTGAAACGTCATGTGCCGCTGGTGAGCGAGCGCACGCTTACCTGCGTCGCCAGCCACACGCATTTCGACCATATCGGCTGCCATCACGAGTTCCCGGACCGCTGCGTGCACAGCGCCGAGGCGGCAATCCTGGCCGATCCGCGCAACGAATGGACGGTCGCCGACCGTTACGCCAATGAGGAGATGTTCGACGGCGCGCCCGAAGGCTGGGACACGGCGCGCTACCGGATCCTGCCCGCGCCGGCCGGTCGGCTGCTCGAGCACGGCGACGTCGTCGATCTCGGCGACCGCGCCTTCGAGGTCATCCACACGCCTGGACATTCGCCAGGCGGCATCGCGCTTTACGAAAAGAAGACCGGCATCCTGCTGTCCGGCGACATCGTCTATGACGGGCCGCCGATCGACGACGTCTATCACTCCGATATCGAGGACTATGTCGCAACACTGCTTGCCATGCGCGGGCTCGACGTGTCGGTCGTGCATGGCGGCCATTTTCCGAGCTTCGGCAAGGTGCGCTACCGGCAGCTCATCGACGAGTATGTCACGGGCAAACGCAAGGCCGGCTGCCACTTGCAGGGCGGCTGAGCGAACAGGGAAGCGAAGCCTGGTCTTTGTTTTCCGCAATTCCGGACGGAAAACCGCTCACACTTTTCCTGGAATTGCTAAAGCGCCCTTTGCGGGCAAGGAGTTCCCGTGGCGTCACCGCAGCGGGAAGCCGTCGGCTGCGGCCGCTGGCTCATCTCTTCCGAATGACGCACCAGTTCAGCGAACATGAGCGCGAAACTTCCCATCATCAGGAAGACTATGATCAGACGCGTTACCGGCAATAGACAGGTCTCTCGACTGGCTAGCCCCCGCCAACCCATCTCCTGTCGGCTAACATGATCGATCCGGCTTTACGAGTGTTTAAGCTTCGCCTTAACCATAGCAGCCATCACATTCGTGTCGCGGCTGTCACGAAGCGCGATTGCCGGGTGTGACCCGCCGGCCAGCGCAGCGCCCTTCACAGATATGGCCGGCGCATGCTACGCCGTCGCCGGCGCGGCCCCCGCAGACGGTCGCCCTCCGGGAGCCATGAGCAAAGCCGCCAGCCGTTTCGCCTTCGTCTCTTCCGATACCGACGACGCCCGCGCCGCGCTGGAAAGCCTGTCCGCGCGCTACGGGCAGGTGCCTGTCGCGGACGCCGAGATCATCATTGCGCTTGGCGGCGACGGCTTTCTTCTGCAGACGCTGCGCGAGACGATGAGCACGGGCAAGAAGGTCTACGGCATGAACCGTGGCACCATCGGCTTCCTGATGAACGAGTATCGCGCCGGCGGGCTCGAGGAACGCATCGCGGCCGCGGTCGCCGAGACGATCCGCCCACTGGAAATGGTCGCCGTGACGCATGACGGCGAAACCATTTCGGCGCCGGCCATCAACGAGGTGGCGCTGTGGCGCCAGTCCTACCAGACGGCGAAGATCCGCATCACCGTCGACGGCCAGGTACGGCTGGAGGAGCTGAATTGCGACGGCGTGATGATCGCGACGCCCGCCGGTTCCACCGCCTACAATCTGTCCGCGCATGGGCCGATCCTGCCGCTCGATGCGCCGCTTTTGGCGCTGACGCCGGTCAGTCCGTTCCGCCCGCGCCGCTGGCGCGGCGCGTTGCTGTCCAACAAGGCGACCATACGCTTCGACATCCTGGAAGCCGAAAAGCGTCCGGTGAATGCCGCGGCCGATCATACCGAGGTCAAGGCCGTAGCCTCCGTCACCGTGCGGGAATCGCCGACGGCAACGGCAACCTTGCTGTTCGATCCGAACCATTCATGGAACGAACGTATCCTTGCCGAGCAGTTCCGCTACTGAGCCGGCGCAACGATACTGTTTCGATCAATGCATGTGGCCCAAAAGCGCGCAGCGGTTTTGGAACACGACATGCATCAAGCAAAGATTTAAAGCGCGTAGCCTGATTCCGTTTCGACGCGACGCGCTTTAAGCATCGCGATTAAGGTTACGTCTTCACAATCTCTGTATTTCGGTCCGTTTCTGTTGACAAATCGAGGGCTTGCGCCTAACTGCAACACCGATCTTGCAGGCGCGCGGCGCCTGCCGCGGCTGCTGTGCCGCGCTTTTCCCAACCAACCAAAGACAACAAACACTTGTCCTCAGACACCACGATCGCTCAAGAAGCGTTGACATTCTCAGACCTCGGCCTGTCGCCGAAGGTGCTCTCCGCAGTCACCGATGCCGGCTACACCAAGCCGACGCCGATCCAGGCCGGCGCCATCCCGCATGCGCTGCTCGGCAAGGACGTGCTGGGCATCGCCCAGACCGGCACCGGCAAGACCGCTTCCTTCGTGCTGCCGATGCTGACGCGCCTTGAAAAAGGCCGGGCGCGAGCCCGCATGCCGCGCACGCTGATCCTCGAACCGACTCGCGAGCTTGCCGCGCAGGTCGAGGAAAACTTCGTCAAATACGGCAAGAACCACAAGCTCAACATCGCGCTCTTGATCGGCGGCGTCTCCTTCGACGAGCAGGACAAGAAGCTCGAGCGCGGCGCCGATGTGCTGATCGCGACGCCCGGCCGCCTGCTCGACCACCGCGAGCGCGGCAAGCTGCTGCTCAACGGTGTCGAGATCCTCGTCATCGACGAGGCCGACCGCATGCTCGACATGGGCTTCATACCCGATATCGAGCGCATCTGCGAGATGATCCCGTTCACACGCCAGACGCTGTTCTTCTCGGCAACGATGCCGCCGGAGATCACCAAGCTCACCGAGAAATTCCTGCATGCGCCGGTGCGCGTCGAGGTCTCCAAGGCCGCCTCCACCGCGACCAGCATCACGCAGCGCCTGGTGAAGTCCGGCAACAAGCCCTGGGACAAGCGCGAGACGCTGCGCAATCTGATCAAGGCCGAAGACGCCGAGCTGAAGAACGCCATCATCTTCTGCAACCGAAAGGTCGAAGTGTCGGAGCTGTTCCGCTCGCTGTTGAAGCATGATTTCGACGCGGGTGCCCTGCATGGCGACATGGACCAGCGAGCCCGCATGCAGATGCTCGCCAATTTCCGTGACGGCAAGCTGCGCTACCTCGTTGCGTCGGACGTCGCCGCGCGCGGTCTCGACATTCCCGATGTCAGCCACGTCTTCAACTACGACGTGCCGATCCATGCCGAGGACTATGTCCACCGCATCGGCCGCACCGGCCGGGCCGGACGCGCCGGCAAGTCGTTCACCATCGCGACGCGCTCCGACACCAAATATGTCGACGCCATCGAGAGGCTGATCGGCACCAAGATCGAATGGCATGACGGCGACCTGTCGACCGTGACCGAAAGCGAAGGCGAGGAGCAGCCGCGCCGTGGCCGTGGCGCGCCGCGTCGCGCCGGCCGCAAGGACGAGGACCGCAAGGACGAGCGCAAAGAACGTGGCGAGCGCAAGAAGGACCGTCACGCCAAGCGCGACGAGACGCCCGATGCCGCGGGCGACGAGCAGCCTGTCGCCGAAGTGGCCGACATCGCCGAACGCCGCGCCCGCAAGGACGCGATTCGTTCCGAGAACGAGCGCAAGGGCCCGGGCAACCGTCACGAGCAGCGCGGCGACGCCCGTCCGCAGCGCGAACGCCCCGGCCGCCACCGTCAGGAAGAAGACGATGCGACCGTCGGCTTCGGCGACGACGTGCCGGCCTTCATGCGGATCGTCGCGAAGGTCTGAAGCCGCTCGTACAGACAGAATGAAAACGGCCCCGAACGGGGCCGTTTCCTTTCGTAGCGCCCTGCCCTACATCGGCCCAGGCATCATCTTGGTCGGCTTCTCCAGCATCGGGAAATCGGCCTTGCTGCATGTCACCTTCGGGTTGGTCGGGGTGAACATGCCGTTCGGATTGTCCCTGAACAGCCAGGCATGCAGGTCGTAGTGGACGAACTCCCTCGGGATGAGCGGGTAGTGTCCTTCCATCGGCCCCATGAATTTCTGGCCGAACAGCGTTGGAGCTTCCTTCACGTCCGGCGTCAGCGGCACCAGCCATTCCACGCCGACCAGCTTCAGGCCTTTCCTGGTCGGCTCGTAGATCAGGACATTGGGCTTCATCGGGTCGAGCGGCTTGCCGATGCTCGGGACGTTGACGAAATGGATGCCCATTGCGCCTTTCGGATAATACATCGCGCCGGCTATCTTCTCGCCGGCGTAATGGACGCAGCCGACGGTCGACAAATAGAGGTCGCGCACGGCGGCCGTGTAGTCTTCATATTTGGCGAGAGACTTCTTCAAGGCTTCGATGTCGGCCTTGCTGTCCTCGGCCTGGGCCGCGGCGGAACCGAGCCATGTGCCGATGAGACCTGCCAAAGCGAGGACGCCGCAGCGCCCGAGACGAGCTGTTCTTGTCATGCATTCCTCCCAGATTCCCTTGATCTGGCCGTGCAAGACCGGGGCGGTAGATGCTGATTGCGCGGCCGGTTGACCGCCCCATCCCCTCTGGAACAGCAGGATAGTAGTCCTTTCCCCGGCTCTGGAAAAGTATCAATTAGAACAAGCTAATGGCCTAAGACTTTCGACCCATCTTTGGGCAACGCCAAAACAAAAAACGGCCCTGTACAGGGCCGTTTTGCGTCGCGGGAAATGCGCCCCTTCGGGCGGCTTTCTCTCAGGTGAGCGGCGACAACTGGATTTCGACGCGCCGGTTCTGCTCGCGGCCCTGGGCCGTCGCATTGGATGCGATCGGGCGCGTCTTGCCGAAGCCAGTGACGGCGAAGCGGCGCTGATCGACGCCCTGGCCGGACAGGTAGTTGGCCACGGCGAGCGCGCGGCGCTGCGACAGGTCGAAATTGTGCTGGTCGCCGCCGGTCGAATCGGTGTGACCGAACACGTCCACCGTGGTCTGGCGGAACTTCTTCAGCACCAGCGCGACCGAATTCAGCACCGGATAGAAGCCCGGCTTCACCGCGTCCTGGTCGACGTTGAAGGTGATGTCGGATGGCATGTTGAGGATGATCTGGTCGCCGCTGCGCGTGACGCTGACGCCAGTGCCCTGCAACTGGCGGCGCAGCTCGGCCTCGTTCTGGTCCATCGTCGCGCCGATCGCGCCGCCGGCGAGCGCGCCGATACCGGCGCCGATCAACGCGTTGCGGCGGTCGTTGCCGCCGGCGAGCAGGCCGAGGCTAGCGCCTGCCAGCGCGCCAAGCCCGGCACCGGCCGCCGTATTGGAGATCTTCTGGTCGCCGGTATACGGATCGGTGGTAGTGCAGGCGCTCACCAGTACAGCCGTCGCCACGGCGACGAGCACAGTCTTCTTCATGAGATTGGTCCCTCTCCAACTCGCGGCCTTTGCGGCCGCGCCAAATCAGCCCTTCCGCAGCCTTGTAGCATGAAATGCGGCGAAAAACGGAACGGGAATGCGGCCGGCAAAGCTCGGCGGCCGTTCCCGCTTCGCGTCTACCACAAATTCTTGCCGTCGATGACCACCACCTCGACCTTGTCCAAGTCGAAATCGTCCAACAGGCGCGAATTGACGCTGATCTTCGGGTTGTCGAAGTCCGGCTTTCCGGTCGACCAATCGGGTGTTTCCGTGAAGGTGCCGCAGCCGCACGTGGCGCAGAAACCGTGCTTCACGGTCTTCGAGCCCCAGCGATAGAAGGAGACGTTCTCCGGCGGGCTTGTGAGCTTGAATTGCGACGGCACATAGTAGGCCCATAGCGACCCGCGCTTCGAGCAAAACGAGCATGTGCATTGCGTCACCGTCTGCGGCGCCTCGGCAACCTCGAAGGTTGTCGCCTTGCAGTGGCAGCTTCCCTTGATGGTCATGAACTCACCTCTCCCATTGCCTGCCGCCACGCCGGATTCCCCTGGCAGCAGGGCAACATAAAGAAGCGATCCTGACAACTGCCTGTCAGCAGCGTCGAGATATGCTGGCGCGCTCGAAGCCCTCCCGCGCCTCACGTTTGGCTCGCCAGGTCTAGTAAGAGGGTGGCGGCACGAACAGGCAGATGGTCTTGCCGGCATCGAGCCCGGCCTGATGCGCGCACCAGTGGTATTCGCCGTCGGGCGAATTCTTGATCCGCTTGTCGCTATAGGCCACCACCTCGCCCGTGCCCTTTATGACATAGCCTTCGGGCCGCTCGCTGATCGACGACTGCGGCACCTCCTTGCAATCGAAGTTGGCACAGCAGGCAAAGGGGTATTTCCAGCCCTGCGGCATAGCCGCCGTGGGTTGGGCGTCGTGCGCGACGGCCGGCGGCGCCAGCACCGAGATGGCTCCAATTGCGAAGAGAGAGAACAAAAGTCGGCCAGCCGGTCGAACGGCTTGGGCCGATCTTGATATGGCAGCAGACATCGAAACGTTCCTTTCGAGCATCAAGCGTTTTCGCTTGCCCGTTCCCGGAACGTGTCTTCCCAGTGGCCGGATCGTCGGTCGCAGATATGCCGCATCCGGCCATAAATGCTTTTAACCCCAACTCGAAAGCTGGGCTGATTCCTCGACTGGCGCAAGCAACCGCTTGCAACGGCGATGCAGCGATTGACGCCAGCCTCTGCCATCCAGAATCGTGCGCCGGCTTGGTTAATGACCGGTTAGCCGCACGGTGCCGGTGCCCGACAACGGGATTGGGCTCAAGCTGGTTCCAGACGTTCAGCCGGGAACATGCCCATCATACTGTGGCAGGTCGTCGGTGATCGTGAACCACTTCGCCTTCGATCCGACAAAGATGTGCGCGGTCGGCCGTATGGTCGGATCGTCGACCAGCGTGCCCATGGCGACATGCACATAGGCGCCGTCGCGGACCAACGAATAGAGCAGCGAGCCGCATCGCCCGCAATGCGCGTCGTGGCCGTTCTCGTCGCCGAAGATCAGCAGTTCGCCCTCGCCCGCGGTGAGATGGAACTTGTCGCGCTCGATGCCGGCGAAGGGCTTGAACGGTGCACCCGTCGTGCGCCGGCAGTTCGAGCAATGGCAGTTCGCCGCGTAAGAGAACTCGTCCGCCACCTCGTAGCGGGCGGAGCCGCAGAAGCATTTTCCGGTAAGTTTGCGCGTCACCGGCTCTTCCTCCCCTACAGCGCCGGAAATCCTAGTCGAGGTCCGCCACCGCTTCGCCGGCGCCGCCTTCGATGCGATGCGACAGCGAGGCTTCCATGAACTCGTCGAGATCCCCGTCGAGCACGCTCGACGGGGAGGTGCTCTCAACGCCGGTGCGCAGATCCTTCACCAGCTGATAGGGCTGCAGCACATAGGAGCGGATCTGGTGGCCCCAGCCAATGTCGCTCTTCGATGCCTCGGTGGCGTTGGCGACCGCCTCACGCTTCTTCAGCTCTTCCTCGTAAAGCCGCGAGCGCAGCATTTCCCAAGCCTTGGCGCGATTCTTGTGCTGCGAGCGTTCGGCCTGGCAGGCGACCGCGATGCCGGTCGCGAGATGGGTGATGCGCACGGCGGAGTCGGTGGTGTTGACGTGCTGACCGCCCGAACCCGAGGAGCGATAGGTGTCGATGCGGACATCGGATTCCGAAACGTCGATCTCAATCTTGTCGTCGACGACAGGATAGACCCAGATACTGGAGAACGACGTGTGGCGGCGCGCATTGCTGTCATAGGGCGAAATACGCACCAGGCGGTGGACGCCCGATTCCGTCTTCAGCCACCCATAGGCGTTGTGGCCCTTGATCAGCACGGTAGCCGACTTGATGCCGGCCTCTTCACCGTCATGGACTTCCAGCACCTCGACCTTGAAGCGGCGGCGCTCGGCCCAGCGCGTATACATGCGCAACAGCATCGAGGCCCAGTCCTGGCTCTCGGTGCCGCCGGCGCCGGCGTGGACTTCGAGGTAGGTGTCGTTGGCGTCGGCTTCGCCCGAGAGCAGCGTTTCGACCTGGCGGGCTTTGGCTTCGCCCTGCATCGAGCGCAGCGCTGCCTCAGCTTCGGCGATGATGCCGTCGTCGCCCTCTTCCTCGCCGAGCTCGATCAGGCCGATATTGTCTTCCAGCGCCTGGGTAATTCCCTTGACCGCGGCGATGCCGTCCTCGAGCTCCTGGCGCTCCCGCATCAGCTTCTGCGCTTCGGTCGGATCGTTCCAGAGGCTGGAATCCTCGGCGCGCGAATTCAGGTACTCAAGCCGCTTTACAGCCTGATCCCAGTCAAAGATGCCTCCTCAGCAGGGTTATCGCCTGCCTGATCTCGTCGACAATGTTGAGCGTTTCCGCGCGCATGGCTCTTCGTTCGGTCCTGTTCTTTTCGGTCTTTTCGGAATAGGCGCGATACATAGGCACGGCATCGCCGACTGTAAAGCGAAATGGGCCGGCTCAACCGTGCCCCCGAAAAGTGGAAACCTGTTTTCGGAAAAGGTCACGGTCCAGGAACAAGTCGCCGGCCGATTTCGAGAATTCAGGAGATCAATAGAGGCCGCCGCCGCCGTCCTGGATGGCCTGGTTGGCCTGCGGCGACAGCGCTCCGCCGGAACCGTTCGAGCCATCCGCGCCCATGCCGATCACCCAGTAGCTGTCGGCCGGTCCGGTCCCGGGCTTGAACGCCTCGATGATGGTGTTCGGATCGCCTTCGGCGGCGCGCATGCCGGTCTTGCGGTTGATGGCGATCAGCTTCATCCCCTCCGGAACCTGGAAGTCGGTGTTCGGCTTGCCGTCGAGCGCCACACGCATGAAATCCTTGAAGATCGGGGCCGCCAGGCCGCCGCCGGTGGCGCCATGGCCAAGGCCGCGCGGCGTGTCGTAGCCCATATAGAGGCCGACGACGAGGTTCGGGGTGAAGCCGATGAACCAGGCGTCCTTCTCGTCATTGGTCGTGCCGGTCTTGCCGGCGATGTGGCGGCCGAGCTCGCCGATGGTGGCACCGGTGCCGCGCTGCACGACGCCTTCCATCATCGAGGTGATCTGGTAGGCGGTCATGGGGTCGAGCACCTGCTCGGAATTGTCGACCAGTTCCGGCTCGGACTGGTTCTTCCATTCGGTGGCGTTGCAGCCTTCGCAGCCGCGCTCGTCCTGCTTGAACACCGTCTTGCCGTAGCGGTCCTGGATCCGGTCGATCAGCGAAGGTTTGATCGATTTGCCGCCATTGGCCATGATCGAATAGGCCGAGACCATGCGCATGACCGTGGTTTCGCCCGAGCCCAGCGCCATCGGCAGATAGGGCGCCAGGTGATCGTAGACGCCGAAGCGTTCGGCATATTCGACGACGAGCTTCATGCCCATGTCGTTGGCGAGCCGCACCGTCATCAGGTTGCGCGACTTCTCGATGCCGGACCGCAGCGTGGCCGGGCCCGCGACCGTGCCGTCATAGTTCTTCGGTGTCCAGGTCGTGTTGCCGCTCTGGATGGTGATCGGGCCGTCCATGATCACCGACGCCGGCGTGTAGCCGTTATCGAGCGCCGCCGAATAGACGATCGGCTTGAACGAGGAGCCGGGCTGACGCATCGCCTGCGTGGCGCGGTTGAACTCCGACTGCGCGTAGGAGAAGCCGCCGACCATGGCGAGCACGCGGCCGGTGTGCGGATCCATGGCGACGAGGCCGCCCTCCACCTCAGGCACCTGGCGCAGCATGTAGGTGTTGTCGGAGCCGTCGTTCTTCTGCACGAAGACGACGTCGCCCGGCTCCAGCACTTCAGCCGGAGACTTCGCTCTCACCGACTTGCCGTTGACGAAGTGGCGCATGGCGAAGCCCATGTCGTCCTTGCTGACGGTGCCCTCGACGCGTTCCTTGACGAGATCGCCGGAGATCTGCCGCGTTGGCTGGATACCGACGGTCAGGCCGGAGGCAGAGCTGTCCAGCACGACGGCCAGCGTCCATTCCGGCACGTCTTCAAGGCCCTTCACATTGCCGAGCGGCACGCCCCAGTCGCCAGAGACGTCAATATGGGTGACCGGACCGCGATAGCCGCGCAGCATGTCGTATTTGAGCAGGCCGTTCTGCATCGCCTTGCGCGCGATAAGCTGGATCTTCGGATCGAGCGTGGTGCGCACCGACAGGCCGCCCTCGTAGAGGGCATTCTCGCCATAGCGCGAGATGATCTGGCGGCGGACCTCCTCGGTGAAGTACTCGCCGGCGAACAGGTAGGAGCCGTTGCGGCGCGGCGTCACGCCGAGCGGCTCGGCCTTGGCCTTGTCGCCTTCCTCGCGCGTGACGTAGCCGTTCTCGACCATCTGATCGATGACCCAGTTGCGGCGCTCCAGCGCACGGTCGGCATGCTTGAAGGGATGATAGTTGTTAGGGCCTTTCGGCAACGAGGCGAGATAGGCGGCTTCCGCGACGGTGAGTTCGTTCACCGACTTGTCGAAATAGGTGAGCGCCGCGCCCGCGACGCCGTAGGCACCGAAGCCGAGGAATATCTCGTTGAGATAGAGCTCGAGGATGCGGTCCTTCGAATAGGCCTGCTCGATGCGGAAGGCCAGGATCATCTCCTTGATCTTGCGCTCATAGGTCTGATCCGAGGTGAGCAGGAAGTTCTTCGCCACCTGCTGCGTGATCGTCGAGGCGCCGACCTGCCGCCGACCGGAACCGAAATTCTGCAAGTTGACGATGACGGCGCGGCCGAGACCGGTGATGTCGATGCCGGGGTGGCTGTAGAAATTCTTGTCCTCGGCCGAGAGGAAAGCGGCCTTGACGCGGTCCGGGATCGCCTGAATCGGCAGATAGAGGCGCCGCTCGCGCGCATATTCGGCCATCAGCGAGCCGTCCGAGGCGTGAATGCGCGTCGTCACCGGCGGCTCGTACTTGGCCAGCACCTCGTAGTCGGGCAGGTCCTTCGTCAGATGGCTGATATAGATGGCAAGGCCGGCCGCCACCAGCAGCGCCAGCGTCGTGCCGATGCCAAAGAAATAGCCGATGAGACGAATCATGCCCGCTCCAGTCCGAGGTTCGGGAATTTCCTAAACGAAGCCGACAGTCGCGCAAGCTTCCCGAGGCGGTCCCAATCCGCAATCAAAAAACCCATGTCGCGACCATGTGGACAAAATACGGCAGCGCGAAATTTGAGGACTCGGTTGCCGGATAATAACGCCGGGTGTTGTCGTCATGCAACGCTGCTTGTGGTTGTAGACGTCCGGCGGTTGTGGTCGGGCGCGGCGGGTCAGCCGCCCGTCGCGGTTCCGGCCTTGGCGGCGGCAAACAGGGCAACCGCGTTGGCTATGCTTTGCGCAGCCTTGCCGCGCCAATCGGCATTGAGCAGCTGCGCCTCGTCCTTGATGTTGGAAAGATAACCGAGCTCCACCAGAACGGACGGCACGTCGGGGGCCTTGAGCACCCTGAAGCCGGCCGAGCGCTGCGGATTGTTGATCAAGCCGACGCTGGTCGACAACTGGCCGACCAGCGTATGGGCGAAGCTCATCGAGAAACCATGGGTTTCGCGGCGGATAAGGTCGATCAGGATGTCGGTGACTTCCTTGTTGTCGTCCTCGATCTTCATTCCGGCGAACTGGTCGGAGAGGTTCTCGCGATCGGCAAGCGCCTGGGCTTCGGGATCGGAGGCCTTGTCCGAGAGCGTGTACACCGTGGCGCCGCGAAGACCTTTGACGGCGATCGTATCCGCATGAATGGAGATCAAGAGATCGGCCTCGTGCTGGCGCGCGATGCGCACGCGTTCGTCCAGCGCCAGGTACACGTCGTTGTCGCGCGTCATGTAGATATCGTATTTGCCGACAGCGGCCAGCTTGTCGCGCAGTTCCTTGGCAAAGGCGAGCGTGACGTCCTTCTCGACCGTGCCGGCGGAGCTTTCGGCGCCGCCATCGACGCCGCCATGACCCGGGTCGATAACCACCGTGAAGCGATGGCCGGGCGCCGAGATCGGTCCGGTGCCGACCCGCTCGCCCTTTTCGGTGGAAACCGTCGAACCGGTCGTCAGCGACTGGTTGGCGAGGGCTTCGTCGAACTCCCGCTCGGAAGCGGCCGACATATCGATGGCGATGCGGTAGCCGCTGCCATCGTCGTTCTTGAGCACGTCGAGCTTGTCGACGGCGAAAGGCCCCTTGCCGGTGAGGATCAGGCGCGAACCATGTCCCTGATCGCCGTAGCGAACGGCCCGGACCAGACCGCGCGGCTTCACATCCTTGGCGCCGAGAGCGAATCGCGTGCGCGGCAGATCGACGACCAGGCGATCGGGGCCGCGCAGCAGGAACCATTTGACGTCCGGCTCGCGGTCGAAGTTCACGACGATGCGCATCTTGGTGGCGTCGCCAGCCATCTTGTAGCCGGTCGCGCCAAGCAGGGTGTCGGCGTGCGCGGCGGCAAAGCAGGACAACAGGACGGTCAGCAGCAAGGCGGCGCAGGCCAGGCGCAGGAAAAGCGCAGCGGCCCTACCCCTCTTGTCTGCGGCGCCCGCCGGTCCCATCTCTTACTTGCCGCTCCCGGTTTGACGCATTTGCGCCCGGCCTGCTCGCCGAATGCCTGTCAGGCCACCAACTCGATTAACGATTGGTATTCAGAGAAGGTTAACCAAGCCTTTCATGGGCGCGACGAAAGGCACCTTCCCCTGCGGAAGCGCTTTTTGCCGGCATCCGAAATCGGGGTTGCCTTCCATCCCGCCAAATCATAAAAGCGACGTTGGATCACTGCAATCCTGGAACCGCTCGCCTCAGCAGTTTCCTGCCAAAGGTCGGATGCAAAGGCGGCTCCGTTATCCTTCCGGGCTCAGGTGGTCGCGACGATTTTCGCAGGCGTGCTCCCGTGGCGGGGGAATCGCTTGCGTGAGGAAAACGGCCGGGTTTGCCCCGCGCCGGCTCTTCGTGAGCAAACAAGCTGGTCCGGCTCAGCCGGGCTTTGGTTCAAAAGGTTCTGCTGGGTGCCGATGGCTTCAAGCGCAATCATGGAAAGGTCCGCATCAAACCGCGCCATATTGGCTGCGGGCGGCACCGCCATTGCGCTCAAGCGGCGGCCGGCGGACATTCAATTATCCGGCATGCACACAGATACAGGCGCACAGCGGCGGGCACTGCCACGCCAGCTGCGGCCGTCGGCTGCCGGCAGGAAACAAAATAATGCCCAACAAAATGCTAATAGACGCCTCCCACCCGGAGGAAACACGCGTTGTCGTCGTTCGCGGTAACCGCATCGAAGAATTCGACTTTGAATCCCAGGACAAGAAGCAGCTCAAAGGAAACATTTATCTCGCCCGCGTAACTCGCGTCGAACCTTCCCTCCAGGCAGCCTTTGTCGAGTATGGCGGCAACCGTCACGGTTTTCTCGCCTTCAGCGAAATTCATCCCGATTATTACCAGATCCCGGTCGCCGACCGTCAGGCCCTGCTGCGCGCCGAGGCGCAGGAGGCCGAGGACGAAGACGACGAGGAGGCCGAGAACGGCGAAGAGCAGCAGGCGCGCGATCGCGGCGGCCGACGCAACCGGCGTCGTGGCGGCAAGAGCCGTGACCGCGGCGAGCACAAGCACGACGCTGCTTTCCCGGAAAGCGGGGAAAGCCTGGCTGAGGCCATAGCGACCAACGAAACCGCTGCCGAGGCAGCGGAGGGCGAGGATACCGCCGGCGAGCCCGCCGATGCCCAAGCGGAAAATGCCGAAACGATCTCCGAGGCCGTCGAGGTCGCGTCGGAAACGTCTGAAGAGACTGGCGGCGACGCCGCAGCTGCCGACGACGAGGATGGCAAGCTGTCCGAAGGCGGGCCCACCTCGATCGCCGCAAGCGTCGAAGCCGACGTGATTTCCGAGTCGGTTCCGCAAACGGATCAGCCCGAGCAGACTGGCCCCGAGCAGGTTGGCGAAGCCACCGCCAGCGACAACGATCGCGGCATGCTGGAGGATGTCTCGTCCTCGCATTCGGACGAGCACGAGGTCGAATCGGTCGGCGCCGAAGATGCGCTCGAGGAGATCCGCAGCCGCCGCAAGCCGGTGCGCCGCCAGTACAAAATCCAGGAAGTCATCAAGCGTCGCCAGATCCTCCTGGTGCAGGTGGTCAAGGAAGAGCGCGGCAACAAGGGCGCTGCGCTCACCACGTACCTCTCGCTTGCCGGCCGCTATTCGGTGCTGATGCCGAACACGGCGCGCGGCGGCGGCATCTCGCGCAAGATCACCAACGCGCAGGACCGCAAGCGCCTGAAGGAGGTCGTGGCCGACCTCGAAGTGCCGCAAGGCATGGGCGTCATCCTGCGCACCGCCGGCGAAAGCCGCACCAAGGCCGAGATCAAGCGCGACTACGAATACCTGATGCGGCTTTGGGAAAACGTCCGCAACCTGACGCTGCAATCGTCGGCCCCTGCCCTGGTCTATGAGGAAGGCAGCCTTATCAAGCGTTCGGTGCGCGACCTCTACAACAAGGATATCGACGAAATCCTGGTCTCCGGCGAGGACGGCTACCGCGAGGCCAAGGACTTCATGCGCATGCTGATGCCGAGCCACGCCAAGGTGGTTCAGCCGTTCCGCGATACCACGCCGATCTTCGTGCGCAACGGCATCGAGGCGCAGCTCGACCGCATGCTGCAGCCGCAGGTGACGCTGAAGAGCGGCGGCTATATCATCATCAACCAGACCGAGGCGCTGGTTTCGATCGACGTCAACTCCGGCCGCTCCACCAAGGAGCATTCGATCGAGGAAACGGCGCTCCACACCAATCTGGAAGCGGCCGAGGAAGTCGCGCGCCAGTTGAGGCTGCGCGACCTTGCCGGCCTCATCGTCATCGACTTCATCGATATGGAGGAGAACCGCAACAACCGCTCCGTCGAGAAGCGGCTGAAGGATCACCTCAAGAACGACCGCGCGCGTATCCAGGTCGGCCGCATCTCGCATTTCGGCCTGATGGAAATGTCGCGCCAGCGCATCCGCGCCAGCGTGCTGGAATCGACCATGAAGCCCTGCCCGCATTGCGGCGGCACCGGCCATGTGCGCTCCGATTCCTCCGTGGCGCTGATGGTGGTGCGGGCGATCGAGGAATTCCTGCTCAAGGATTCGCGCAGCCACATCATCGTGCGCACGCCGGCCGTGACCGCGCTCTACGTGCTCAACCACAAGCGCGCCAACCTAGTGGAACTCGAAGCCCGATTCGGCCTGACCATCACGATCGAGGCCGACGAGACGCTCGGCACCCAGCACTATGCGATCTTCCGTGGCGCCGTTGCCGAAAAGCCGGAAGGCTTTGTCGAGGTGCGCAGCCTGCCGGCCTATGTCGAGCCGGAGGAGCCCGAGGACGAGATCGTCGTCGAGGAAGAGGAAGATGAGGTTTCGACGCGGGCCGAGCAGCCGCGCCACCCGCAGCAGCAGGGTCAGCACCAGCAGCGGCCCGAGGACGGCGAAGGCCGTGATCGCAAGCGTCGCAAGCGCCGGCGGCGGCGCGGCGGCAGGGATCGCGACCGCGAGCACAGTGACGATGCCGCGGCAGCACCGACCGAGGCTGGCGAAACCGACGCCGATGCAACAGATGCAACGGAAGAAGCCGCTCAGGAAGTGACCGCCGACAGCGAAGCCGTGGCGGCTGCCGAGGACAGTTCAGCCAAGAAGCGGCGGCGCGGCAAGCGCGGCGGCAAGCGCAATCGCCATGACGACGAGGCTTCAGAGGCAGTTGCCGGCGGCGTCGGGGAAGATGCCGCTGAAGGTGAAGACGCCGCTGGCGAGCCCGTGGTAGCAGCCGAGCCCGAGCAGCCTACCGCTCCCGCGGCGGCCAATGACGATGCCGAGGCGGTCGAGAAGCCGAAGAAGCCCCGCCGCTCCAGAGCAAAAAAGGTGGCCGAGGAAGCGGTGGCCGAGACGGTGTCCGAACCCGTGGCGGAAGCCCAGGTCGCGCGCGTGGCAGTCGAGCCCGAGCCGGAGGCCGCCGCTGCGGCCGAGGCGGAGCCTGCCGCCAGCGCGCATCCGACGCGGCGCAAGCCGCAGTCGGTCGACGCGCCGGTTGTTCCCGTCGTATCCTCGAAAGTGTCCGACGAGGCCAAGACCGAGGAGAAGCCGAAGCGCGCCGGCTGGTGGCAGCGCAAGGGTTTTTTCTAAACCTTTCAGATCGTTAGATTGATCTCCTGAGAAATCCCGCGCCGCGTTCGGCGCGGGATTTTCGTTTTCGCGCAGGACGCCTTGCTTCAAGGCGCGAAGATCGACCAGTTCATCATCCGGGCGAGCTTCTCCAGCGCGATGGAGCCGAGCTTGGAGTTGCCGTTTTCGTTGAGGCCGGGCGACCAGACGGCCAGCGACGCCACTCCGGGCACGATGCCTAAAATGCCGCCGCCGACACCGCTTTTGCCGGGGATGCCGACGCGGAAGGCGAAATCGCCGGAGCCGTCATAGTGGCCGCAGGTCAGCATCAGCGCGCCGATGCGGCGCGCCCGCTCGGCCGACACGACCGAATGCCCGGTCGCCGGATTCCTGCCGCCATTGGCCAGGAACCGGCCAGCCATGGCCAACTGGCGGCAGCTCATGGCGATTGCGCAGTGGTGGAAGTAGACACCCAGCGCCAGTTCCGGGGCATGATGGAGATTGCCGAAGGATTTCATGTAGTTGGCCAGGGCGAAATTGCGATACCCGGTGGCCCGCTCGGATGCCGCCACGTCGCGGTCGATGATGATCGTCTCATCGTCGGCGAGGAACTGGATGAAGCGCAGGATTTCGCCGATCGCCTCGCGCGGCTGATGGCCGGCGAGCAGGACGTCGGAGACGACGATGGCGCCGGCATTGATGAACGGATTGCGGGGAATGCCGTTCTCATGCTCGAGCTGGACGATCGAGTTGAACGGATTGCCGGAGGGCTCGCGGCCGACGCGTTGCCAGAGCGCATCGCCGACCTTGCCCAGCGCCAGCGTGAGCGTGAAGACTTTCGAGACGCTCTGGATCGAAAAGGGCTGGTCGGCGTCGCCGGCAAGGATGACGCGGCCATCATTGGTCACGGCGGCGATGCCGAATTTCTTCGGATCGACCTTGCCGAGTTGCGGGATGTAGGTCGCCACGTCGCCGCGATCGGTGCGTTCCGCCATTTCGGCGGCCACTTCCGCCAATGCTTGGCCAAGTTCCGGCATGGCTTCTATTTCAGCCAGCGTTCGATGCGCGCCAGCGCCTCGACCATGTCGTCATGGCTGCCGGCGTAGGAAAAGCGCATGGTGCGGTGGCCCTGCAGCGGGTCGAAATCGCGACCAGGCGTGGCCGCGACATGCGCCTCGGCCAGCATCTTGCGGGCAAAGGCCATGCTGTCATTGGTGTGGCGGGTGACATCGCAGAAAGCATAGAAGGCGCCGTCCATCGGGGCTGCGAGCGCAAAGCCGAGTTCCGGCAGACGCTTCATCAGGAGGTCGCGGTTCCAGGCATAGCGCGCCTTCACCTTTTCCAACTCCTCCGTCGCCTTGAAGGCCTCGATCGCGGCGACCTGCGACAGTTCCGGCGGCGAGATATAGAGGCTTTGAGCGACACGCTCGACCGGCCGCACCAGTTCTTCCGGCAACACCATCCAGCCGATGCGCCAGCCGGTCATGCAATAATATTTCGAGAAGGAGTTGATCACGGTCACGCTGGCGCCATGCGCCAGCGCAGTGACGTCGGGCGCCGCATAGGCCAGCCGGTGATAGATCTCGTCCGAGATGACGGCGATGCCGAGCTCTTCGGCCGTCTTGACCAGCGCAGCGAGCTCGTCCGCCGGAATGACCGCGCCGGTCGGATTGGCGGGGCTGGCGAACAGCACGCCCTTCAGCGGCTTCTCGCGATGCGCGGCCTTCAGATGCTCGGCGTGCAGATAGGCATCCGCGCCGAGCTCGATCTCGACGATCTCGATGCCGAGCGCGGCCATGATGTTGCGGTAGGCCGGATAGCCGGGCGCGGCGATGGCGACGCGGTCGCCCGGATCGAACATGGCCAGGAAAGCGAGGTTGAAGGCGGCTGACGAACCGGTCGTGACGGCAACGCGCGCCGGCGTGACGTCGATCCCGTAATGCTCGCCATAATGCGCCGCGATCGCCTTGCGCAGATCGGCAAGGCCCAAGGCGTCGGTGTAACCGATGCGGCCATGCCGCAGAGCCGCGCCCGCCGCCTCGCGGACGCCGACCGGCGCGGGATCAGACGGCTGTCCGACGGCCATCGACACCACCGGCACGCCGGTTGCCTTCAACCGGTTGGCCTCGGCCAGAATGTCCATGGCGTGGAACGGCTCGACTTCCCCTCGGCGCGAAAGCGAAACGACCATTTGACCTCTTCCAACTGCCCTTGTTCGGTGAAATTCCGGACGCAAGCCAGCGCAGACTTGCCTTGAACTACCCTAGTTAAAGGACAGCGCCGCACAAATGCCCGATTGATGTGGGGATCACAAGCGCGCAGGAAGTTACCGGCGCCGACTTTTCATCTTTCGCCCGCTCGTCTACCAGTGGACCTATGTTGAGCCGACCCCGACCATCGATTGGCAAATCCATTTCCCTCGGCCGAACCGCGCGCGGTTTCGCGACGCTTATGCTTGCCGCCGCCGTTGCCGCTTCGAGCTCGGTCAGCGTCTTCGCGCAAGGCGTGCCGGTGGTGCGCGACGCCGAGATCGAGGCGCTGGTGCGCGATTATGCCCGGCCGATCTTCAAGGCGGCGGGACTTGCCAATGACGGCATCGACATCGTCCTAGTCAACGACCAGAGCTTCAACGCCTTCGTCACTGGACGGCGCCTGTTCATCAACACCGGCGCGCTGGTGACGGCCGAAACGCCGAACGAGATCATCGGCGTCATCGCGCACGAGGCCGGCCATATCGCCGGCGGCCACCAGCAGAAATTGCGCGACCAGCTCGACCGCGCCAAGACCATGGCCATCATCGCCACACTGCTCGGCGCCGGCGCCATGGTTGCCGGCGCCACCACCAACAGCCGCGGCCTTGCCGGCGCCGGCATGGGCGTCGCCGCCGGCGGCGGGGAGATGGCGCAGCGCTCGATCCTTGCCTACCAGCGCACCGAAGAGATCACCGCCGACCGTTCGGCGATCACCTACCTCAACGCCATCGGCCAGTCCGGCATGGGCATGCTGAAAACCTTCGGCCGCTTCCAGAGCGCGCTGTCGCTCGCCGGCACCCAGGTCGACCCCTACCGGATCAGCCACCCGATGCCGCAGGAGCGCATCGCCAACCTTGAAGCGCTCGTCAAGCAAAGCCCGTTCGTCAACACCATCGACCCGGCGGCGCTGCAGCAGCGGCACGACATGATGCGCATCAAGATCGCCGCCTATATGCAGGGACAGGCGGCCGTCGCGCGACTGATGCGCAAGAACCCGACCAGCCTCGCCTCGCGCTACGGCGATGCGCAGCAGACCTATCTCTATGGCAATCCGGGCGCGGCGCTGACCAAGACGGCGGCGCTGATCAAGGAACAGCCGAAGAACCCGTATTTCCAGGAATTGCGCGGCGATATCCTGATGAAGATCAACAAGCCGAAGGATGCGGCGGACGCCTATGCCAAGGCGGTCAGCCTCGATCCGGCACGCTCCGGCCTGCTGTTGGTCTCCCTCGGCCAGGCGCTGATGGCTGTGGGCACGCCCGATTCGCTCAAGAAGGCGGTCACCCAGCTCAATAATGGCGTCGGGCGGGACAAAGAGAATTCCGATGCTTATCGCTTTCTGGCGCAGGTCTATGGCGAACTCGGCGATGTTCCGGCCGCAGATCTCGCCACCGCCGAGGGCCATTACTATTCGGGCGACTACAAGAACGCGAAGATTTTCGCCATGCGCGCTCAACAGAAATTGAAGCGTGGCGAACCCCACTGGGTCCGCGCTCAGGATATTATAAACTACACGCCATCGAACAAACTCAAATGAACCTCCCGGGCGTTGGCCGCGACCAAGGCTCACCGGGACAGGCAAAAGGATCGATAATCATGAACAAGGCAATCCTGCTTGGCAGTGCTGGCGGTCTGGCGGTGGCGCTCGGCATGCTGGCCTTCGGTTTCGTGGCCGGGAACCCCCAGGCCGCGAAGGCCGATACCGTGCAAGTAGCGCAGGTGACGTCCTCCACCGAGACCAAGGCGCCTGCCGACACCAAGATCGACCGCAAGGAGGTCGAGGGCATCATCCGCGACTATCTCCTGAAGAACCCTGAGGTTCTGCTCGAGGTGCAGGATGCGCTCGAGGCCAAGCAGAAGGAAGAGCAGCGGCTCGCGGCGCTCGGCGTGATCAAGGACTCCAAGGATGAGATCTTCAACTCTACCTTCGACGGCGTCGTCGGCAACCCGAAGGGCAAGATCACGATCGTCGAGTTCTACGATTACAATTGCGGCTTCTGCAAACGCGCCATCGAGGACATGCAGGCGCTGACCAAGTCCGACTCGGACCTGCGCTTCGTGCTCAAGGAATTCCCGATCCTCAGCCCGGATTCGCAGAAGGCCAGCGTCGTCTCCATGGCGTTCCACCTGATGCATCCGGAGAAATACGGCGAATTCCACACCGCGCTGCTTGGCGGCCAGGGCCGCGCCACCGAAGCGACCGCCATCAAGGTGGCGCTTTCGCTCGGCGCCGACGAGGCGGCGCTGCGCGAGAAGATGAAGGACCCTCGCATCGCCGAAACGCTTTCGCGCACCTATGACCTTGCAACGAAACTGTCGATCACCGGCACGCCGTCCTATGTGGTCGGCAACGAGGTGATCTTCGGAGCGCTCGGCCAGCAGGTTCTGGCGGAAAAGATCGAAGAGGCCAAGAGCGCGCTGTAAGCGCTTGCGGATGCAAAAGCCGACCGCTGTGGACATCGCAAGAACGCACTTGCGCTCTTTTCGCGGGCGGCTATGCCCATTATAGAGGCCCAGTGCGCCGGCTTGGGGTCGGCGTAGAACAAGGTCGGCATATTGAAAACGATTTTCGTCCTCAACGGTCCCAATCTCAATGCGCTCGGCAAGCGCGAGCCGGGGATTTATGGCGGCAAGACGCTTGCCGCCATCGCCGAGGACTGCAAGGCGGCCGGCGCCGCGCTCGGACTCGAGATCGACTTTCGCCAGTCCAACCACGAGGGCGATCTGGTCGACTGGATCCAGGAAGGCGGTGAGAAGGCGGCAGGCATCGTCATCAACCCGGGGGCCTACAGCCACACCTCGATCGCCATCCACGACGCCATCCGCTCAATTGCGCCGCTGCCCGTCGCGGAAGTCCATCTTTCCAACATCCACGCGCGGGAGCCCTTCCGCCACGTCTCCATGGTCGCGCCGGTCGCTGTCGGCATGATCTGCGGGTTCGGGCCGCTCGGCTACAAGCTCGCGCTGCAGGCACTGGCGGCACGCCTGTGACCGGCCCCCAAACAGAAGGCTCGAAAATGTCGATAAAAAAGACCGGTGTTGACCAGCAGCTGATCCGCGACCTGGCGGGCATCCTGAACGACACCAATCTGACCGAGATCGAGGTAGAGCTCGGCGACCTCAAGGTGCGCGTGTCGCGCCAGGCACAGGCTGTGCATGCAGTGGCCGCACCGCTTACGGTTGCGGCCCCGGTAGCGGCCACTGCGTCTCAGGCCGTGGCGCCTGCGGCAGCGGCCGCCGACCTGTCCAAGAATGCCGTGCCCTCGCCGATGGTCGGCACCGCTTATCTGGCGCCCTCGCCCGATGCCAAGGCGTTCATCGAAGTCGGTCAGAAGGTGAAGGAAGGCCAGACGCTGCTCATCATCGAAGCAATGAAGACGATGAACCAGATCCCCTCGCCGCGCGCCGGCACTGTGACGGCGATCCTCATCGAGGACGCCCAGCCGGTCGAATACGGCATGCCGCTGGTGGTCCTCGAGTAGAGCCGGGACAGCCAAGAGATGTTCCAGAAAATCCTCATCGCCAATCGCGGCGAAATCGCTCTGAGGGTGCTGCGCGCCTGCAAGGAGCTCGGCATCCAGACCGTGGTGGTCCACTCGACCGCGGATTCCGACGCCATGCATGTGCGGCTTGCCGACGAGAGCGTCTGCATCGGCCCGCCGCCGTCGCGCGAGAGCTACCTCAACATCCACCAAATCGTCGCCGCCTGCGAGATCACGGGCGCCGATGCAGTGCATCCGGGCTACGGCTTCCTGTCGGAGAATGCCAAGTTTGCCGACATCCTCGCCGCCCACAACATCACCTTCATCGGCCCGTCGGGCGACCATATCCGCATCATGGGCGACAAGATCGAGGCCAAGCGCACGGCAAAGCGTCTCGGCATTCCGGTCGTGCCCGGATCCGACGGCGCGATCAACGATGAAAAGGAAGCCAAGCGCGTCGCCGCCGAGATCGGCTATCCGGTGATCATCAAGGCCTCGGCCGGCGGCGGCGGCCGCGGCATGAAGGTGGCGCATACCGAAGCGGATCTCGAGGTCGCGCTGCAGACCGCCAAGTCGGAAGCGGGCGCGGCCTTCGGCGACGACGCTGTCTATATCGAGAAATATCTGGAGAAGCCGCGCCATATCGAGGTGCAGGTGTTCGGCGACGGCGCCGGCCGCGGCGTGCATTTTGGCGAACGCGACTGCTCGCTGCAACGGCGCCACCAGAAGGTTTGGGAGGAAGCCAATTCGCCGGCGCTCAATGCCGAGGAACGTTCGCGCATCGGTGACATCTGCGCCAACGCGATCGCCGATCTCGGCTATTCGGGCGCCGGCACGATCGAATTCCTCTATGAGAATGGCGAGTTCTATTTCATCGAGATGAACACGCGTCTTCAGGTCGAGCATCCGGTGACCGAAGCGATCACCGGCATCGACCTCGTGCATGAGCAGATCCGTGTCGCCTCGGGCGGCGGGCTGTCGGTCAGGCAGGAAGACATCAAGTTCAACGGCCATGCCATCGAGTGCCGGATCAACGCCGAGGATCCCCGCACCTTCGTGCCCTCGCCCGGCACGATCACGCATTTCCACACGCCCGGCGGCCTCGGCATCCGCGTCGATTCCGGCGTCTATTCCGGCTACAAGATCCCGCCCTATTACGACAGCCTGATCGGCAAGCTGATCGTGCATGGCCGCAACCGCGTCGAATGCATGATGCGGCTGCGCCGCGCACTCGACGAATTCGTCGTCGACGGCATCAAGACGACACTGCCGCTGTTCCGTGATCTTGTCGGCAATCCCGACATCGCCAATGGCGACTACGACATCCACTGGCTGGAAAAATACCTGGCCAAGGGTGAATAGCACGGGGATGCGATGACCCGCCCATACGCGCCCGGCTATCGCATCCCGACCGACCTGCTGCTCCGGGCCTACGCCTCGGGCGTCTTCCCGATGGCCGAGAGCGCCAACGACCCGGAGGTGTTCTGGGTGCGACCGGAGACGCGCGGCATCATTCCGCTGGACGGGTTCCACACGCCGCGCAGCCTCAAGAAGACGATCCGCAGGCATCCGTTCGAGATCCGCTACGACTTCGATTTCGAGGCGACCATCGACGGCTGCGCCGAAAAGCGTGAGGAGCGCCGCTCGACCTGGATCAACGCACCGATCCGCGAAGCCTATGTCGAGCTCTATCGCCTGGGCCATTGCCATTCGGTAGAGGCGTGGCGCGAGGACCGGCTGGTCGGTGGCCTCTACGGTGTCTCGCTCGGGCGCGTGTTCTTCGGCGAAAGCATGTTCGCAAGGGAGACCGACGCGTCGAAAACCTGCCTTTACCACCTCGTCGAACGACTGAAGGCGCGCGGCTTCGCGCTGCTCGACACGCAGTTCACCACTGAGCATTTGAAGCGCTTCGGCGCCGTCGACGTGCCGCGCGGCCAGTATGAAAAGCTGCTCGCCGAGGCGCTGAAGGGCGAGGCTGCCTTCTATCCTTGAGCTTGCGATGCCGCCTCGATCGGCGTTTGCGAATGGAACATCATCTTCCAGCCGTCGGCGCGATGGACATAGCCGGTGCTGACCAGCGCCGCATACGGCTCGCCATTTTCCCGCGTGGCCCGCGCTTCGTAAGTGAGCATGACGATATCGCTGCCCGGCTCGACCATGCCCTTCAGCTTGATGTCGAGGTTACGCCACTTGTTGGGCGTGGAGGCGGTCTTGGCGAGAGCGGCATTGGTCATCGCTTGCGCCATCTGGGGGAACGCCACCAGGCACTCCACGTCGGCATTGGCTTCATAGTAAGCGGAATCGCCTGACCAAAAGCCCTTCTCGATGTCGAGAAGCTCCTGCTTGTTGGCGGTGATCGTTTTCGTGACAGTCATCGCGGAATCCTCCTCGCCCTGCCGAATTTGAACGGCCAAAGGGCGGGCAGGTTCCGAGATCAGTTGGTGTTGGAGGGCTCGTCGTCAGCCGGTTCGGACGCGGCGTCGGCAGGTTGCGCCGGAGCCTTGGGCTTGGCGGCCTGGGTCTTCGGCTTGGCGGTGTCGGCCTTGGCCGCGGTCGGCGGCGGCACGTCGGACTTCTGCTTGCAGCCTTTCAGCCAGACGTCATAGACGGCGTGCTCGACGGCATTGAGGCCGGGGCTTTCGGCAAACATCCAGCCGGTGAAGATGCGGCGAATCTTGCGGTCGAGCGTGATCTCGTCCACTTCGACGAAGGAATCGGTCTTCGGCTGCTCCGTATCCGGCCGCGAATAGCAGACGCGAGGCGTCACCTGCAAAGCGCCGAACTGCACGGTCTCGTCGACATAGACGTCGAAGGTGATGATGCGGCCGGTGATCTTGTCGATGCCGGCGAACTCGGCCACCGGATTGGTGATGCGGTCGGAGGCCGCAGGCGCCGGAGCCGGCGCCTGCGCGGCGGCGAAGGCTGCCGTCGAAGCAGCCAGAATCGACGTCGCCGCGATCAGCGCCCTTGAAGTATGGCCGAAAGAGCTCATGCAAAATACCGGTGGTTGCGCCCGGGTGATTCTCTCAACGCCCAAGGCTAGTCATGGCTGCGCAGTCAGCAAGCAGCTAAATGCCAATTGTGGCGATAAAGGACCGAAGCAGCGCCTGAGATTGCGAACCGGGTACTACGATCCGGGCGTCCAGGCGTCGTAATCGCCGGTCACCTGCGGACGGTGCTGGTTGGTCAGGATCGAGCCCTTCGGCCGATAGGCCGACGGCGTTCCGGTCGAATTCGCCTGATGCGGCTTTTGCCATTCGCGCGGCTTGTAGCCTTCACTCGAGGGAGCGGTGTCGACGCGGTGGTGGATCCAGCCATGCCAGCCAGGCGGGATCTTCGAAGCTTCCGAATAATCGCGATAGATGACCCAGCGGCGCGTGCGACCTTCCGAATCGACGCCGCCTTCATAATAGACGTTGCCGGCTTCGTCCTGGCCGACCCGCTTGCCGAAGCGCCAGGTGTGGAAGCGGGTGCCGAGCGTCTGGCTGTTCCACCAGGTGAAGAACTGCAGCAGGAAAGTTTTCATCCAAATCCTCGCGGCGGCAGCGGCTCCTGCCTTTCCCCTGCTTATGGCGTCACGCCACAGCGAAGGCAAGGGTTTTGCCATGCCCTGAACGTAAATGCTTCGTGCGCTAAATCGATGCACCGCCAACGCCTGCGACAGCGCCGCTTGCCAACCGCCCCTTGTCTTTCTAAAGCTCGGCCCGCTCACTTCAGACGCGCCTTGAGGGAGGTGACGATTGACCCGGGATCCGTCCGCCGACAGCCGGATCAGCGCCGAAGACATTCGCGGCCGCAAGGGCGGCGTGCCGATCGTCTGCCTTACCGCCTACACCTACCCCGTCGCACGCCTGCTCGACCCGCATGTCGACCTGCTGCTGGTCGGCGACAGCGTCGCCATGGTCCTGCATGGCCACGCCACCACGCTCGGCGCCTCGATGGAGATGATGATCGCGCACGGGCAGGCCGTGATGCGCGGCTCGGCCAAGGCCTGCGTCGTGGTCGACATGCCGGCCGGCAGCTATGAGGCCTCCCCGGTGCAGGCCGTGGCCTCGGCGAAGCGCATTGTCGAGGAAACGGGCTGCCAGGCCGTGAAGCTCGAAGGCGGTGTCAACATGGCTTCGCGGATCGCGGCGATCGTCACCGAAGGAATACCGGTCATGGGTCATATCGGCTTGCAGCCGCAATCGGTCGAGAAGGACGGCGGCTACAAGATCAAGGGCCGGACGCAGGACAACATCGCTGCCCTGTTCCGCGATGCCGAAGCGGTGGAAGAAGCCGGCGCCTTCTCGGTCGTCATCGAGGGCACGATGGAGGTCGTGGCCGCGAAGCTCACCCGTCATATTTCCATACCGACCATCGGCATCGGCGCCAGCGCCGACTGCGACGGCCAGATCCTGGTGGTCGACGACATGGTCGGCATGACCGTCGACCGCGTGCCGAAATTCGTCAAGGAATATGCAGACTTGCGCGGCGTGATAGGCGATGCGGCGGCGCGCTACGCCGCCGAGGTGCGCAGCCGCGTCTTCCCCGGCCCCGACCACGTCTTCACGACGGCTTCCGGCAAGGACAAGACATGAACGCTCCAATCGTCGTCGACAGCGTCGCCGCCCTTCGCGCGCAGGTCCGGGACTGGCGGCAGGCCGGCCTCAAGGTCGCCATGGTGCCGACGATGGGCGCGCTGCATGACGGCCACATTTCTCTGGTCAGGGTCGCGCTTGAACGGGCCGAGCGTTGCGTCGTGTCGATCTTCGTCAATCCGACGCAGTTCGCGCCGACGGAAGACCTCGACAAATATCCGCGCCAGCTGGCGCGCGATCTCGACCGGCTGCGGGATGCCGGCGCGCATCTCGCTTTCACGCCAGGCGTGAGCGAAATGTACCCCTCTGGCTTCGCCACGAAAATCTCGGTCGGCGGCCCCTCCCGCGGCCTGGAAACCGACTTCAGGCCGAGCTTCTTCGACGGCGTCGCGACCGTGGTGGCCAAGCTCTTCCTGCAGGCGGCGCCCGATTGCGCCGTGTTCGGCGAGAAGGACTACCAGCAGCTTTGCGTCGTCCGACAGCTCTGCCGCGATCTCGACCTGCCCGTCGAGATCGTCGGCGCACCGACCGTGCGCGAGGCCGATGGCCTCGCCATGTCGTCGCGCAACGCCTATCTGGGCGAGGCCGAGCTCGACATCGCGCGCAAGCTCAATTTGATCCTGCGCCGCACGGCGGCAGCACTTTCCGCCGGCGCTGATGAGGTCACCGCCACCGAAGATGCCGCAAAGGCGCTTGTCTCAGCAGGCTTTCGGAAGGTCGACTATGTCGCCGCCCGCGCGAGCGTCACGCTCGGCCCCTGGCAGCGAGACCACGACGGCCGTCTGCTCGCGGCAGCCTGGCTCGGCGCGACGCGACTGATCGACAATGTCGAAGTTCCCTGCACCTGAGCTATCCCTGCCGATCGGTGGGAGCACCGGTGCAACCGCGCCACAGCCAAAGACCGCGTGATACAATTCACAGACGCAAAGCGTGCCTGACGGTTGTGTGCGACCTTACGCGAAGGTATTGTGGAACCTGACACTGCGTCAGCTCAATGGCGGCACGAGAAGGCCCATGTCAGCACTCACGATCAATCGCGCACTGCCGCAGATCGTCGAGGCAATCTACGATTCGATCGCCGATCTCGATCGCTGGCGGCCGACGCTCGAAGCCATATGCCGCGTGGCCATAGGTCAATTGGCGATGCTGGCGGTGGTCGACACGGCCGCGAATGCCGCGCGTTTTTCGATCTCCTGCGGCGACCCTGCCCTGCTCGAGCCATTGCAGCGCGACTACGGCGCGGACGTGCCGTTCTTCACCGCCGTGCCCAGAATGGAGATCGACCAGCCATTCACGGTCGACAGCTTCTACGCGCTGCAAGGTCCCGATGCCCGGCAGAACTGGATCGAAAGCCGCATCGTGCGCGAATGGGTCGAGCCGAACCGGCTGGACGATTTCTTGTGGGTCGCCCTGATGAAGCAGCCAAGCCGCATCGGAACCTTGATGGTGGTGACGGACAAGGACCGGCGCCAGATCACCGGCGAGGATCTGGAGCTGATGTCCCAGCTCGCGCCGCATGTGCGCCGCGCGGTCACCATCGGCGACCTTTTCGAGGCGGAACGACGCAAGGCGGAAATCTTCCGGTCGATCCTCGAAAGCCTCGACCATCCGGTGCTGATCGTCGCCGACGACATGCAGGTCATCTTTGCCAATCCCGCCGCCGAGGCGCTGCTCGCCGACAGCGGCTCCGTTTCGTGTGTGCGCGGTCAGCTCTCCTTCGCCTATGCGGCGGCCAATGCCGCGATCGGCTGCGCCGTGCAGCTGGGCATGCGCGACGAATTCGCGCTTGGCCCGGCCGGCATCAACATCCCCATTGTCTAGGCCGCCGTGCCCTCAGTTGCCCCAGCGGTCGCTCATGTCATGCCGCTGGCACGGCGGGAAATCTCGGCCCGTATCTCGCAGCGCGCCGCCGCCGCGATCTTCATCGCGCCGGCGGGCGCATCGCCGATGCCGGCGATCGAGACGATCGCAGCGCTGTTTGGATTGACCGCCGCGGAAAAGCGCGTTGCCGGTCATGTCGCGGCCGGCCTGACGCGCCGCGAGATCGCCGCGGCCGGCGGCGTCTCGGATGGGACGGTCAAGTCGCAACTGGCCACCATCTTCGATAAGACCGGCGCTGGCGACCAGCGCGAACTCCAGCTTTTGATCCGCGAGTTGTCGCCGCCGCTGCGCTCCACCTGATCGCGTTACTCTTCCGACGGCATATGGAGATACATCGACTGGATGCCGACTCGGCCCGGCCCGGTGAAGCGATTGACGACGAAATTCATGGCGGCGCCGAAGAAGCCGCTGGAAAGCCGGTCGATCCTCGTATCCATCTTCACCGAAGCGTCCTTGAACAGCCAACCGCCCGGCTCGACGTCAATGGTTTCACCGGGCGCCAGCACCTTCTCGAAGACATTGCCGTAGCCGTGCAGCCAGACGATGCCGTCGCCCGTCTCGCCGCGGAAGCGGTCGATGAAGAAGCCACTCTGGCCGAACAGCATCGTTCCCAGCCCGCGCACCCGCTCGAAGGTGTAGTCGACACTGGCGGTCGCGGCCAGGAACTGGTGCTCGCGCACCTGAATCTCCTCGCCGCGCCGGAGATGGATCGGCACGATATGGCCCGGTCCGTCGCGGCTGAACGCGATGACGCCCGGCCCGGACGCCTCGGTGACGAATATCTGCATGCCGGCGATCATGCGCTTCAGCGCGCCCTTCAGCGACTTCAGGCCGATGGCGATGGTGGTGTTCTTCCAGAGCAGGATGTGGTGCTCGAAATAGACCGGCATGTTGGTCACATCGACCGACAGCACGGGCACCAGTTCTCCGGCAACGTGATAGGTCACGCCGCCAAACGTCTCATCCGACACTTCGGTCGGCATCAATTCCGGCAGGCTCGGCATGGCAACCCCCCTCATCACCGTGCCGCCGGTCGACCGGGCTTGTCGCAGGCGCGTCGGCTGTCGCAGCATTGCCGCCGGGCTTCAGGCCGTCAAATGAAAGGGTGGCGTGGGGCGCACCGCTCGCAACAACGTGAAGCGCTTGCGGCGGCGTCGAGCGATCAGGCGATCAGCGGCCGCTCGAGCAGCAGCGACGCGATGCCTGACTGCGCAGGCCCGTCATTGTCGGCGCGGCCGACCTGGACGAAACCGTTCGCCGTGTAGAAAGCGACGGCGCGACTGTTTGCTTCCGCCACCTCGACGCGCACGGCGCGGGCTTCGGGGAAGCTCTCCATTACTTCGTCAAGCAACATGCCGCCGATCCCCCGACCCTGCAGGTCCGGCGCGACATGAAGCTGCTCCAGATCGACCACGGCGCCCTGGTCTGCGCTTTCGGCATAGGCGACGCCGCCGATGCGCTTGCCATCGTCGGCGACGAGGAACTCTGCGTCCGGGCGCTCGATGCGCGCTTTCAGCTTTTCCGGCGAACACCAAAGCGCGATGGTTCGATCGATCCGCTCGGCGCCATAGATGGCGTCGTAGGTCGCATGCCAGGTCTCGGCCAGCAGCGCCCGGATAGCGGCAATATCACGGTCGCTCGCGGTGCGGACAAACACCGTTATTCGATGCCGAGCTTGGCCTTGACGAGATCGTTGACCGCCTGCGGGTTGGCCTTGCCGCCGGTCGCCTTCATCACTTGGCCGACGAACCAGCCGGCCATGGTCGGCTTGGCGCGCGCCTGCTCGGCCTTGTCCGGGTTGGCGGCGATCACCTCGTCGACGGCCTTCTCGATGGCGCCTGTGTCGGTGACCTGCTTCATGCCGCGGCTCTCGACGAGCTGGCGCGGATCGCCGCCCTCGTTCCAGACGATCTCGAACAGGTCCTTGGCGATCTTGCCGGAAATGGTGCCTTCCTTGATAAGGTCGAGAACAGCGCCGATCTGCTCGGGCGAAACCGGAGCATTTTCAATATCCTTGCCGGCTTTGTTCAATTGGCCCAGCAGATCGTTGATGACCCAATTGGCGGCGAGCTTGCCGTCGCGCCCAGCTGCCACCTTCTCGAAATAATCAGCGATCGGCTTTTCCGAAACCAGCACCGAGGCGTCGTAGGCCGAGAGGCCGAGCACATTGACCAGCCGCGCCTTCTTGTCATCGGGCAGCTCCGGCAGGCCCTTGGCGAGCGCGTCGACATAGGCCTGGTCGAACTCCAGCGGCAAAAGGTCGGGATCCGGGAAGTAGCGATAGTCATGCGCTTCTTCCTTGGAGCGCATCGAGCGCGTTTCACCTTTGACGGCGTCGAACAGGCGGGTCTCCTGATCGATCTTGCCGCCGTCTTCCAGGATGGCGATCTGCCGGCGCGCCTCGTATTCGATGGCCTGGCCGATGAAGCGGATCGAGTTCATGTTCTTGATCTCGCAGCGCGTGCCGAACTCGCCGCCCGGACGGCGTACCGAGACGTTGACGTCGGCGCGCAGCGAGCCTTCGTCCATGTTGCCGTCGCAGGTGCCGAGATAGCGCATGATCGAGCGCAGCTTCGTCACATACGCCTTGGCCTCGTCGGCCGAGCGGATGTCGGGCTTGGAGACGATCTCCATCAACGCCACGCCGGACCGGTTGAGATCGACATAGGACATGGTCGGGTGCTGGTCATGCATCGACTTGCCGGCATCCTGTTCCAGATGCAGGCGCTCGATGCCGACCTCGATATCCTCGAACTCGCCCTGGCGGTCGGGACCGACGGAGACGATCACCTTGCCCTCGCCGACGATCGGCTGCTTGAACTGCGATATCTGATAGCCCTGCGGCAGGTCCGGATAGAAATAATTCTTCCGGTCGAAGACCGACTTGTGGTTGATCGCGGCCTTGAGGCCCAGCCCGGTGCGGATCGCCTGCTTGACGCATTCCTCGTTGATGACCGGCAGCATGCCGGGCATCGCCGCGTCGACCAGGCTGACATTGGCGTTGGGCGCGGCGCCGAACGAGGTCGAGGCGCCGGAGAAGAGCTTGGCTTCCGAGATCACTTGCGCATGCACTTCGAGCCCGATGATGATCTCCCAGTCGCCGGTGGCGCCGGGGATCAGACGTTTCGCGTCGGGGGTGCGGGTGTCGATGATGCTCATGATCTGCCGTAAGTTCCAGAATGAGTGCGCAGAATATCTGCGCCTCGAAAGGGTATAAATCGTACCGCTTCGCTAGTCCAAACCGCCTTGCGAGACAAGCGCAAAGCCGCGCACTGGCCTTCTTCGCCGCTTTCGCCTACAGGACGCCCATCCCAATGGAGAGTGGATGTCCACTTACGCTCAGTCCCGGTGAAGCCCTGACCTCCTAGCCGAGGCAGGGCAGAAAAACCTGAAAACCCCGTGCCGCGATGTCTCGCGGCGGCGGCTTTTGTTGTTTTTCCTGGGAAATTCTCCAATGGACATATCGCGCAACGAACAGCGCATCCTGCACCTGCTCGCGCAGGGCGGGCGTATCGAAATCGAAAAGAACGAGAGCAGGAAGATCGCCGCGGTCCGGTGCCTGACCCGCGACGGCTGGCGCTATCCGGGCTTCGACCTGGAGCTCTTTCGAAAACTGAGGCGGAAGAAGGCCGTCTCATCGGCGGATGGCGGGCCTTACCGCATCACCCGGCGCGGGCTCCAACTCGTCCGCGCCGAGCTCGACAACCGATAGAACGCGCCACATGCCGCCGGCTGGAAACAGCCGGCGGTTTCCTCGCCCTGCCTGCTCAGGCTGTGGCGATGTAGGCCTTCATCTCTTCGGCTTCGCGCTCGACATCTTCGATGCGGCGCTTGACCACGTCGCCGATCGAAACGATGCCGTCGAGCAGGCCGGCCTTTTCCACCGGCAGATGGCGGAAGCGGCCACGCGTCATGATCTCCATGACCTCGTTGACCGTGTGGTTTTCGTTGCAGATCTTGACCTTCGGGGTCATTGCCGAGCGCACGGCGACGTCGAGAGCGGCGGCGCCCTCCTTGGCCACCACCCTGACGATATCGCGTTCCGAGAGAATGCCGACGATCTTGCGATCGCCATTGGTGATGACGAGCGCGCCGATCCTGTGCTCGGCCAGCATGCGAATGGCCTCGCTGAGTTTCTCATTGGGCCCGAGCGTGAACACGTCATGGCCCTTGCTTTCAAGAATTGCCTTAACCGTCATGGCGTCCTCCACTGCCGTTGACACCGGCCCCCGCCCCGACCGGCTTTCAGCCCCAACATGGTGCGCCGTGATTGGTTGCATTTCAAGTGCGCCTAAGGACTAGTGCGTTTCACCGTTTCACGGAAACGGCGAACCGCACTATCTCTTTGTTTCTACGCAATTCCGGACGGAAAACTGCTCACACTTTTCCTGGAATTGCTTTAGGCGGCAGCCGTCGGGCGGTCGAAGAAACGCAGTCCGAAAAAGCCGGCGATGAAGCCACCGATATGGGCTTCCCAGGCGATCTGGCCGTCGATCCCCGGCGCGAAGCCAAGCAGGCCGGTGGCCAGATTGATGACCATCCAGACACCGAGAAAAGTCATGACTCCGCGCGAGCGCAGGACGATGCCGATCGACAAGGGCTCGCCGGCGAAAGCCGCCTTGCCCGACGAGCGGTCGATACTGAACCCATAGCGCGCCGCGGCGCCCATCATGCCGGAAATCGCACCCGATGCACCGACGAGCGGCGCCTCGCCATAGGGATGCAGCGCCCAGAACAGGACAACCGAGGCCAGCCCGGTCACGGCGTAGAATACAGCGAAACGCAGCGTGCCAAGACGATTGGCGAGCGGGGAGCCGAAGGCTGCGAGCCAGATCATGTTGATGGCAATATGGGCAACGCCCCCATGCATGAACGCATAGGTGAACGGCCGTGTGAACAGGAACCAGTCGAAGCCGTATTGGCCGGTGTACAGCACCGGAATGAAGGCACCGTCGTAGAGCAGCGTCATTTGCTGCGTTTCGTTCAGACCGTATTGCTGCAGCAGATAGACGGCCGCGCATATGCCGATCACGGCGAGCACCACAGGCGGCAAGTTGAACACGGGTTCGCGACGCCGCGGCTCTGGAGCCTCATCCGGCAGCGGTTCGTTTTCAGTCGGGCTTACAGGCTCGCTCATGCGCTCTTTGCGGGTCTCGGACTTTGGGTTTCGGCGAGCATGTAGATCACGCCATTTCGAATCACAAACGGCTAATCGCCACAGCGCCTGCATGGAAACGGGACGAATCAGAGCAGGAACGAATCAAAAAGAAGGCCGTCCAGGATTTCCCTGAACGGCCGGTCGAGTCCCCTGCTCCCCATAAACTCGTGACTGAAGTGCTGCCGATCGCTGCTGAGACGACCGTTTTGGAGTGGTTTTGGTGTGCCACGGGCCCCGGCGGCGCGCAACGTAAACCACTTGTTAACCTTAACAGCCCCGAGGCGTGAACAAACGTTAACGATACTGGCACGCATCCTGCTCCGCACCGCATGAAGGTCATCGGAGGGCGCCCTGTCTGTTCGCCGATGGGACATCAAAAGACAGATTGTGCGGAGCGGAATGGTCATGAAAGAAAAAGGATCGATCGCACTGTTCCAATATTGGAACCAGCTGCGTGATGGTCGCCTCGCCCCGAAGCGATCGGAGGTGGAGCCGGCGGACATCAAGTTGCTTCTGGCCGACACCTTCATCCTCGAGCGCGACACGCGCGGCGAAGCCGTGTTCCGGCTGGCCGGCACAAGGCTCTGCGCCTATTACGGCCGGGAGCTCAAGGGCTTCTCCTTTCCCTCGCTCTGGCGTGAGAAGGACCAGCGGCTGGTGTCGCGGCTCATGCAGGGCGTTTTCGAGCAGAAATCGGTCCTGCTCATGACCTTCGAGGGGTTCAGCCGCAACGGCCGTTCCAACAAATTCGAACTCCTGGCGCTGCCGTTGGACGGCGGCGCCGAGAACCAGCGCTGCCTCGGCATCATCGCCACCACCGACAAGCCATTCTGGCTGGGCGCCGACCCGCTCGCCGACGCGCTTATCGACACGATCCGGGTGATAGATCCCGAGAAGGAACCGATGTTCCTGAAGAACCGGCCGGCGATCGACGTTCCTTCGCTCGTTCCAGCCGAATTCGATCCTCCGGAGACCATTTCGGCGCTCGGCCGCGTGCGCCGCATCCGCCATCTCGTCGTCCTCGATGGCGGTCGTCACGAATGAACCCGACCGCGAGTGTTTCTTGTCTCGCTCACGGTTAATTTTTCCGGCGGAATCGACCTCCAAGCGTTGGCATTCGCGGCCGATTTTTCCCGTTTGTTAACCTGCTTTGCTGTAGTTTTTGGGGGAAATTCCTCGCATCGTCGCGCGGAATGCCAACGGGGTGTAGGCAGTCATGAGGTCAGCGGCGGTAGAATATGCGCCGTCACGAGCTGAACGGCGCAACTTTCAGCGTGTCCGCGTCAAGATTTACGGGCGCTTCATGCTTGAAGACCGCACCGAGCATCCATGCCAGGTGATCGATATGTCGCCCGGCAACGTTGCGTTGCGTACCGAGCGCATCGGCATGCCGGGCGAAAAGGTCATCGCCTATATCGACCATATCGGTCGTGTCGAAGGCATCGTGACGCGCACTTCGCAGGACGGTTTCGCCATGACCGTCATCGCCTCGGATCGCAAGAAGGACAAGCTTGCCGCGCAGCTCACCTGGCTTGCCAACAAGCATGAGCTCGACCTGCCCGAGGATCGCCGCCACGAGCGCGTGGCGCCGCGCAACCCGATGAGCGTCCTGCAGCTCACCGACGGGCGCCAGTATCAGTGCCGCATCATCGACCTGTCGCTGTCGGGCGCTGCAATCGAGATCGACGTCAAGCCGGCGATCGGCGTCCAGGTCACGCTAGGCACGATGCGCGGCCAGGTGGTGCGCCATTTCGAGGACGGCGTCGCCATCGAGTTCGCTGTCATCCAGCGGCCCGAAACGCTCGACCAGGAATTCAACGCATCGCGCTCCTGACACGGGGCACGCCGCAAGTGAAGCAAACCGGCCCTCGGCGGCCGGTTTTTTGTTGCCCGGTTTTGGCCCGGACGCAGGCCGCCGGAGCCGTTGGAACTTCACAAATCTGAGCAATCCAAGATCGCGATAGTTCAAATTTTATGTTTATTCTACTGGCGTTTTACTCAATATCTACTTCGGGTTTTTGCGTCAAATAAATCCCAACGTGGCACAGTCTCCTCAAACGGGGAGACTACAACAATGAAAAAGACGAGGGGCAAGCTGTTGCTCTTGGCAATGGCGATGCAGCTTTCCGCGTGGGGCACGGCAAGCGCAGGACCAGCTTTCATGCATACGGGTGGCCGCACCACCCAGCCGGTCGGTCACTATGATTTCTGTCAGCGCATCCCGGCCGAATGCAACGAGCGGACGCCGAAGGGTCCGCCGGTCGAGCTGACGCGCAAGCTTTGGGCGACGATCGTCAACGTCAACAATTCGGTCAACGTCCGCGTCAAGCCGCGCACGGACATGGAGAACTACGGCGTCGAGGAATACTGGGCCTATCCGGACAACGGCTATGGCGACTGCGAGGACTACGGACTGGAGAAGCGCCGCGAGCTGATGGCCGTCGGTGTCCCCGCCGGCGACCTGCTGATGACGGTGGTGCGTCAGCCGAACGGCGACGGCCATGCGGTGTTGACGGTGCGCACCAGCCTCGGCGAGTTCATCCTCGACAACCTCGAGCCGAAAGTGCTCGCCTGGAACGACACGGTCTACACCTACCTCAAGCGTCAATCGACCGAGAATTCGGGCGTTTGGGTCACCATCAACGACGGCCGCGACGCCGCCGTAGCCAGCGTCCGCTAAGGCGCCAAAGCGATTAGCTACGTCGTGCTCGCGCGACGTGCTTAGGGGAAAGCCCGGTCGAGTCCCCAC